>CALMDO010000001.1 GCA_937862805.1 uncultured Bacteroidota bacterium
TTCAGTTTTAATATGAAGACCGGTAAACTGAAACGGACAAATACAGGAGTGTTGTTTCAAACTGTTACCAGTACCGCTGATCTGAACGGAGATGGCTATCCTGAACTGATCACCGATACCTATTCCATCGATAATAACCAGGGAAAGATCAGTGCCCGGTATGATGATAACAGCGCCTGGCTGGTGGCGTACGACCGCGATTTTAATTTTTGTTTCTCACCGGTACAGTTTCCCGGACGTTATATCCGGTTGGCTCCCGAAGTGGTCAGGATCAAATCCTCTCATTTCATCTTTGTTCTACTGGAACCCAGGAATGCGGGAACCGGATGCGCAAAGTTGATGTTGTTCAATGCAAAGGGAGAAAAAATGAGGGAGCGACAGCTCGATGATACCCTTCGACGAAGGTTTTTCGAATTATATAGACCACGTGAATCAGACTGCAGTGTTCTTCTTTGCCGTGAAGGCGGAATCATCGAGAGGTACGACACGAGTCTTACGGTCGTTGAAAGGAAAAAAATCGAATCGCCCGGATCAACTTTTTTTCAATCCACTGACATCGACGGTGACGGGAACCAGGAGTGTTTTTTCCGAGTAACAAATGAAAAAGCATTCATAATTACCGATCATGAGTTCTCGCACCCGGTTCGGTTCGATAACCCATTGCCCGGACAAATCATGCTCTTCCAAGCGATCAGGGAAGCAGGTAAAAGAGGAAAACTAAGTTTACAGGATGGAAATAAACGGGCAGTTATTTCCTGGGAGCCCAATCCCTGGTATTATTTCAGGTTCCCGGTCTATCTGTTGATCTACTCGGTTGTGCTGGGTTTTGTCGTGCTGGTCCAGTACTTGCAACGCAAAAGGATGACCCGGCAAATCAATGCAGAGAAAAAAATTACCGAATTGCAATTGTTGCTGTTGCACAACCAGTTGGATCCCCACTTCACTTTCAACACCATCAATACCGTTAGTGCCATGATACTGGATGGGAACCCTGTTGAGGCCAACCGGAACCTGCTTGCCCTTTCGCGCCTGATGCGGTCGTCCGTGCTCC
This sequence comes from uncultured Bacteroidota bacterium, assembly GCA_937862805.1. Taxonomy (GTDB): domain Bacteria; phylum Bacteroidota; class Bacteroidia; order Bacteroidales; family FEN-979; genus CAIVAT01. Next base: position 1,052 of record CALMDO010000001.1, read on the forward strand.
AGAGTGATAAACTTTCGCGGACATTGGGAGAAGAGCTCGATTTCCTTCAACATTACATTCATCTGATGCAAAACCGGATGAATGACTCCTTCGCCTGCCGGATCGATCTTGATGATCAGGTTGATTTCCAGGTCCAGGTACCCAAGATGATCACCCAGATTTTTGTCGAGAACGCCATCAAACATGGACTGAAACCCTTACCAACCGGTGGTAATCTTGAAATACAAGTCCGGCAGCAAAGAAGTGAGCTGGCCATCTTGATCAGCGACAATGGCGTAGGACGAAAGGAAGCAGGTGAACGAGGCGAGCATGGCACCGGGAAAGGGATATCCATCATCGATCAGACCATTCGGATCATCAATAAATTCAACAAAAAGAAGATCACCTATGTCATTGCCGATCCGGTGGATGAGCAGGGACACTCCACCGGGACTACCGTCAGAATCACCATCCCGATGGATATGAATTACAACTTTTACAAGAGTTGACCGGTATACCGGGGCAATGAAGTTATAGAGAATGACGCTGTGCTCACCAGCTCAAACACATTTAAAAACCTTCGCGCTTCAATTCTAAAAAAATTGCGTCAATTTTGTAAACCAAAACGTAAAAATTCACGCTAAAATTTTAGGCCAACTTAAAAACCCGCCGTCTAAGACTGTTCTACAACAATAAATCCTTTTTTGCGTTAATTTGATTGTGTCTTCATACCGTAAAGAAAACTGAAACCAGGCACTCTCCGCCCGTCGTATAAATCATTCAGTCCACCGAATAAGCCACTGAAAGTTTACCTTTGAATGCTTTATATTACTTTTAAGAAAAACAAAAAACCACCAAAACATCAATGTTTTCAGTGGTTTTCGTTAACCTGCATTCATTCTTAGCGGAGAGACTGGGATTCGAACCCAGGATACACTTTTGGCGTATACACACTTTCCAGGCGTGCTCCTTCGACCACTCGGACACCTCTCCAGGAAAAACAGCGAAATGAATAAACACTGTTGATCATTTCGGGGTGCAAAGATAGAACAAATTAAACAAATATCAAACGGTCATTTCCCCTCTTAGTGAGTTTTGTAGCAGTTGCTTCACCGCGTCGGTCGAATAACCGCATCCTAAAAGGTACATCAGCTTGGTCACTGCCGATTCGGTGGTGATGTCGTACCCCCCGACTACACCGATTTTCCCTAATCCGACGCTGGTTTCGTACTTGCCCATCTCCACCGACCCGCCCTTACATTGGGTCACATTCAAAAGAATGATCCCGCTTGAAACGGCCTCTTTCAGTTGATCGAGAAACCAGGGCGTTGTGGGGGCATTGCCCGCTCCGAAAGTTTCCAGGATCACCGCTTTCAGACCGTCGGTGTGAAGGATCGCCTCCACCGCTTCCGGACGGATTCCGGGAAAGAGCTTCAAAATAGTGATGTTCTCATCCAGCGTCTTCATCACCTTGAGTTTCTTGAAATTGGGTTTCAGAATCAGATTTTTGTGGTACCTGATGTGCACGCCGACCTCGGCTAACAAGGGGTAGTTCACCGAGACAAAAGCGCCGAAATGCTCGGCATTGAACTTACTGGTCCGGTTTCCGCGGTACAATTTGTTCTCGAAACAAATGGCCACCTCCGGAACAATGGGAGTATCAAACTCCTTGGCTGCAGCGATTTCAACGGAGTTGATGAAATTTTCACGACCGTCGGTCCTGACCATCCCGATGGGCAGTTGCGAACCGGTGAAGATGACCGGTTTATTGAGGTTTTCGAGTATGAAACTCAGGGCCGAAGCGGTATAGGCCATGGTATCGGAACCATGTAACACCACGAACCCGTCGTAATCTTCATATTTTTCCTCGATCACTGCAGCCAGGTGAATGTAAAAGGCAGGGGTCATGTCGGAAGAATCGAGCAGGGGATCGAAGGTGTAAAAATCGATCCGGCAGTTGAAATTCTCCAACACCGGAAGGTATTTGTAGAGTATATCAAAGGTCAGCGGCCGGAGGGTGAGGGTTTTGGGATCCTGCACCATCCCGATGGTACCTCCCGTATAGATCACAAGGATCGCTGTCTGGTTGATCATGGCAAAGTGTTTTGGGATAAAGATAATGATTTTTCAAACCCCGAAAAGGGTCAGGGCATTACTGGTGGTTTGCCGGGCCACCTCCTCCGGGGTTGTCCCTTTGATCCGCGCCACCGCTGCGGCGATCAGGGGAAGGTAGGCGGGTTCGTTGCGATGCCCGCGGTGAGGGACAGGTGGCAACCAGGGCGCATCGGTTTCCAGTACCAGGTGCTCCAAACCGGCAACAGCCACCACTTGCTGTAAACCCGATGATTTATAAGTCACCACCCCGCCAATGCCTAACAAAAAGCCCGATTTCGTTGCCCGTCGTGCCTGTTCCAGGCTGCCGCTGAAACAATGAAAAATACCCCTCAACCCCGGGATTTGCTCCTTTTCAAGGACATCCAATACCTTGTCCATTGCGTTCCGCGTATGGATCACCACCGGAAGCTGATGAAACGAAGCCATTTGCAGTTGCACCCTGAAAACCTCCAACTGCTCAGTCTCATGGGTTTTATCCCAATAGAGATCCACGCCGATCTCACCCACAGCGTAAAATTTCATGTCCGGCCGTTCCAGGTAAGCACTGACCACCTCCAGTTCCTGCTGGAAATTTTCATCCACCGAAGTGGGATGCAATCCCATCATGGGAAAACAAACCGACGGGAAGGCTGCGACCACTTCTGACATTTTTTCATGGCTGGTACTGTCGATGGCCGGAAGGAAAAGGCGGTCAATTCCGGCATCCAACGCGCGTGAAATCATCTCCCCACGATCCGCATCAAACGCTTCGTCGTAGATATGTGTGTGGGTGTCAGTGTACATGATCCTGATAAAGGGTAAGAAATAGGCTGCTGTCAATCTTGCCGTTGGTCGCTCCTTGCAGGCGCTGCGTTCAAAAAGTCTATGATTTTCCGGGTGTCGATATCGTTCATGCAGCGAAAGTGTCTTTTTGGACATTGCTTGTGTCCCAGCTTGCTGCAAGGGCGGCACGAAAGGCTTTTCACCTCTGCAATAAGGGAATGCGATGGTTCTTCGCCCGGCATGTAAGGATACATTCCGAATTCAGGGATGGTATTTCCCCAGACAGAGACAATTCGTTGATGAAAAGCCGCGGCGATGTGCATCAAACCGGTATCGTTCGTCAACACGGCATCGGCCATCCGGAGAAAGCGTGCAGAACCATTGATGGATAAACTACCACAAAGATTGAGCGCCTTCCGGTCAACCTCCCCGACAATCTTTTCGCCCCTTTCATGGTCCTCCGTTCCTCCCAAAAGAACTACCGGACGGTCCAGCTCTCTACAGATGACAGACACTTTTTCTGCCGGAAGTATCTTCGTGTTGTGCTTCCCCCCTAAAACCACCGCAATGAAGCCCCGGATGTATGATTCCGGAAGGAGAGGTAGCTCTTTTTCCGGGGTTTCGGCTAGAAAATAATCCAACCCTTGCTGATCATTGAAAACCCCGAGTATTTTTACTGCAGAAAGGTACCTGTCGACGAGGTGGATGGAAGGTAAAACATTCAGTTTACAATTGACAATCAGCCATTTGCGAACATTTAGTTTGTTGAAGGAGTGGTATTTCACCCCCAGGTGACGTGCAACGTAAAGCGAACGGAAGTTTTTATGGAGGTCAATCACCTGATCGAAGCCCTGGGACTGCAATTGCGGGAGGAGGTCATTGAAATTTTTATCATATAACCACACCTTGTCCAGGTATGGATTCGCCTCCAGTACCTCGAAGTATGTTTTTTTTGTCAGGTAGTGGATTTCCGCTCCGGGTATCTGGGTTTTCAGGCAACGAATCACGGGAGTGGTCAGGACGATGTCGCCAATCGAACTGAAGCGGATGATCAATATTTTTGACGTGATTCGCAACTTTTCTTCCCGTTAAGTTATTTACCGGATGAAGGGGTTGTTATTGATCTCGTACCCGATGGTGGTCTCAGGTCCATGGCCGGGATAAACTACCGTATCGGGAGGAAGTGTAAAAAGCCGGTCCTGGATGCTTTTCAACAGGATGTTGAGGTTACCGGTAGGCAGGTCGGTACGTCCGATGGTATCTTTAAAAAGTACATCGCCGGTGATTACAAATTTTTCAGCCTCACTATAGAAACAAACGCTGCCTTCCGCGTGACCCGGTGCGTAAAGCACCCGGAGCGAAGAATGGCCCCAGCGAATGATTTCATTATCAACCAGGTTGCGGGCTGGAGCGGGAATTGTACCGATATGAAAACCAAAAGATAATCCCATCTCTTTGATTGTCAATAAAAAAGGAGCGGCGCCCGGGTGGTATTCAGGATTGACATGGTAGGTTTCGGCGATGAACGCATTGCCCAGCACATGGTCCACGTGACAATGGGTGTTCAGGTTCCGAACCAGCCTGAGGTTGTTATCTGACAGGTATTTTCTCACGAGCCCTTTCTCCTCATCGTCATAGCAGGCTGCATCGATGATGATGCATTCGCCGGTTTCATCGGAAAGAAAATAGGTATTTACCTGGAAGAGGTTGAAAGTCATTGTATCGATCCGGATCATCTTTTCATCGTATTGGAGTGACCCGGCAAAGATATGAAAAGGCGGCCAAACCGCCCCGGCAACAAAAATAATCGTACCTTAGCCGGTTGAAATCAAGGACCCCCTGAAACCGGATATGACGAAGGATGCAAGCGCAAACACACGATTCCGAACGGCAGCCGCAACCTGGGTCATCACCGTTTTCCTTGTTCTTGGTTCATCAGGTTCATTTGCCCAATTCTATAACGGTTCCCAATTGACTTTCGGGAAGAGCAGGGTACAGTACACCAATTTTCTTTGGTTAAATTTCCGTTTCGATAAGTTTGACACCTACTTTTACCTCAATGGGCGGGAGTTGGCTTTGTACACTGCCGAATACGCTGACAAACACATCGCTGAAATAGAGCGGAGTCTCCAATCCAACCTGGAGGAAAAGATTCAATTCATCATATTCAACACCCTTTCCGATTTGAAACAAAGCAATATCGGGCAATATGGAGAATGGGATTATTACAATACCGGAGGGGTGACAAAAATTATCGGAGGGAAGGTACTGCTCTTTTTCGACGGCGATTATGAGCATTTCGAACAACAGATCCGGGCCGGTATCGCCCAGGTAATCCTCAACAGCATGATCTATGGTACCGGTATCGGTTCCCAAATCAAGAACAACGCTCTGTTTACAGTCCCCGAATGGTACATGAACGGACTGATCTCCTTTATCTCCAGGAAGTGGGATGTGGAGGTGGAGAACAAAGTCAGGGATGCAGTGATGGCCGGTAAGTACGAAAAGTTCAACCAGTTAACAGGTCTTGAAGCGGCCACTGCCGGCCACTCTTTCTGGAACTACATGGCCCTGCGGTACGGTGAATCAGCCATTCCCAACATTGTTTATATGGCCCGGCTGAGCAGAAATGTGGAAAAAGGATTCCAATATGTTACCGGGCTGTCATACAATGAGGTAGTACAGGAATGGAGGGCTTATTACCGCAATGCCTATGCGGCTCAGGAACAGGAACGCTCCCTCCCTTCCACACCCCCGCTCAACATCCGGAAAAAACCTGAAAGGGTTTTCAATCAGTTGAAAATCAGCCCTGATGGCAATCAGGTTGCCTATGCTACCCATCAGCTGGGAATCTATAAAATCTTTATTCAGGATCTCACCACGGGAAAGAAAAAAAGGATTTACCGCGGCGGTTACCGCCTGGAGGAAAGACCCGACTATACTTTTCCGCTGATTGCCTGGCATCCCGGGGGACGGGCGTTGTCGCTCATTATCGAAAGGAAGGGAAAGGTCAATCTGCTGATCTATGACATCCCTGCCAAAAAATTTGAACGGCAGATCCTGGAAAATTTCCAGAAAGTGACCGACCTTGCCTATAACGAAGATGGTGCTTTGCTTGTATTTTCAGCAGTTCAGAAAGGCCAGTCGGATCTCTTCGTCTATAATATTGCTTCCGGATCGCACGAACAAATTACACGAGACCTGTATGATGACCAGAATCCCCGTTTCATCAACAATTCCCATGATATCATTTTTTCATCCAACAGGGTGAGTGATACCATCCGTTTTGATGAACCGGTGAAGACCGGTACCATGAGCTACTTCAACGACCTCTTTCTCTATAACTATTCGGGGAAGGTACCCGTGTTGCGCCGGCTTACCAATACCCCGGAGATACATGAGATCCAACCTCAACCTTACGGGGATCGCTATTTCTGTTTCCTGAGCGACGAGAACGGGGTTTATAACCGTTACCTGGCCCGCTACGACAGCGCCATCGCTTTTATCGATACCACTACCCACTATCGCTATTTCACCACCACCCGGCCTGTCACCAATTACGCGCGGAACATTGAAGAACAGGATGTTTCAGTGAAGGGCGCCCGCATCGGGGAGATCATTTTTCACAACAGCAATTTCCGGATGTTCACTACCGATCTGATCCGTCCTGAACAGGTAGAAAAGGTGAAATTACAATCTTCACGGCTGCCGGTCCCCGTGCCGGATCTCCCGGTTGTCGCTAAAGATACCCTGAAACCGGATTCTTTGAACCTTAAAACAGAACCTTTCAAGGTGCATGAAAAAAGCCACTTTTCAGTTGTCAGAAGAAGTGAAGCGGCCCGGCCTCTGTGGAACCTGGCCGACACCACCGGAGGGAAGGGAGGGTTGCAACAGCAAATAACAGGCTGGTTGAGGGATACCACCGCGAAAAGCGCCCTCACCCTCCGCGATTTACAAAAAATCGGCTCCGGCCTCAGGCTGGCAAAATCCTTCGATACCCTCGACCGATACAAATCGGCTAAACAATTGAATTACAATGTTGAATATGCCATTGATCAGATGGTGACACAGATCGATTTCACCTATCTGAACTTTGCTTATCAGCCATTTACAGGGAGTGCGACACCCGTTTTCATCAACCCGGGACTGAATGCCTTGTTTATGGTCGGGATTACCGACCTGATGGAAGATTACCGGATCAGTGGAGGCGTGCGGCTGAATGTCAACCTGATCAACAATGAGTACCTTTTCAGTTATTCCATCTTTAAAAGAAGGCTTGACCACCAGATCACTTTTCACCGAAAAGCCGTGGAAGAGGCTGGTTATTACTCAATTATCCGTCACAAGATCCATGAGTTATACTATGTGGCTACCTACCCATTCAACCCGGTGCTCAACATCAAAGGGACCGCGGCCGTCAGGTACGATAAGGCTGTTATCCTCTACCCCGACCCGAATGTCCTGGCCCTGCCCGATGTGAATACGGTATGGGGCAGCATCAAGGGCGAGATCAACTACGATAACACCCGCACCCTGGGGGTTAACCTCTACCAGGGAACACGCTATAAAGGTTTTGCAGAGTATTACCAGATGCTCAACTCAACCGGAAACAATATGACGGTTCTGGGGCTTGATTTCCGCAACTATCAAAAGGTTCACCGGACCCTGATCTGGGCCAACCGTTTTGCCATCAGTACCTCTTTTGGCAATAATAAATTGTTATATTATATGGGCGGAGTGGACAACTGGCTTTTTCCGCGATTCAGCACCGAGGCGCCGGTTGCCATGGATCAAAACTATGCTTTTCAAACCCTGGCCACCAATATGCGGGGATTCAACCAGAATGTTAGAAACGGCAGCAGCTTCTTTGTTTTCAATACGGAGTTGCGATGGCCGGTTTTCCGTTACTTCTATAACCGGCCGGTCCGTTCCGATTTTCTGAATAATTTTCAAATAGTAGCTTTCGGGGACGTGGGTACTGCCTGGACCGGTCCTACTCCATGGTCATCAGAAAATCAATTGTTTACAAATTACATCTCCAACGGCCCGCTCTTTATTAAGGTCGAATTGCAGAAAGACCCGGTGGTGGAAGGTTTCGGTTTCGGAGCCAGAACGAGGCTGTTCGGTTATTTCCTGAGGGCGGACCTGGCCTGGGGGGTTGACGATGGACAAATCGGAAAGCCGGTCTTCTATTTTTCACTCAGCCTTGATTTTTAAATGAATGGTATGCCCGACAAAGCCATCTGCAACTTCCTGAAGGAACATCACATCCTTACCTTGGCGGTCGCCGACAACAACATCCCATGGTGTGCTACCTGTTATTATGTTTATCAACCGGATGAAAACCGTTTCATCCTGACGTCCGAACCGCAAACCCGCCATATTCAGGCCGTTGTGAAAGGGAATAATGCGCGTGTTGCCGGAGCTATAGCATTGGAAACCAAATTGGTTGGAAAAATCCGCGGAGTCCAATTCTCAGGTATGATCCATGTCCTGGAAGGAGAAAACCTGGTAAAGGCCAAAGCTGCCTATCTGAAAAAATTCCCGGTGGCACGATTGGTTCCCGGTCTTCACCTTTGGGAGGTCAAAGTGGATTTGTTTAAGCTGACCGACAACCGTTTAGGCTTCGGAAAAAAGCTCCTCTGGAAAGCCGGGGATGAAGCCAATTGACCGCCGGCCGTGCTTCTCCTGAATTATTAATGGCTATGTTTATTGAATTCAAAAGGTTATCTTTCAACTTCGAAATTCTGTTAATAACTATCTTTTGGCACAAAATTTCTTCGTTGTATCTTGCTCCTCAAACCACCCTCTCCGGTTCTTTTTTTAGTATTCGCAGAAACAAAGGTTTAATAAAATAAAATTCACCGGTTAATCCTGTTCGTGCATGGAAATCGATCCAGTGAAAGCAATAGCTACGGAGCAAAAACCAGATTATTACCAGGATGTCCTGGCCAGGAGAATCCGTCCGAAAGTTTCGATTGAAGATTTGGAAATGAAAGAGAAAAAAACGATAGAAACCAATCAAAAAATTTACGAGTTTAGTGAAGTAGTAGAACAATCGACGCTTTATTTTGGCGGCGACAGTCTGGCTGCCAATGTCTGGGCCAACAAGTATGCCCTGAAGAATGCGGAAGGTCATCTGCTTGAACTCACCCCCGATGATATGCACCGGCGCATTGCACGGGAGATTGCAAGGATTGAGAAAAAATATCCCAACCCGATGGGGGAGGAGGAGTTGTTCGAACTCATGCGTCATTTCAGGTACCTGGTTCCCCAGGGAAGCCCGATGGCCGGCATCGGTAACAGTTTCCAGATCGGCTCATTGTCGAACTGTTTCGTAATAGGGAACGAAGGAAGTACCGATTCTTACGGAGCCATCATGAAGACCGATGAGGAGCAGGTGCAATTGATGAAACGCCGCGGCGGGGTGGGTCACGATCTTTCTCACATCCGTCCCAAACACAGCCTGGTGAAAAACAGCGCCATGACCTCCACCGGAATCGTCCCTTTCATGGAAAGGTATTCCAATTCGACGAGAGAAGTAGCCCAGGAGGGCCGGCGTGGCGCCCTTATGCTCAGTATCTCCGTTGTCCACCCCGATTCAGAACATTTTATCGATGCCAAACTGGAAGCCGGGAAAGTGACAGGGGCCAACATCTCTGTTAAAATTACCGACGAATTCATGCAGGCTGTCATCAATGACACTGATTTCGTTCAACGTTTTCCGGTAGATTCTGATCACCCCACGGTAACCAAAACCATCAAAGCCCGTGAACTTTGGAAGAAGATCGTTCACAATGCCTGGAAATCAGCCGAACCGGGGATTCTTTTCTGGGATACCATCCTCCGCGAATCGATTCCCGATGCCTATGCCGACCTTGGGTTTCGTACCGTATCTACCAATCCCTGCGGGGAGATACCACTGTGTACCTACGACAGCTGCCGCCTGATGGCCATCAACCTTTACAACTATGTGGATAAGCCCTTCACAGCAGAGGCGAGCTTCGATTCCGACCTTTTCATCCGGCATGTTCATAAGGGCCAACGCATCATGGACGACATCATCGACCTGGAACTGGAAAAAATAGACCGTATCATTGATAAGATCGACAGTGATCCCGAAAACGAGGAGATCAAAGCCAGGGAGCGGACCATGTGGTTCAATATCAAGAAAAAAGCCATACAGGGAAGGCGAACCGGTTTTGGAATCACCGCCGAAGGCGACATGCTGGCCGCGCTGGGAACCCGCTATGGCTCCGATGAAGCAACCGCTTTTTCCATAGAAGTCCATAAAATCCTCGCCATTGAAGCCTACCGGTCGTCGGTCATGCTGGCCCGTGAACGGGGTCCTTTCCCCCTGTACGATACCACAAGAGAACTGAATAACCCTTTCATCCTCCGTTTGAAAGAAGCGGCTCCTGATGTCTATGAGGAGATGAAAAATTATGGCCGGCGCAACATTGCCATGCTTACCATCGCCCCGACCGGCTCGGTGAGTATCCTCACCCAGACCACCTCCGGACTTGAACCGGTTTTTGCCGTCTCCTATAAACGGCGCCGTAAAGTCAACCCCAACGATAAAAACGTGAAGATCACCTTCAAAGACGAAATGGGTGATACCTGGGAAGAGTACAATGTATTTCACCACAATTTCATCACCTGGCTCAAGGCCAAAGGGTTCGACCCGGAAGAGGTTTCCCGCATGGATGAAAAAGACCTGAAAAACATTCTCCGCAAATCCCCCTATTTCAAAGCCACCGCTAACGATGTAGATTGGGTGGCAAAAGTCAAGATGCAGGGTGCAGTCCAAAAATGGGTCGACCACTCCATCAGCGTGACCGTGAATGTTCCCAACGAGACCAAAGAAGAACTGATCGGAACCATCTACGAAACCGCGTGGAAAGTGGGTTGCAAAGGGATGACCGTCTACCGTGACGGATCACGCGCCGGCGTACTGGTAAACAATGAATCCAAAGAGAAGAAAAAAACAAAGGAAGAAAATACCGAATTCAGGGAAACGAGGGCACCCCACCGACCCGATCGCCTGGAAGCAGAAGTCGTTCGTTTTCAGAATGATTACGAAAAATGGGTGGCCGTCGTCGGTATCCTCAACGGCAGACCCTACGAAATTTTTACCGGTGTCTCCGAAGATTTCTGGGTGCCGACCTGGGTACAAAAAGGTTGGATCGTGAAGACCCGCCCCGACGGGGTGAGTTCCCGCTACGATTTTCAGTTTGAAGACCGGCAAGGCTATAAGATCACCATCGAAGGACTGTCGCGCTCTTTCAACAAAGAGTACTGGAATTACGCCAAACTCATTTCGGGAATCCTCCGCCATGGAATGCCCCTTCCCTTTGTAGTCAACCTGATTTCAAAACTTCATTTCGATGTCGATTCCATCAACACCTGGAAAAACGGCGTAGAACGTACCCTGAAGAAATTCATACCCGATGGCACCAAAGCCGCCGAGAGGACCTGCCCCAAATGCAACGACCAGGAAGGCCTTGTATACCAGGAAGGCTGCCTCGTTTGCAAAAGTTGTGGTTATTCGAAGTGTGGGTGATTTCTAAAAATTTTTCTTGTGGTAATCAAAGGTTGTGTTGTCGCGCAACGCTTTGATCCTTTTAGCTATCACCAGAAAGGCCTCCATCTTGTGATCCATAAACCATTGCAGGGCTGCATTCTTACCCCTGCAGGCATCGGCAAAAACGATTAAAAAGGAATGGTTGTTGCGTTGAAGCCACTGGTAAGCCTGCATGTTTTCATCGATGGCAGCATCCAATGCCGCCAGATGAAAAAACTTGTTGGTAAAAAGCCAGTCGGTAGCTTCCTGGCTCCCCCGGATGGCATGTGCCAAAGCGGCTACTTCGGGATAACCGTTCTTCAATAACCAGTCGCTGATGGCTTCATTACCGTTGATTGCCTCTCCGAAAGCAAGCCAGATCCTTGCCGAATAATACAACGAGTCCATAGCACATCACTTAAGTAACGACCTGTACCCCGATTCCGGCTGCTGCAACTTGTTTTGCAATGATGTCAAGTTCTTTCTGACCGATCTTCTCCAAGTGGTGAACGGGTGTTTCGCGGGCAATGGGATAGATCATTACCAGCGAAGGATGGATTTCACGGATCCGTGAAACCCACGCACTTACCGCTTCCGGCGTTGTGTTGTCAACCAATTCTCCACGGAAATTGCCCCGGAGAAACATGCTTTGAATGATCACTTTCCCTTCAAACCGTTTAAGATCTTCGATCAATGCTCCGAAATCGACCGGTTCAACCGGGTTGTTCATCAACCGGAAAAGTTTTTCGGAACCGGCATCCAGTTTTAAAATGTTGTTGTCAACCTTTTTCAAGGCCTCAAAAACAAGCGGATCGGAGATACGGCTTGCATTCGAGAGGATAGAGACTTTGGCCCGGGGGAGGAACCGGTCGCGCAAAGCTACGGTATCTTCGACGATCACCGGAAAATCGGGATGTATCGTGGGTTCTCCGTTACCGGCAAAAGTGATGACATCGGGCAGGTAATCCTCGGCTATCAGCTCCCTGAGCTTCTTTTCGAGGAACCCCGAAACCTCTTCCCGCGTGGGAAAAACGGGCGCTTCTTTCAGGCGAGGAGTCCATCCGCATTCACAGTAAATACAATTAAAAGAGCAATATTTATTGTGCAAAGGCAACAGGTTCACCCCCAGGGAGAGACCCAGCCTGCGGCTCCTTACAGGACCAAAAACAACTTCATCAAAAAGAAATCCGGACATGGTGGCAAATATGTGTGCAAAATTCCGATTTTTCTCGTTGAAATCCTAAAGGAGAGGCATGTTTTGATTACTTTTACACTTTCAATCAACTCTTTCTGAACACACTTGATGAAATAAAAGCGCCGATCAGTCAGCACCTCGATGCCTTCGAACACACTTTCCGGCAAACCATGAAGAGTTCGGTGCCGTTACTCGATACCATCACCCGGTACATTATACGAAGGAAAGGAAAACAAATCCGCCCCCTCTTCGTCTTTCTCTCTGCGGCCCTGTGTGGCAAGGTCACCGAAAGAACCCATCTGGCAGCCTCTCTGATCGAACTGCTCCATACCGCCACCCTGGTTCACGATGATGTGGTGGACGATTCCAACCTGCGGCGGGGTTTCTTTTCCCTGAACGCCCTTTGGAAAAACAAGATCGCTGTCCTGGTCGGCGATTTCCTGCTATCGCGGGGTATGCTCCTGGCCCTTGAGAAGGATGAATTCGAAGTGTTGAAGATCGTTTCGGGAGCCGTAAAAGAGATGAGCGAGGGCGAATTGTTGCAAATCGAAAAAGCCAGGAGGCTGGATATCGAAGAATCAATCTATTTCGAAATCATCCGGAAAAAAACCGCCACCCTGATCGCCTCCTGCTGCGCCTGTGGCGCCTCCTCAACGGGTAGTACACCAGCGGTGGCTCAATCCATGTGGAAGTTCGGTGAAGCAGTCGGGATCGCTTTCCAGATCAAGGATGACCTTTTTGATTACGAACGGAACAACGCTACCGGTAAACCTCACCTTACGGATATCCGCGACCAAAAGATGACTCTTCCCCTGATTTACCTTTTGAACCAGGCCAATTTCACCGAGAAACGATGGATCATCAACACGGTCAAAAACCATCACCACGATCCGGAAAGAATAAACCGACTGATCATCATGGTCAATGACCGGGGTGGAATTGACTATGCCCGTTCTCAGATGAACGCTTATTGCTCCCGGGCACAGGATATTTTAAACGCTTTCCCCGACAATCAGTACCGCCAATCATTGGAACAGTTGGTCCTCTTTACCATCGAAAGAAAATCCTGAAACCACTTATTACCCTTTTTTCAGGGTAAAACCGAAAGTAGTACCTACCCCGATGGTACTTCTGACCTGAATGGTCTGCTGGTGGGCTTCCATAATATGCTTGGCAATCGCCAGACCCAGCCCTTTTCCTTTACGGGTGACTGCACGCCCTCTGTCGGTGCGGTAGAACCGTTCAAAAACCCTCACCAGATCGGGTGAGTCAATGCCAATCCCGTCGTCGGTGATCTCTGTCAGTATGTTTTCATCCATATCAAAGAAAGTGACTTTGGTATGGCCCTTCGACTTTCGCCCATACCGGATGGAGTTGTCGATGATGTTGGTCAGTACCAACCGGATTTTCTCTTTGTCACCTTCCACCATGACATGCCTGTCAGGCTCATTCACCGTGATCCTGATATCCCGTTTCAGGGCCTTTATCTCTAACATTTCCACCACTTCGTGTGTGAGCGCCGCGATGTCGAACCGCTGGATATTCAACTTGATTTGCCCTGACTCCAGTTGTGAGATCTCATCCAGATCTTCGATGATACGAATCAACCTTTCCACGCTTTTTTCGGAACGTTTCAGGTATTCACGGTTGATCGAAGGGTCGTCAATACCCCCGTCAATCAGGGTGGATACGTATCCCTGGATATTAAACAATGGGGTTTTTAACTCGTGTGAAACATTCCCGATGAAATCACGACGGTATTGTTCCAGTTGCCGCAGTTGTTCTATTTCGTTCTGTTTTTCACGCTCCCAGTCGTCCACCACATGCTGAACGTTGTCAATGATGTCATGATCGGGGATGACCGGTGGTTTCTCTTTCTTCCCCAGCTTAAAAGTATGGATGGATTTGTATATCAGTCGAATCTTGCTGTAGATAAACCGGTCGAGGGTGTACCTGAAGATGAAGTTAACCAAAATAAAAAGTAGAAAAGCGCTGGTTATCAGGATAATGTAAAAGAGAAAATTCCCCGGGACCTGATTAAAAAGAAGGACATCAGAGATGAAAAAGAGAAAGATATAGACCCCGGTAATAATGAGTGCATTAAGGAAGGCAAGGTTCCGGGGTTCATGGAATTTCATAAGGACTCAAACTTATATCCAACGCCTTTGATGGTGGTGATGTTATCGATGCCCAGCTTTTCCCGGATGCGGCGGATATGAACATCGATGGTCCGGTCGCCCACCACGACATCTTCACCCCAGACATTCAGAAAGATATCTTCCCTCCGGACCACCTTGTCGGAATTGGAAACAAGGAAAAGCAGCAACTCGAACTCTTTCCGCGCCAGAGCAATGTCCTTGTTGTCTTTTACCACCAGGTAACGATCTTTATCGATGGTAAAATGGCCTGTTTCGATGAGGGATGAAGAGACGGCAGCAGGTTTATAGCGCCGGAGCAAACCCTGGATACGGCTGACAAAAACCCGCGGCTTAATGGGTTTGGTGATGTAATCATCAGCACCTGAATCGAATCCTGCAATCTGTGAGAAGTCCTCTCCACGGGCAGTTAAAAAAGCGATCAGAGTACCCTCCAACTGCGGGATTTTTCTGAGCTCACGACAGGTTTCCATGCCGTCCATCCCGGGCATCATCACATCCAGAATGATCAACTGGGGCTTGTTTTCTGCAGCCAGTTTCAGCGCTTTTTTGCCATTTTTGGCCTTGAGCACCTGATAGCCCTCTTTCTCCAGATTATAACTCAGAAACTCCAGGATATCCGCCTCGTCATCGACCAATAAGATGGTAATTCCTGCTTGTTCCATAAACCTTGGTCTGTAAGCTGCTAAATTAGAAAAAGTTTCCATTGGCCGGAGAAATTGACGGAGCTGTTATGTTAACAAATCATTAAATATCGGGATGAAGATTTTTTTTAACTTTATCCGAAATTAGAAAATGAAAAAATATTGTTTACTGATCTTACTTTGCATTCCGCTGGCAACCCTCGCCCAGCGGTTCAACGCCGGAATTTTAGCCGGGGCAGTCATCAGCCAGGTAGACGGCGATCTTTGGCAGGGATATCATAAGTTGGGATTTCTGGGAGGTGGGTATGTCAACCTGCGCCTTTCACCCCACTCCGCTTTCCAGATGGAGATGGAGTACATTCAGAAGGGCAGCAGGAAGAACACTGATCCCGAAAATGGGGATGAGCTCTTCTACCTGCTCAGGCTTCACTACCTCGAAATTCCTATCCTCTACCAGTTTACTTTTTGCAGGAGGTTTTCAGCCGAGATAGGTCCGGCTGCCGACGTTCTGCTGGGGTCCCACGAAGAATCCTATGATGCATCGGGTCAGAAAGGAGAAAACATTGTGCCCCTGAGAACCTTTTCCCTCAGCGGGATCGTGGGTTTGTCGGCCTATATTACAAAGCACCTGAAAACCAACTTTCGTTTCAACTACTCCTTGTTGTCTATCCGAAATGCAACCGCACCCTATCCTCCTGAATACCGGAAGATTCTTTTTGAATGGGGACAGTACAACAACGTTTTATCCCTGTCGCTTTGCTGGGACTTTAAGGCCAATGATTTTTAACCCTTACACTTGTGCCTGAGAAAAAACATAAAATCATCTTAGGTATCACGGGAGCCAGCGGAGCACTTTATGCCAGGCTTCTTCTCGAAAAGATCGCCGCCCTCGAAAACCAGGTAGAGCACTGCGCAGTCATCTTTTCTGCGAACGCCAGGCAGGTGTGGAAATACGAACTGGACCAGGATCCGGATCAGATCACCTGGTCTTCCCGCTTCATCCTTTACGATCCCAACGATTTTTTTGCCCCGCCGGCTTCCGGATCAACAGGATACAACAGCATGATCATTTGTCCCTGCACGATGGGTACCCTGGGAAGGATCGCCGCCGGTGTGGCCGGCGATCTGATGACACGGGCTGCCGATGTGATGCTGAAGGAACGCGGGAAACTGATCCTTGTCCCGCGCGAAACACCTTTCAACCTGATTCATCTCAATAACATGAAACTGCTCACGGAAACGGGGGCCATCATTTGTCCGGCATCGCCCTCTTTTTACAGCAAACCCTCTTCCACCGAACAGTTGGCCATGACCGTCGTCGACCGGGCACTCTCTCTCGCCGGTTTCGATTTTGAGCGGTACCGCTGGGGAGAATGATATCAGGGTCAATCCATTGCGCCATAACCTTCTGCAGCCCGGATATTCCGCATCATCCGGTGGTATCCTGCACGGTAAATGGCGGTGCCTTTGAAAAGTTCTTCAAACCGCTCCGGTGTAAGATCCCGGAAATCTTTCCCTGTCATCGCTTTGAGCTTTGGGTTGGGTTCAAAGCCGGCCACACGATGGGGTTGTGAAAAACGGTTACAGGGACACACTTCCTGACAGATATCGCACCCGTAAACACGTTGACTGAGGTGCTCTTTTATAAATTCCGGCAGAGGCTGATCTGATTCGATGGTATGGTACGACAGGCAAAGGCCGGGTTGCAACTGATAAGGAGAATCCAGCGCTCCGACCGGGCAGGCACGGATGCAAAGGTCACAACTCCCGCAATGGTCTTTACCCGCTTCATCGGGCTCCGGAGAAAGGTCTGTAAGGAGAATTCCGATGAAAAAAAAGGAACCGGCCCGGGGGTGAATCAGCAGGGTGTTTTTACCTTGCCAGCCGAGCCCGCATCGTTGGGCCCACACCTTTTCCGCGACCATCCCTGAATCGACGAATGAGCGAACCTCCAAAGCCCCGTAAATAGCTTTGATGCGAAGGACCATTTCCCTCATCATGTTTTTTATAATAACATGATAGTCAGATCCGTAAGAATAACGGGAAAGGATGAACTGATTTTTTTCAGGCAAAGGTTCCCGGGGGTAATAGTTAAGCAGCACCGCAATGACGGATTGGACACCGGGTAGCAACAAAGCGGGATTGAGTCGTTTTTCCAGATTGGTTTTCAGGTAGGTGAGCGATTGTTCCCTTTGTTGGCTGAAATACTCCCTGTAAAAAGGGCGCAGATATTCCAGCGATTCAGCCCGTGCAATGCCGCAGGCATCAAAACCACACGCTCTGGCAACTGCTTTAATGGTTTCTGACAATTCCCGTGGCTGCATAGAGAGAAATTGTGAAGGAGGCCTTCTCAGCCCTCAGAACAGGGTCGGATCGGGTCCGGTCCGGATCTTGCCCAGATGCCCGTAAGCCATTTCAGTCACTTCCCGGCCGCGGGGTGTACGCATCAGGTACCCTTCCTGGATCAGGAAGGGTTCGTAAACCTCTTCGATGGTACCCGCGTCTTCTGAAACGGCAGTAGCAATGGTATTCAGACCGACCGGACCGCCTTTGAATTTGTCGATGATAGTAGTCAGGATTTTATTGTCCATTTCGTCCAGCCCGTTTTTATCCACGTTCAGGGCCGACAGGGCGTATTGGCTTATTTTCAGGTCGATTTTTCCGTTTCCTTTGATCTGTGCAAAATCCCTGACCCGCCGGAGCAGCATGTTGGCAATGCGGGGAGTTCCGCGGCTGCGGCGGGCAATTTCGGAGGCAGCGTCGCGATCGATTGTACAATGGAGGATTCCGGAGGAGCGGAGGACGATGTGTTCCAGCACTTCGCCGGGGTAATAGTTGAGTCTTGAATTGATCCCGAAGCGTGAACGCAGGGGGGCTGTGAGCAATCCCGAACGGGTAGTGGCGCCCACGAGGGTGAAGGGGTTCAGTTTGATCTGGATGCTCCGGGCGTTAGGGCCCGTTTCAAGCATGATATCGATCTTGTAATCCTCCATCGCCGAATAGAGGTACTCTTCTACAACCGGCGAAAGCCGGTGAATCTCATCGATGAAGAGGACGTCGTTTTCCTCCAGTCCGGTCAGCAGTCCGGCCAGATCGCCGGGTTTATCCAGCACCGGCCCTGAAGTGACCCGGATATTGACCCTGAGCTCATTGGCGATGATGTGCGCCAGGGTGGTCTTTCCCAGCCCCGGCGGACCGTGCAACAAGACATGGTCGAGGGATTCACCCCGCCCGCGGGCAGCAGCGACAAAGATTTTCAGGTTCTCGACAATGGCATCCTGCCCCGAAAATTCAAGAAACTCCGATGGACGCAGAACGCGCTCCAGTTCCTTTTCTCCCGGAGTCAGGTTGCTGCCGGTGGCATCCAGGTTTTCATTCATGCCAGCAAAAGTAATTTATTTTGGCGGATTTTATTTTTAAAGTAAATTACTTACCTTTACGTTATCAAACAAAACCGCAACCTCATGAACCCTATAATTGTCGCTGTGGATTTCTCCAACACCTCCGTTCATGCCATTGAGTACGCCATTTCACTGGCCAATAAATTCAAGGCCGATATCCAGTTGGTGTGGGTTGACAAGATTTCTCCCCAGGAATCGCTTTACCCTGATACCTCCACCCAAAACCGCAATGAGGCCAAAAAACGTTTTGAAGAAATGCTGAAGCTCTTTTCGAAAAAAATGGCCAGGGGATTGACACTTGAGTATAAATTGAAAAAAGGTAAAATCTATCACGAAATTGATAACCAGGCGCGTTTGATCCAGGCAGAATTGGTCGTGACCGGCGCTCATGGTATTTCAGGTTTTGAAGAGTTCTGGATCGGCAGCAATGCCTTCAAGATCGTGACCTATGCCACCTGCCCGGTAATCACTGTAAGGCATGACTGGCCTGTGAAGAAAAACCTTGACAAGATTCTTTTGCCCATCGACGGTTCGGCTGAAACAATCCAAAAACTTCCTTTTGTGGTCAAAATAGCCAAGACTTTCAAATCCGAGGTCCATGTTGTCACGACCCATTCCAGCCATCTGAAATCCATCCAAAGGATTGCCGAAAAATATGCACAAACCGCGGTCTCTTATCTTCAGCAACATGAGCTGAAATTCGTTATTGACAGCATTGTAGCCCATGACCTGACCAAGGCGGTTCTCTCTTATGCCGGCAATGTACAGGCTGATCTCATTGCCATCATGACTGAACAGGAAACCCCGCTGAACATACTTTTGGGCGCTCAGGCCCAACAAATGATCAACCAATCAATGATTCCTGTATTGAGTATTCATCCACGCGAAAATTTTGGATTGTAGAGTGATGCGCCAACAACCATTTCCATCCTTCCTGATAACAGGGATAACCGTCCTTCTCTTTCAACTTGTTTTTATACAAGGGAAAGCGCAAACAACCGATACCCTCAGCCTGAAAGGCACCGTAATCCAGGATCCCCGTGTGGAGGTGCTGGTGATGAAACATGTGCGGCTGAACCAGATGACAAAGACCATCGATGGATTTCGCATACAGCTCTATTCCGATTCCGGGAACAATTCAAAAGCCAATGCCCAGGCGGTCTACGATGAATTTTTACTGAAATACCCGGGAATGGCAGCCTACCTCACTTTTAAATCGCCCAACTACAAAGTCAGGGTGGGAGATTTCCGCTCCCGCCTTGATGCCCAACGTTTCCTCAACGAAGCAATGGTTGACTATCCCAACGCTTTTATTGTTTCAGAACCCGTCAACATCCAATTGATCGAATAACAAAAACCTGATACACATGAGCCGTATTGTAGTTGCCATCGATTTCTCCGATTGCTCCATCAATGCTTTTCTGCATGCACTCTCCATTGCACAGCATTGTGAGTCGGATCTCGTTCTGGTCTGGGTTGAAAAAACCTCTGCCGAAAACAGCAAATATGCCAGTAAATACGGGGTTACCATCCCCGAAATCAGGCAGGCATTTGATGAGATGATCGCCAAATACCAACCTGAACTGCTTCAGGGAAAGATCACTTACGCCATCCGGAAAGGTAAAATCTACAAGGAGGTGACGGCTGAAGCCAAAGACGCAAAAGCCATGCTGACTGTTGTCGGCACCCATGGCGCTTCGGGCTTTGAAGAATTCTGGATCGGCAGCAATGCCAACAAGATCATTGCAGCAAGCGGTTGTCCGGTAATTACCATCCGCGCGGGGATCAATATCAAACGGCCCCTCACCCGCATCATCTTCCCGATCGACAGCGCCGAAGAAACCAGGCAGAAAGCCTCTTTTACCGCTTATCTGGCCAGGAAACACGACGCGGAAATTTTCATACTGAAACTGTACACCTCCAAACTCAAAGCGATCCGTCAGAATGTGGATCTTTATGCGTCGCAGGTGGTCCGCTATTTTATGGATGAACAGGTGAAAAACCAGGTGGAAAGCGTCGAGACTGACAACATCTCACGTGCCACGATTGATTATGCCACAGCCGTCGATGCCAACCTGATTGCCATCATGACCGAACAGGAGACTAAAATGGCCAACATCATGCTGGGACCTTACGCCCACCAGATAGTCAACCACTCTCCTTTTCCGGTGCTCAGTATACACGCCAGGCAAACCCAGCAGATAGGGCAGGGGTTCTGAACGGGATCAGTAACGATCAATGCAATTGAGATCGGCAAACGCCACCTTCAGCCGCTCAACCATCATTTTCTCACCCTCGCGGAGCCATGCACGCGGGTCATAGTATTTTTTGTTGGGTTTATCGTCCCCTTCCGGATTCCCGATCTGCCCCTGAAGGTAGCCGCTGTTTTTCTTGTAATAATTCAGAATCCCTTCCCAAAAGGCCCACTGGGTATCGGTGTCGATGTTCATCTTGACTACCCCGTAAGAGATGGCTTCTTTGATCTTTTCGGGCTCTGAACCTGAACCGCCATGGAAGACGAAGTTCACCGGGTTGGCATCGGTGTTGAACTTCTTACGGATGAATTCCTGGGAATTATGGAGAATGACCGGTTCGAGTTTTACGTTACCTGGTTTATAAACGCCATGTACATTGCCGAAAGAGGCAGCAATGGTGAAGTTGGGGCTGATTTTCATCAGCTCTTCGTAGGCATAAGCCACATGTTCGGGCTGGGTGTAGAGACGGGAACTGTCGATGCCGGTGTTGTCAACGCCGTCTTCTTCACCTCCGGTCACTCCCAGTTCGATCTCGAGCGTCATACCCATCTTGCTCATTCGTTCCAGGTAGCGTTTGCAAATCTCAATGTTTTCATGCAAGGGCTCTTCCGAGAGATCAAGCATGTGAGAACTGAACAACGGGTAACCGTTTTTCTGAAAATATTTCTCACCGGCATCCAGTAATCCATCGATCCAGGGAAGCAATTTTTTAGCCGCATGGTCTGTATGGATGATGACCGGAATGCCATAAAGCGCTGCCAATTCGTGAATGTGCTGTGCACCAGTAACAGACCCTTTGATGGCTATCCGTTCGTTTTCGTTCTTGAGTGATTTGCCGGCAAAGAAGACCCCGCCGCCATTCGAAAACTGGATGATCACAGGAGAGTTCACAGTTCGCGCGGCTTCCATCACCGCATTGACCGAATCGGAACCTACCACGTTGACAGCCGGAAGGGCGAACTGGTTGGCTTTTGCTATTCTGAAGATTTCCTGAACTGCTGCACCCGTTGCAACACCGGGTTTTACATTATCCGAGATTTTTACTGACATACCTTTGATGTTTTAATTTTCAGGGAACAAAGGTAGGAAAAATCAGATAATTTCGTATTTTTGCACTCCTTTTGGCCTCGTAGTTCAATTGGATAGAATATCAGATTCCGGTTCTGAGGGTTGGGGGTTCGAGTCCCTCCGGGGTCACC
>CALMDO010000002.1 GCA_937862805.1 uncultured Bacteroidota bacterium
AATTTGCAACAAAGTTACGAAAATCAATATTTCCGCCTCAATGTAACCATTTAGGACCCGCGTCGTCCAACTTGCTAATCTGCATATTTCCGTTAATTTTGCAGTTTATTCCTTCCTTATGAACCGATCGGTAGAAGCGCTGGCAGCCTATCTTCAACACACTTTTCACACCCGGTCGAAATACACGCTTCATTCACCTTTTATCTATAATTTCTACAAAAAGGTGTTGACCAACCATGAGGAATATCCGCAGTACCGTTTAATGTATAAAGTGCGCCGTGAATTGCTTCTCAAATCACGTTTCATCAAACGGAAAGACCTGGGATCCAAAGCCCGGGAATCGGTTTGTGATCAACGGTTTGTAAGGGTAAGAGACATAGTCAGGCGATCGGGCGTAGCGCCCCGGAAAGGGGAATTGCTCTTCCGGATCGCACAGGAATACCAACCCGATTTTATCCTTGAATTAGGTACTTCATTGGGTATCAGTACGATGTATTTTTCAGCCGCTCGTCCTGAAAGCAAAATCATCACCATCGAAGCTTGTCTTGATTCAGCCAACGTGGCACGCCAGAATTTTGATCATTACGGGATGAAAAACATTGCCCTCCTGCCAGGGAGTTTTGAAGAGAAATTGCAGGAGGCATTGGAGCAGTTTCCCCGTCTGGATATGGTTTTTTTCGACGGAAACCACAGGAAAGAACCGACTCTCCGGTATTTTGAACAATGCCTGCAACATATCCATCCGGGTACCGTTTTTATTTTTGACGATATCCACTGGTCAGCAGAAATGAGTGAAGCATGGTCAACGATCCAACGCCATCCGCAAGTGAAAGTGACCGTCGATCTCTATCATTTAGGCCTTGTTTTTTTCAGGGAAGAACTGAGTAAAGAAGATTTCAGGTTAAGGTTTTAATATTATTTTTAATCCATGGAAAAAGAAATTATCCGCCTCGATTCGATTGTAAAAAATTACAGGATCGGCTCCATCATAGTGGAGGCGTTGCGTTCGGTATCACTGGTAGTCCGCCAAAACGAATTTGTGGCCCTCATGGGTCCTTCCGGATCCGGAAAATCAACCCTGATGAACATTTTAGGATGCCTCGATACCCCGACCAGCGGCAGCTATTTTCTGAGCGGGGAAGATGTCAGCAAGATGGATGACAACGCATTGGCAGAGATCCGCAACCGCCAGATCGGTTTTGTTTTTCAAACCTTTAATCTGCT
>CALMDO010000003.1 GCA_937862805.1 uncultured Bacteroidota bacterium
AACCATCTTACCCTGGCATTTTTCAATTGCAGGAAACCGGCCGCCTTGTTCTCTTGTAGCAGATGGACTTTGTTTTCCTGAACCGGGCCGAAGATCCATGTCAGCATGTCAAAGAAATGAACACCAATGTTGGTGGCGATCCCTCCTGATTTTGCTATATCGCCTTTCCATGATCGGTAATACCAGTTACCACGCGAAGTGATATAGGTCAGGTCAAGATCATATACCTTGCCGGGGTCGCCGTTGTTGACCGTTTCGTGCAAGGCTATGATAGCAGGATGAAGCCGAAGTTGAAGGATGGTATAGATTTTTCTTCCGGTCTCCTTCTCGATTACTCTCAACGCATCCAGGTTCCAGGGGTTAAGCACGATTGGTTTTTCACAGATGGCGTGTGCGTCGTTTCGCAGGGCCAGACGAATATGCGAGTCGTGCATGTAATTCGGGGAACAGATGCTTACATAATCCACTTTCATCCCCGGCAGCCTTCTTCTCGATTCCGACAGTCGGCGTAGTTTATCCAGATGACGATCGAATCTTTCCGGTTCAATGAAAAAATCAGCATTGGGAAAGTAGCTGTCGATGATCCCGACTCCATCATAAGGGTCGAGCGCGCACACCAGGTGATTTCCCGTATCGTGGATGGCTTTCATGTGCCGCGGGGCGATATAACCTGCTGCTCCGATCAGAGCAAAGTTGCATGTAGGTTGGTTCGATTCTTTTGCCATTGATTATTTCTTGTTTTTGATAACCCGTCCTTCGGGTGTCAGTTGATATACCTCCTTGCTTTCAGGGCAGACGGCCATTCCTTTTTCATCAAAATGGAGCCGGTGCCCGTATTCACTCATCCAGCCGACCTGCCGGCCGGGATTTCCAATGACCAGTGCATAGTCGGGAACATCTTTGGTGATGACCGCTCCTGCACCGATAAAAGCGTAAGCCCCGATCTCATTTCCACATACTATGGTAGCATTGGCGCCGATGGAAGCACCTTTCTTAACGAGGGTTTTCATGTACTGATCGCGCCGCAGGATATGGCTCCGGGGATTGATCACATTGGTAAACACCATCGAAGGTCCCAGGAAGACATCGTCTTCACAAATGACCCCGGTATAAATAGAGACATTGTTCTGCACTTTCACGTTCCTTCCCAATACCACATCAGGGGATACGACCACGTTCTGGCCAAGGTTGCATTGCTCCCCGATAACGCATCCTTTCATGATATGGCTGAAATGCCAGATTTTTGTACCCCTGCCGATATGGCAACCTTCATCAATAATGGCGCTCTCGTGTGCAAAAAAATCGTGATTCATACTCATTGGTTGATAAAATCCAAAATATTATGTGTGATGTACAGCAATTGCTCCTCCTCCAGTTCCGTGTGGATCGGCAGGGAAATCACATGGTGGCACAGGTATTCCGTAACCGGGAAATCCCCGGGTTTGTACCGTGGATCGAGATACGCCTTCTGTAAATGGAGCGGAACCGGATAATAGATCATGGCAGGGATTTCACACGATGCAAGATAGTCAATTAATGCCTTCCTGTCAACCCCCTCAAGAACCAGGGTGTATTGATGAAACACGTGGTTTGACTTTGGATATCTACCAGGGATTTTCAGGTTTGGATGATTGGCGAAGGCCTCATCGTAAAAGGCGGCAGCTTCCCTCCTTCTGGCTGCATAGTGGTCAAGATGAGGCAGTTTTGCATTGAGGATGGCAGCCTGGATGCTGTCGAGCCGGGAATTTACACCCACGTAATCGTGGTAGTACCTCACGGTCATTCCATGGTTGACCACCACCCGCATCTGTTTTGCCAACTCATCATCATTGGTAAAAATGGCTCCTCCATCCCCGTAACATCCCAGGTTTTTAGAGGGGAAAAAGGAAGTACATCCGATATGTCCGATGGTTCCTGCTTTTTTGGTAGTGCCATCATCAAAGATATAGTCGCAACCAATGGCCTGGCAGTTATCTTCGATCACATACAGGTTGTGCTCCCGTGCAATCTCCATGATCTCTTCCATAGGCGCTGCCTGGCCGAAAAGATGAACCGGGACAATCGCTTTTGTCTTAGGGGTAATGGCATTTCTTATTGCTTGAGGATCAATATTATAAGTGCCAGGATCCACATCCACTAAAACCGGAGTCAGCCTGAGCAGGGCGATTACTTCGGCGGTGGCAATAAATGTGAAGGAGGAGGTAATGACTTCATCGCCGGGTTGAAGGCCCAGCGCCATCATTGAAACCTGAAGGGCATCGGTTCCGTTGGCGCAGGGGATGACATGTTTCACTCCAAGGTAACGTTCCAGGTTTTCCTGGAATTGCTTCACTGCAGGACCGTTGATAAAGGCACAGGAATCGATCACTTCGCGGATTCCTTTATCAATTTCATTCCTGATGTTCAAATACTGACTGTGGAGATCCACCATTTGTAATTTCTTCATAGCGTCTTAGAATTAACTTTTTCTGTAACTTAAACCTATGCAAATTTATAATTATTGCTTATGCCGGGTCAATATTTTTTATCTTTAACCCGCAATTCATCAACGATTACACGTAATACCCGAGATATCATGAAAAAAGTTGCTGTAATTTTAGCAGGATGCGGAGTTTATGACGGAGCCGAAATACAGGAAGCTGTCCTCACCCTTCTGGCCATTAACAGGCAGGGGGCAGCTTATCAGTGTTTTGCGCCCGACATTCCGCAACACCATATAATCAACCACATTACCGGAAAAGAGGAACCCGGAACGCGCAACGTGTTGGTCGAATCGGCAAGGATCGCCAGGGGAGCAATCAAACCCCTGAGCGCGTTCCATCAGGACGATTTCGACGCTCTGGTTTTCCCGGGTGGATTTGGTTGTGCAAAAAATCTTTCAACATGGGCCTTTGAGGGAGACCACTGCCTTGTAAATCCTGAGGTAGAGAAAGTCGTGATGGCAATGTACCAGGCCAGGAAACCTATCGGCGCCATGTGTATAGCTCCTGTGATTTTAGCCAATTTGTTTACCGGTTCGGTCTTCACTACCGGTAACGATCCCGCTTCCGGTAGGTTTATCAGGTACAAGGGGAATGAATACGTTCCGGCAGGGCATGGGGAGATCGTCATCGATCACGAAAAGAAACTTTTCACCACCCCTTGTTACATGCTCGATGCATCCATTGCACAAATTGCTGACGGGACAGAAAAGCTGATCAAAGCCATATTCAACAGCCTGTCGGAGTAATGTACTCTGATGTTTTGAGTTGGCAAAGAGAAAGAGGAAGGGATCAGGCGTAGACCTGAGGTTGTAATTCCCCTTTGAGAACCATCAGTCCGTTGATGGCGAGGGCACGCATTTCATCCTCACCCGGGTAAACGTGGATGGGGGCAATTTTCTCGATGCGTTCGCGGATCCAGTTGACAAAAAGTGTATCGTGAGCAATCCCCCCGGTAATGAGGATGTCATCCACTTCGCATTTCAGCACGGTGTACATCTCTCCAATGCATTTGGCCACCTGGTAGGCCATGGCCTGGTAAACGAGCCGTGCTTTCGAGTCACCTGCTTCAACCATGCGTTCCACTTCGATGGCGTTGTTGGTACCGAAATAAGCAACCAGTCCGCCTTTGCCAACGATCATCTTCAGCACCTCCTGTTGGGTGTACTGGCCGCTGAAGCAAAGCCGTACCAGTGGCGCCATCGGCAGGGTACCGCTCCGTTCGGGGCTGAACGGCCCTTCCCCGTCGAGTGCCTGGTTCACATCGATGACCCGTCCTTTACAATGGGCTCCGACTGATATGCCTCCCCCCAGATGGACCACGATCAGGTTCAGGTCTTCGTACGGTTTATGAATCGATTTTGCAAATTCGCGGGCGACAGCTTTCTGATTGAGTGCATGGAAGATAGATATTCGTTCGAACAAGGGATGGCCAGCTACCCTGGCCAGGTCATCCAGTTCATCAACCACGACAGGGTCGGCGATATAGGCTTTGGCTACCGGTAGTGTTTTCACCAGATCGGCAGCTATCAAACCACCCAGGTTACTGGCATGTTCACTCAGCGAACGGAATTGGAGATCATAGATCATGGTTTCATTGACCTCGTACACCCCCGACGGGATGGGTTTTAGCAATCCTCCCCGTCCGACTACTGCACGGATATCATCGAGGTGTATGTCAGCCTCTTTCAATTGCTGTAAAATGATTTCTTTCCTGAATTGGAACTGATCCGTAATTTTTACAAAACCAGCTAGTTCTTCAGGACTGTGCTTGATGTTTTTCAGAAAAACCGGTTCGGTGTTTTCATAGACCGCGATTTTAGTGGAAGTGGAGCCCGGATTAACGGCCAGGATGCGGATTTTGTCCATGGGTCATTTTTTTACTGCTTTGAATGATTGATCCTTTGTTTGCTGTGGTGGATTCCATAGGAAAAATAGATGATGAAACCGATTGCCATCCAGACGATCAGACGCGCCCAGGTGTCAAACGGAAGGGCCAGCATCTGGATAAAACAGATCAGGGCTCCCAGGGCGGGGATAACCGGTACAAAAGGTGTCCGGAAAGGACGTTCTATTTCAGGACGGGTTTTCCTTAGCACGATGATGCTGATACAAACGATGGCAAATGCCAGCAAGGTACCAATGGAGACCAGTTCACCCAGGATGCTGATGGGCAGCACACCGGCAAGGATGATCGCAACGGAACCGGTCAGAAGGGTGCTGATATACGGTGTTTTGTACTTGGGGTGAACTTTGGAGAAGACAGGAGGCAACAGCCCGTCATTCGACATGGAGTAGAAAATCCGTGGTTGCCCCATGAGCATCACCAGGATCACAGAGCTGAGGCCGGCGATGGCGGCGATTTTTACGATGGGGCGTAGCCAAAACATCCCTTTTCCCATAGCGTTGACACCGACCGCGACCGGATCAGCCACATTGAGGGTGGTATAACTGACAATTCCGGTGAGGACGATGGCCACCAGGATGTAAAGAACCGTTGAAACGGTGAGTGAACCCAGGATGCCGACAGGCATGTCACGTTGTGGATTCCGGGCTTCCTGGGCAGCTGTAGAGACTGCATCGAACCCGATATAAGCAAAAAAGATCACCCCTGCACCACGTAAAATTCCGCTCCAGCCAAAATGGCCCCATTGTCCGGTATTCTCAGGGATGAAAGGATGCCAGTTGTCAGAAGTGACAAAAGCAAAACCGATGGCGATAAAAAGAATGATCACTGAAACTTTGGTGATCACCATGAAGTTGTTGAAATTGGCTGACTCCCTGATCCCGATGACCAGCAGGAGCGACAGCACCGCAATGATTATCATGGCCGGTAAATTCACAATGGCAGTCACCTGCGGCAGGGTATTGACATCAATGCCGCGGGAAGCCAGTCCGGTGGTCAGATTGGTTGTCAGTTCCTGCCATCCGATTTTCGGAACTTCCACCAGTACCGATCCGGTAGCTGCCGTCAGTGCAGTCGGGATTTGGATGCCGAAATCCTGCAGGAAGCTTACGACATATCCCGACCATCCGACCGAGACCGTAGCAGCAGCAAAAAGGTATTCGAGGATCAGGTCCCATCCGATGATCCATGCCAGAAATTCTCCCAGGGTAGCATAAGAATAGGTATAAGCGCTTCCCGCGATAGGGATCATGGAAGCAAATTCCGCGTAACACAAACCGGCAAAGGCACAGGCGATCCCTGAAATAATAAAAGAGATCACAATGCCTGGTCCGGCATATTGGGCGGCAGCCTGACCTGTAAGGACAAAAATTCCGGCGCCGATGATAGCTCCGATCCCTAAGGTAGTCAGGTTGAGCCCTGTCAGTGTTTTTTTAAGCCCGGCTTTGTTCTCTCTGGCCTCCTGTAATAAATCGACCAAAGATTTGGTGATAAAAAGATTTCTGGCCATAATCAGAGATTAGCGGAGAGGTATCAAATGGCAGCAGCCATGATGATACTGGCTTGTTTGGATTCTTCGGTATCAGAACGGGATGTGAGCACGATCGGGGCTGCAGCGCCCAGGACAACTGCTGCCAACTTGGCGTTGGCTGAAAAGCCGAAGGCTTTGTACAGGATGTTTCCGGCTTCTATATCAGGAACGACCAGCAGGTCGGCATCTCCGGCCACTTCACTCACGATCCCTTTGTGTTTGGCGCTGGCGGCGCTCACCGCGTTGTCATAAGCAAGCGGCCCGTCGATGATACAGTTCCTGATCTGGCCACGCTGACTCATTTTTGATAGCAGTGCAGCTTCAAGCGTAGCAGGCATGGCCTCATTGACCATTTCAACGGCAGCCAATGCGGCCACTTTAGGCCGGGCATAGCCCAGTTTGTTCATGAAGTCAACCGCGTTGGCCGTGAGAGCGACTTTGGTTTTGAAATCCGGAGCAGGAATCATTGCAGCATCGGTTAAACCGAGCAACTTATGATAAGTGGGGACTTCAAACAGGGCAAAATGTGAAAGGACATCCCCTTTGCGAAGACCTACCTCCTTATCGAGCACTCCGCGCAGGAAAATCTGGGTGGGTACATTCCCTTTCATCAGGATATCGGCTTGCTTGTCACGGACCATTTTCACGGCGATCTTCACCGATTGGGCATCCACTGCTTCATTGATGATCTTCATCCCGCTGACATCAAGGGAGAGTTTTTTAGCCAGTTCGTGAATTTTTTTCTCATTTCCGACTAAAATGGCTTCTACCAATCCCATTTTATCCACCGCGCAGATGGCTTCGAGGCAATGTTCATCATGAGCTACCGCTACAGCCAACTTCTTCTTTCCCGACCGGGTGGCCAGGGCATTCAAATCTGTAAGTTTTGTCAAACAATTTGTTACAGTCTTTTCATTCGTCATCGTCATTGTAATCTTTCCTCCCATTTATGAGTTTGTTGTTATATGATTAACAATAAAAGAACAAAGAGCAAACCTACACGAATTTTCCCAAACTGCAAAGTGGTTCGTAAAATAATTGATCCGAAAAAAATTCTACCTTTGCAGTGACTGCAAAATCTCTCAGATATGGAACTCCCCTTCTCAGAATCTTACAAAATCAAGATGGTTGAAACCATCAAAAAAAGTGTCCGGGCAGAACGTGAGCAATGGATACGTGAAGCCGGTTATAACCTTTTCAGGTTGAAGAGCGACCAGGTTTTTATCGATTTGCTTACTGATTCAGGTACTGGCGCCATGAGTGATAAACAATGGTCAGAGATAATGGTTGGAGATGAGAGTTACGCGGGCGCTTCCTCTTTTTACAAAATGAAAGATGCAATCAGTGATATCCTTGGTTTTGAATATTTTCTGCCCACCCATCAGGGCCGTGCCGCTGAAAACGTCCTCTTTTCTACGCTGATCCATGAAGGTGATCTGATACCGGGCAACTCCCATTTCGATACCACCAAAGGCCACATCGAGTTCAGAAAAGCGTTTGCCGTGGATTGTACCATTGATGAAGCGTTTGATACAACTGTGCAACATCCTTTCAAGGGAAATGTTGACATTGACAAATTGGAAAAAGTGCTCAAAGAGCATTCCGGTAAAATCCCCTTCATCATCATCACCGTTACCTGTAACTCATCAGGAGGTCAGCCTGTTTCGATTGAAAACCTGAAGAAGGTCCGCCAGGTAGCCGACCGCTACGGGAAACTCGTTGTTTTCGACAGCGCGCGGTTTGCTGAAAATGCCTATTTCATCAAACTACGGGAACCGGGTTACCGGGATCATTCCATCCGTGAGATTGTCAGGGAGATGTTCTCGTTAGCGGATGCCATGACGATGAGTTCAAAAAAAGATGCCATTGTCAACATGGGTGGATTCATCGCGATGCGCGATCACCAACTATACACCAAAGCGAGTGTCTTCAACATCATGTTCGAAGGATACGTGACCTATGGCGGAATGTCGGGCCGCGATATGAATGCATTGGCCCGAGGGTTGTATGAAGGCACTGAGTTCGATTACCTGGAAAGCCGTATCCGCCAGGTTGAATACCTCGGACAACGATTACAGGAATACGGAATTCCGGTACAACAGCCCATTGGCGGTCACGCAGTTTTTGTCGATGCCAAACGATTTCTCCCCAATCTTCCCAAAGAACAATTTCAGGCGCAAACCCTGGCGATAGAACTCTACCTTGAAGCCGGTGTCAGGGGTGTTGAAATCGGCGCCCTTATGGCCGACCGCGATCCCGTGACGCGTCAGAATCGTTATCCTGAACTGGAACTGATGCGCCTTGCCATTCCCCGGCGGGTTTATACCAACAACCACATGGAGGTAGTCGCTACCGCCCTGAAAAATATCTGGGATCGCCGTCACTCTATCAACCGGGGTTTTGTCATCACAGAAGAAGCACCCATCATGCGCCATTTTACCATAACGCTCGCCCAGGCCTGAACACCCGATGGATCCCTCCAAAAAACAGGCGCGATACCAGCGCATTGATAGCCAGATTGAAGCACTGATGCCCGGATCACCTGATCCGGCAGCCCGAATGGCCACCATTGCAGCAGTTTTGCACCATAAGATCGACTATTTTTTCTGGACCGGTTTTTACCTTCTTCGAAACGGGAAACTGACGGTACAAGTCTACCAGGGACCGTTGGCGTGCATGGTTCTCCGGGAACACACCGGTGTCTGCTGGGCAGGGATTGACCAGGGGAAATCCATTGTGGTTCCTGATGTTCACCTGTTTCCCGGCCATATCGCCTGCGACGCCCGCTCCCGTTCCGAAATTGTCGTTCCCATCCGAAAACCTTCGGGAGAGATCACCGGCGTCCTGGATGTCGACAGCCGGGTATCCAACACATTTGATGAAACCGATGTCTTTTGGCTTGAAAAGATTACCTCACTAATCTATTCACCCCTCCTCTGAAAGGCTATAATATATGGTTTTTTTTGAAATCCTTCTGATCGCAATCGGACTTTCGATGGACTGTTTCGCTGTTTCTTTAGGGTTTGGAGCCTGCCGCAAGTTTTCCCTGAAAGATATTCTTCTCCTCTCTTTTCTTTTTGGCTTTTTTCAGGGATTCATGACTCTGATCGGGTGGTTTGCAGGAAACAGTATCCAAAGCCTGATCCAGGCAATGGATCACTGGATCGCTTTTGGGTTGCTGGCATTTATCGGGATAAAAATGATCTGGCAGTCATTTCATGAAGAAGAAGAAAATAAGCCGGAGTCAGATATCCGTAAAATTTCAGTCATGCTCACCGCTTCCGTCGCAACCAGCATCGATGCACTGATCACCGGAGTGGGCTTTGGTTTTATCCGGGTTAACATCCTTACCACCAGCCTGGTGATCGGACTGACCACCTTTCTTTTTTCAGTAGCGGGTGCCAAACTGGGCGAAAAAACCACCTTCATCCCGGTCCGGTGGGCTGAAATAACGGGAGGAGTGGTACTCATTGCCATCGGGGTCAAAATAGTGCTCGAACACCTGGCTGTCATCTGAGCGGAAAGGAACTGCAGCGAGGGGCCGCCGGTTTACCTGTTAATTGGTTACCTTTGCACCCGAAATCATCAGATATGACCCTCATCCGCATCACCAAACAATTCCGCTTTGAAGCAGCCCATGCACTTTACGGATACGACGGTCCCTGCCGGACCATTCATGGCCACTCTTACAAGCTTTCGGTAACAGTAATCGGCTCCCCCCAATCCGATCCTTCCTCAGCAAAAATTGGAATGGTAATGGATTTCGGAGAACTGAAAAAAAGGATCAAAACCCTTATCATCGATCGGTTTGACCATGCTTTACTTCTTCATGAAGCAGAACGCCCGGGCCTGGCTGCAGAAACGAATGGACCTTTCTGTAAAGTGGTTTTCCTTCCTTATCAGCCTACCAGTGAAAATTTCCTGATTGATTTCGCAGACCGGATCCGGGAAATTCTACCGGAGGAGGTTTCGCTCCACAGCATGCGCTTGCGGGAAACCGACAGCTCTTACGCTGAATGGTTTGCCGCTGATAATTGATTATTACTTGTTTCGGGTGGTATCGCCTTTTTCCAGAAGGAAGACATCCCCGTAAAAATCTTCGTTTTCCAGATTGATCAGGTGGGAGGTATCAGATGGACCTTGCTGGTTGAACCATGTGGTTTTGTAAGCGATGGATTGATCGCTGTTTTCAGCAGGTGAGATACGAAGAAGGTAGCGTCCGTCGTCAACGTCGGAAAAGTGATAATAGCCTTTGGAGTCAACAGCCACTGTTTGGTAAGGAGTAACAGAATCGTAGGGTGCCACTTTGTCGTTGACTTTGAACAGGATGGCGGTTCCGGAACAGAGGCGGGTCTCCCCTGCATACGCATGTCCGTGAACCCTGTGCAGGTCGTGGTTTAAAAAATAAAGAAGCGTTAAAACAAGAATTATCACCGTAGCGGCAACTGCCGAAAAAGTATTGATCAGGCGGGGTGTAAGCTTTGACCAGATACCTGTATTTCTCCCGATTTCGGGCCGGCCCGATTCAGGGTGCAATTCCCTCCGGATGGCATCCCATACGGCGGGAGGTGGTTCAGCGGTATATCCGGCCAAAGATTCCCTGAATTTTTCCTCTATGTAATCCGGTTCTTCCATGGTCATTGTTTATCGTTGATCCCGATTGCGGCCAGCTTTTTCCTGATCAGTGCTTTGGCGCGGTAAAGATGTGTTTTAGATGTGTTTTCAGTGATTCCCAGCATTTCCGCAATTTGACGGTGACTGTATCCCTCTATGACAAAAAGGTTAAAAACCGTTCTGAATCCGACCGGAAGATCCCTGATCACACCCAGCAATTCTGCAGTTGTTAAAATAGACAAGGCATCTTCTGAAATAGTTGCAGCTGAATTGGCTTCCGTAAGATCCACTTCCCTGTTGGTTTTGATCTTTCTCACACAATAGTTAATGGAGGTGGTGACCATGATCCGGCGGATCCATCCTTCCAACGATCCATCTCCCCTGTAATGATGCAGTTTTGAAAACACCCTGATAAAACCTTCCTGGAGGAGATCCTGGGCATCGTACGAATTATTGGCATAACGGAGACAGATTCCGAACATGACGGGAGCAAACCGCCGGTAGAGAATTTCCTGTGAAGCCGATTCCCGTTGAAGACATCGGGAAACCAGCTCCCGGTCGGTATCCATTGTCAGCAAGGTCTTCTGATTGAAGGGGTAAATTTAAACTTTTTTTTTTAAATCTTTCTCTGTTTTGTGCTGAACTCTATACAGGAATCAAACCATCGTATCACCGGTATAGAATATCATTATATTTGTGATTCTGTAACAATCGGAAAAACAGATAACCCCATGAAAAGAACCATTCCCATATCCATGCTTCTTCTCCTTCTTGTATCCTGTACCGGATCCCTGCCGGATAAAAAGGAAGAGCTTGCTCAGCTTAAGAAAGAACATGACAGGATCACTGCGAAAATCATCCGGTTGGAGAAAGAACTTTATCCGGCCGGATCAGTGGTCGCTGTCCCGGTTAAAGTAGAAGCGATAAAAAAAGGTCTGTTTGAACATTACATCGAAGTGCAGGGAAGAATTGACGGGAATGAAAACATCGGAGTAAGTCCAAGAAATCAGGGAGGTGTTGTCACAAAAATTTTAGTCAGGGAAGGAGATTTTGTAAAGAAAGGGCAGGTCCTTGCCGAATTGGACGCGGAAGTGCTCAAACAACAGTTGAAAGACCTTCAGAGCAAACTGGCCTTTGCCACGGATCTCTATAACCGCCAAAAAGCATTGTGGGATCAGAAAATCGGTTCCGAAGTTCAATACCTTTCGGCTAAAAACAACATGGAATCGGCACAGAACGGGATCAATACCCTGGAAGACCAGATCAATATGTCGGTCATCACGGCTCCTATCGACGGAACGGTGGAAGATATCCCGATCAAGGTCGGACAGATGTCCTCCTCCGCCTCTCCCACCCCTGCTTTCAGAATCATTAATTTTTCAAGGGCCAAAGCGATGGCCGATGTGGGAGAGGCCTATTCTTCCAAAATCAAAACAGGTGACGATGTAAAAGTTTTCCTCCCTGATATCGATCAGGAACTCGATCAGAAGGTGACCTTCGCCAGCAAATACATCAATCCTACCAACCGGACTTTTTTGGTAGAGGTTGATCTCCCCTTGAAAACCATCACCTTCAGGGCCAACATGATAGCAGTGCTCCGTATCAAGGATTACGCCAATCCTTCAGCTATCTCAGTCCCCCGGAATTACATCCAGGATTCGCGCGATGAAGGACAATTTGTTTTCATCGCTACAATAGAGAAGGGTAAAAAGGTGGCCCGTAAACGGACGGTGATCCCTTTTATTACCTTTAACGGACTCACCGAGGTAATTAGCGGGCTTGAAGAAGGCGACCAGATCATCACCGCGGGTTATAAAGAGTTGTACGACGGACAGCCCATCGATTACTAACTCCCGATCCAGATGAAAAAGAGAGAATACAAACCAAAGGAATTTTTTGCCACCAGTTGGGCCATCGATAACAAAACCAGTATCTACGTTCTGGTTGTCATCATCACCTCCCTGGGACTTTTGTCATACTTCAATATCCCCAAAGAGCAGTTTCCGGAAATCGTCGTTCCCAACATCATCGTCAACACTCTTTACCCCGGGACTTCTCCGGAGGACATGGAAAACCTTGTCACCCGTCCCATTGAAAAAGAGTGCAAATCGATCGCTGATGTAAAAAAGATCACCAGCAACTCCATCCAGGATTTTTCGACCATCGTGGTCGAATTCAACCCGGGGCTGGACGTTTCCGACGCTAAACAAAGGGTTCGCGATGCGGTTGACAAAGCCAAAACCAACCTTCCGAACAACCTCCCCAAGGATCCTGACATCATGGAAGTGGATCTTTCTGAGATACCTATCATGAACATCAACCTGGCCGGTGATTATGACCTTCAGCGGCTGAAAAAATACGCGGAAGATGCCCAGGATAAGATTGAAACCCTGAAAGAGATCACCCGTGTTGATATTGTCGGAGCGCTGGAGCGCGAAATACAAATCGACGTCGATATGTACAAAATGCAAGCTGCCAGCGTATCTTTCCGTGATATCGAATCGGCTGTTTCGGCTGAAAATGTGACCATCTCCGCAGGTACTATCACATCTTTCGGCACCAAATACACCGTGCGGTTAGCAGGGCAGTTTAAAACACCGGAACAAATCCGGAAAATCATGATCAAATCAGCCAGCGGCGCCGTGGTTTATATTCAGGACATTGCCGATGTCAGGGATTCTTTTAAGGAACAGGAAAGTTTCGCCCGGTTAGATGGAAAGAATGTGATCACCCTGAATGTCATCAAAAAGAGCGGGGAAAATCTCCTCCATGCTTCCGACGCCATTGTCGATATCATGAACGGGCTCAAGCAAAGTTCCTACCCTCCCGATCTCACCGTCACCCTGACCGGAGATCAGTCACGGTTCACCAAAAGTACCCTCGAAGAGTTGAACAACACCATCGTTATCGGATTCATCATGGTGGTATTGGTATTGATGTTTTTCATGGGCTTCAGCAACGCCTTTTTCGTTGGCCTTTCCGTACCCCTGTCCATTTTCATTGCCTACCTGATCATGCCGGGGCTGGGTTTCACGATGAACATGATCGTGATGTTCGGTTTCATATTTGCATTGGGGATCATCGTCGATGACGCCATCGTGGTGATTGAAAACACCCATCGCATCCATCGGGAAGAAACTGACATTGTCAAAGCAGCCAAACATGCAGCCGGTGAGGTGTTTCTCCCTATCCTGTCGGGAACCCTCACCACACTGGCTCCCTTTTTCCCTTTGGCTTTCTGGCCGGGAATTGTTGGGAAATTCATGTACTTTCTTCCGGTTACACTGATCCTGACCCTCTTTGCTTCGTTATTCGTTGCCTATATCATCAACCCGGTCTTCGCCGTCGGGTTCATGAAACACGAATATGATCATCCGGCCCATAAAATCAATCGCAAAAAGCTGTTGATCATCTCTTTAGCCATGATTGTGCCGGCCACTATTGCTTATCTTTCAGGGGGATTCGCCCTCGGCAATGTCCTGCTGTTCGCCCTGATCCTTTATGGTTTGTATGAGTTGCTGCTGATCAGGGCCATCAAGGGATTCCAAACAAAAGTCTGGCCATGGATCATCCGGTTTTATGAAAAATCGTTGCGCTATGCCCTCAAAGGAAAAAATCCCTGGTATCTCTTTTATTCCATGATTGTCCTGTTTTTCCTGGCCATCCTTGTGACGGTGATCACCCGTCCGAAAGTGTTGTTCTTTCCCGACAACCAGCCTTCCTATCTCTATGTCTATATTAAAATGCCGGAAGGTACCGATCAAAAGGTGACCGATTCAGTGACCCGTATTGTGGAAAGCAGAATTCACCAGGTACTTGGAAGCAGCAATCCGAATGTTGAATCGGTCGTTGCCAACGTCGGATCAGGGGCCGGAGAAAATATGTTTGACCGGTCGGCCTCCTCCAACAGGGGGAAAGTGACTGTCAACTTCATCGAAAGCAAATACCGCCATGGAGTTTCCACACAGGTGTATATGAACAACATCCGTGAAAACCTGAAAGACATTCCGGGTGTGACCATCAGCGTGGCCAAGAACAAAATGGGACCGCCCACCGGCAAACCTGTCAACATTGAGATTACCGGGGAAGACCTCGACCAGTTAATCACTACCTCCATTGCTTTTAAAGCTTACCTTGACTCAATTCGTATTCCGGGAATTGAACAATTGAAATCTGACTTCGATAACAACAAACCTGAAATCATTGTCGACATCGATCGCGTCAGGGCCAACCGCGAGGGCCTGTCGCTGGGCCAGATCGGACTCGAGCTCCGGACCGGAATTTACGGAAAAGAGATCAGCAAATACAAGGAGGATGAAGATGAATACCCCATCCAACTTCGGTATTCTGAACAGGAACGGACGAACATCAACCAGATCATCAATGCCAAGGTGACTTACCGTGACATGAACAGCGGGCAACTCCGGCAGATCCCGATCTCCTCGGTGGCTTCCGTGCAATACAAAGATACCTATGGAGGCATCAAACGCAAGGATTTGAAGCGGGTGATCACGCTCTCTTCAGAAGTACTGGCCGGCCATACCGCCAACGAAATTGTTTTAAAGATCCGCCAGGCCATCGGTACTTTCAATCTTCCGAAAGGAATCGAAATAGCCCTTACCGGTGAACGAGAAGATCAGGCAGAAACGATGGTCTTTCTGCTTAAAGCCATGCTGATCGCTATCGGAATGATCTTTTTCATTCTCATCACCCAGTTCGGTTCGCTGAGCAAATCATTTATTATTCTTAGCGAAGTGATATTCAGCGTTATAGGTGTTTTGTTCGGGATCGCCCTCTTCCGCATGTCCATCAGCGTGATCATGACGGGCCTTGGTATCGTGGCGTTGGGAGGGATCGTGGTGAGGAACGGGATCCTGATCGTTGAATTCACCGATGAGCTAAAATCCAGGGGCATGAAAACGCTTGAGGCGATTGTAACAGCAGGAAAAACAAGGCTGACTCCGGTTGTACTCACTGCTTCTGCTACCATGCTGGGACTGGTTCCTTTGGCTGTAGGGTTAAACGTAAATTTCATCACCCTGTTCACCGAACTCAACCCGCACCTATATGTTGGTGGAGACAGTGTCTCTTTCTGGGGGCCTCTCTCATGGACGATCATCTTTGGATTGAGTTTTGCTACTTTCCTGACCCTCCTTTTCGTACCTGCCATGCTGCTGATCGATTTACGCATGAAAATTCGCTGGAAACGCCGGAAATCGAACCAAAAAAAACTGCTGCGTTAAACACTTCAGAATTTCTCCAGCAGTTTGCTCAGCCTGATCTTCTGGCTTAGCAGCGCATAGATCGACTGCATGTAATCGTTGTTGGCTGAGAGAAATTGCTGATACCGCTGGTTCAGGTCGGTGCTCCCTGACATCCCCTGCTGGTATTTGGTCATGGTCTTTTCATAAATCTTCAATGCCGTCTGGAATCCCTTCACCTTGTTCAGGTAGATGGTGTATGCATTGTTAAATTCAGTGCGGGCTGTTGCAACCTGAAGTTCCAGTCCGACTCTCATTTTTTCATCGGTCACTTTGGTTTTTTCGACATTCAGGCGGGCCTGATCGACCGAGTATTTTCTGCTGCCGCTGCTCCAGATCGGTATCTGCAGGGAGATCCCGAAGTTCACGGCGGGGTACCATACCTGGCTGGTGTTGAAAAAATTCCACGCATTTCGCTGGGCATTAGTTGAAGCGGATAAAAATCCGCTTAGTGTGGGATGGTAGGCTGTCTTCGACAATTTGTACTGCATCAGGGTGAGGTAATCTGATTTTTTCAACAAGGTATAGTCGATGTTGTGATGGTAGTCAAAGGGTTGGTTGAGCAGCACATCGCGGTTGACCTGGGCCAGGAAATAGTCAAGAGGATCAGCCAATACCAGCTCCTCATTGTCTTTCAATCCGATCAGGAATTTAAGGTTGGCGTAGATAAGATCCCGTTGATTTTTCGTGTAGGTAATGGTTGCTTCCAGGTTGGAGCGGTTCAGATCAGCCTGATCCACTTCAATGTCCTCCAGTAATCCTGCCTTATAACTTTCACCGGCCTCCCGCACAAGGCGGCTGACAACAACATAAGTAGAATCTAAAATTTTAATTCCCTCATTGACTACCAGTAAACGAATATAAACATCGGCAACCTGATCCCGCACATCCACTTTATCGCGGAGATTTTTCTGCTTTGATGTTTCGAGGTAGGCTTTGGCCGTTTGCAATCCAACCAGGTACTGGCCACTGTACAGCAGCTGGGTCAGTGTTCCTTTGATCGTCATGTTATAGGTAGCGCCAAACTGGACCGGTTGATAGGTGCCGGGTTTACCGAAAAATTCACCGGGCAAGAGGGTGGTGGGTTGTACCACGTAATCGAGATAATCGGCATTGGCATTGATTTGTGGCAACCCGATAGCAGTATTTTGCTTCACCATTTTGCGCGCAATTTCCACGTCGGTAGAAGAATTCTTCAGGTCATAGTTGTTTTCAAAGGCATAATCCTGCGCTTGCTGAAGGGTAAAGACACGCGGTGCAGTCCGGTTAAAACCCGGGGTATCCTGAGCTATAGTTGAGCCAATGAGCAACAACAGGAAAAGGAGGGAGAAGAGATTCCGGCGAAAAGCCATGGATCAGATGAATTGATTGAAATTAAATTTCTTTCTTTGTTTTTCGTAATAAGTGATGCCTTCAGGTTTGGCTATTCCCCTGATAAAATTATCGAACATTACCTCAAATAAGGTTTGAAAGGAAAACTTGTCGGCAGGAAAAAAATCAGGATTGTGTAAGTCAATCAATCTCCTGATATAGAGTCGCGCAACCAGTTCAACGCTCAGGTCATCCCGGTACATTCCCTGACTGATCCCTTTTTGGAGATTGATCTGGATTTTCTGATAGATGAATTCTATTCGCTCGTCAACATGCCTGTGATATATTTCAGGATAATATTTTTTGAGGTCATACGTCAAGGAAGGGCTGACATCACGGAACCGTTCCCCTACATCCCTGCTTACGATCAACAGGATATCGATGGCGTTGACCCCTTCAAAATTATGTTGGTCGAAGATGATTTCAAAATTCTGGCGTT
This sequence comes from uncultured Bacteroidota bacterium, assembly GCA_937862805.1. Classification (GTDB taxonomy): domain Bacteria; phylum Bacteroidota; class Bacteroidia; order Bacteroidales; family FEN-979; genus CAIVAT01. Next base: position 17,603 of record CALMDO010000003.1, read on the forward strand.
CCAGCTCAAGCAGTTTTTCAACCAACTGGTTCTTATTGGTGAAATGGCAGTTCAGTTGTTTCCTGGGAAGGTTAAGGGTTTTGGATATTGCTTCCATGGAAACGCTCCTGACTCCGTTTTTAAAAAATAATTCCCTTACTTGTTCCAGGATAAGGACCAATGCAGCGTCCATGGGATGATGGTTGACCATAAAACCAAACTTAGCAGACCGGAGATCAGGGAATTTTGCACCCTTACACCACGGGTACAAATATAGCAAAATCAGTCAATGATCAATTTTTTCTGCAACGTCCGTTCTCCGGATTGTAAAGTGACAATGTAAATACCCGGAGGAACCTGATACTTAGAAATATCGAAGTACTCAATGTACTTCCCTGAAGGAACCATTTTATCCTGAAAAAGGGTGGCAACCTCTTTTCCCATGATGTTGAAAACCTTTAAAGTCAAAACAGATGGCTGATGAACCTTGTATGAAAAGCAGGTATGGTCTGCCCCCGGGTTGGGAAAGTTCTGTTCAAGTGAAAGCGAAGATGACGGTACGGGGTCCGGATCCAAACCAACGTAAACACTGTCAACTTTGGCTGTTACAATGCTTAAAGCAGTTCCCTGAAGTCGGGTCCACACGGGCCGGACTACATTGTTAAAAGCTGATACACAAGTATAATCACCGAAAAAAACGTTTGCATCGGGTGTAAATGGGGCATTGCTGACCTTGAAATTTTCGAAAGTCTCGCCACCATCACGCGATACGGCCATAAAAACATCTGTACGGTTGTCATTGTAGTTCCTTCGATCATAAAAAACAAAATAAATAAAACCAGTGACCTGGTCTACAGTCATCCAGGTAAAAAATTGTTGTTTCCCCGGGGGATCGTCATTGACTCTTTTGGGTTGGCACCAGGTAGCCCCGTCGTCTGTCGATTTGATAAACCAGACGTCGGTATCATTGATTCCGTTTCGCTGATCCGACCAGTTGATGTAAATAGACCCTCTGTAGGGACCGTTGCTCAGATCACAGCAGGTTACAGGCATTCCGTTGGCCCTGTATATTCCGGGAACACCAAAGTCCCATCCTCCGGGCATGTCAGCCACTACTAAGTCGGTATCATTCCATGTCAAACCATCGTCGGTCGACTGGTCAAAGACAATTCCCAGGGGGCCGGACCAGGAAACGTAAATTTGCCCTTCGGGACCTACTGCCGGAACAGCCCCCTCCACGGTGTTGTCCATGTCCTGGCAATCGCCGGCAACCTTATTGATGCGCAGGGGCGAACTCCAGTTAAGCCCTCCATTCACCGACTTGCTGAAAAGGATCACAGTACTGTCCTGTGTACTGGAACTCCCGTAACTGTCGAATTGAGTCCAGAGGACATAAATATGGTTGTTATAAGGATTCACAATCCCCCATTCTTTGTCCTGATCCTTAACACCGTTCAGCCCCATGTAAGATCCATTCGACCAGCTCTGACCGCCGTTAAGCGACTTCTGGCAAACGATACGGTCAAGCCAGTCCCCGGAAGCAGGATTTGACAGATGAAAAAAATAAAAATTACCCAGCGTATCGGTAATGATTACCGGATCACCCCACACCCCGTAAGTCGAAGAAAGTTGCCCTTCAGTCCAGGTGGTTCCGGCATCCCCGCTGTAATAATACGTGTTGATATTGGCGCCTACTACCATCTGTTGAGGATTTTTGGGATTGATCATGATGGAAGGTTCATTCGGGCTGTTAGAAATCCCGATCACGATGTTGGGATACTGGGCCCTCACGGAAAAAAGCAGCACCGACATCAGCGTAGCCGTCATTAAAAAAGATTTCATCGGAAAAAGATTAATGCTGTCTGAATTAAAATGAAGTGGACAGAAATTTTCGTAAAGGTACCTAATTATAAGTGGCGAATTCGCCCTGAACCATATTTTTCTGTATGTTTGGACGCATTTTTGAGAAACCCATGCGACCAATTTTTTCCCTTTTCCTGCTCTTTGTTTTTTCATATTCCTTTGGACAATCCGGGGATTTGATAACTTTTTACGAGAAATCCGGTAAAAAAGAGACACCGCGGTACAACGAAACCCTAGAGTTTTGCCGGAAGATGGATGCATCTTCCCCTTTAATATCCTTACAGGTAATGGGAAAATCAGCCCGTGGCCGGGATATTCCCTTTTTACTGGTAGATGGCCAGGGGATGACAGATCCTGTCTCTATCCATCGTGCAGGAAAGGTCTTGGTTCTGATACAGGCGTGCATCCATCCGGGGGAATCAGAAGGTAAAGATGCCGGTCTGATGCTGATACGAGACCTGGTCTTTGGGCAAAAACCATCTCCATTGCTGAACAACCTCTCCATCCTTTTTATTCCGATTTTTAACGTGGATGGCCATGAACGGTTCGGACCTTATAACCGCATCAACCAAAACGGTCCTGCAGAGATGGGTTGGCGTGTTACCGCAGGAAATCTAAACCTCAACCGCGATTATCTCAAAGCCGACACACCGGAAATGAAGGCCTGGCTTGCATTTTTCAATCGGTGGATGCCCGATTTCTTCATCGACACCCATACCACCGATGGTGCCGATTACCAGTACCAGCTTACCTGGTCTATGAATATTTACGGGGATATGGATCCGGAACTAACACGCTGGAGCCGCGATAACTTCGTGGAGCCGATGACCTCCCAAATGGAAACCATGGGATTTCCGGTGTTTCCGTATATCGAATTCCGTGACTGGCACAACCCTGAAAGCGGCCTTGAATCAGAAAGTTCCCCTCCGATGCTTTCGCAGGGATACACCTCCTATCGCAACCGTCCCGGGCTGCTGATTGAGACCCACATGCTTAAACCTTATGACCAACGCGTAAACGCCACTTACCATTGTCTTCTGATCTCTCTCGGAATCCTGGAAAAAGAACATGAACACCTCATCGACCTGATCACAAAAGCCGACAGCCTGGTTATCAGCCCGAACTTCCGAAAAAGTAATTTCCCGCTCCGGTTCAGTCTTCGGCAGAACGACAGTATCATGGTGGATTTTAAGGGAATTGCTTACGATGAAGTCAAAAGTACCCTCACCGGAGAAACCTGGTTCAGGTATGATAAAGAAAAGACGACCTTTTCCCTTCCCTATTTCTCTCACTCAGAACCTTCAAAGTTCATAAAATTGCCGGAAGCCTACATCCTTCCTCCCGAATGGAAAACCGTCATTGACCGCATGGCCTGCCATGGCATCTTGATGGATACCCTCTCTATTGATACCACGATTTGGGTAAGTACCTCCATTTTCCGCGATCCCCGATGGCAACCAACACCCTATGAAGGGCATCATCGGATGACCCGTATTCTATACCAGGACACGGTCATCCAGCGCAGTTATCCGGCCGGATCCGTCATCATCCCCTTAGGGCAAAATTGCGCCCGGATCATCGCTCATCTGCTGGAACCCGACGGAAATGGCTCTCTCCTCTCCTGGGGGTTCTTTGATCCGGTCTTCGAACAAAAAGAGTATGCCGAGCGCTATGTGATCGAGCCATTGGCCGCGAAAATGCTGGCAGAGGATCCCATTCTGAGAGAAAATTTCGAAAAGAAGAAAAAAGATGACCCTGCGTTTGCCGGTGATGTCAATGCGATACTGAACTGGTTTTACAGCAAAACTCCCTGGTGGGACCAGGCCAAAGACCACTATCCTGTCGGAAGAATTTATGACAGCAGCTTGATCGAAAAACTGATGAAAACAAGGGCAGCTAAGCAATAACCCTGATCCTTCCACCCTCACCGGTAATCCGGCCGATCACCGATGCTTCCGTCAGCCCGCTCAGCTGTAAAGCCTCCACCAACGATCTTCCCTCCTTTTCAGGCAGCGCGATCAACAACCCCCCGGAAGTTTGCGCATCGGTCAGGATGCACTTCATTCCTTCAGAAATCTCCGGACTCCAGTCGATCGATCGTTCGGCATGGTGGCGGTTATTCAGGCTCCCACCCGGGACGGTGCCGGCTGCAATGAAATCCCAGACCCCTTTCATAACGGGGACCTGGCCTGAGAAAAGTTCAGCCCCATACTCCCTTCCACGGATCATCTCCAACAGATGACCCGCCAATCCGAAACCAGTAACATCCGTACAGGCACTGACCGGGAAACCGGCCATGATTTCTGCAGCCCTGCGGTTAAGTTCCATCATGACGTCAGCCACTTCGCGGATATCTTCAACCCTTGCCACACCACGTTGAATGGCCGTGGTCAGGATTCCCGATCCCAGAGGTTTGGTCAAAACAAGCAGGTCATCTTTTTTTACCGTATTGTTTCTTAACACTTTATCAGGATGAACACGCCCCGTAACAACCAATCCGAATTTGGGCTCAGCGTCGTCAACACTGTGCCCGCCAAGGATGCTGATTCCTGCTTCAGCCACTTTATCGTTGGCCCCTTTCAGGATGGCATGGAGTGTCTCTACCGGGAGCAAACGTTCCGGGAAAGCCATAATACTCAGTGCGAACAAGGGCTTTCCTCCCATGGCATAGACATCGCTCAGTGCGTTCGCGGCAGCAATGGCGCCGTATAGGTAAGGATCGTCTACAACGGGAGGAATGAAATCGACGGTTTGAACGATGGCCGTTTCATGATCAATGCGATAGACAGCAGCATCATCAGAGGAGGTATGATCAACCATCACGGCGGGATCGAATGCCGGGGGAATGTGATGCAGTATCTTTTCAAGCAATTGCGGCCGGATCTTACAGGCGCAACCTGGTGAATGGGTGTATTCCGTCAGCCGTATCACCGGAATTTCAACCTTCGGGGTTGTCGTTTCTGTCTTTTCCGGGTTTAAAACCTCGGCTCTTGCAGGAACGGGCGCTGTTTCGAACGCAGGTTGGGATTCCACGGAGGAATGGAACAAGTCCTCCCGGAAAGCAACGGGCCTGCGGTTTGCGACCATGGTGCGGTAAGCCTCCACGATGACAGGGAGGGCCCGGTCAATTTCTTCACAGGTAGTCATCCGCCCCAGGGAAAAGCGCACACTGCCCATGGCATATTTCATCGGAACATGCATGGAAGCAAGAACCCCCGACACTTCAGCTGCTTCCGCATGGCAAGCCGCCCCGGCAGAGGCAGCCACTCCTTTCATCCGGTTGAGCAGAACGTTGGCTTCCACTCCCGGAAACCCAAGGTTAAGGGTGTTGGGCAGACGATGCGACGGGTGCCCGTTAAGCCGGACTTCAGGAATCTCGAGCCTGATGCCCTCATGAAGCCGGTCGCGAAGAGCGGCGAGGCCTGGTCCGAAAAGCCCCTTACCTTCCATGTCGATCCCGGCTTCGTACTTCATTATGATGTCAGCGGCTTCACCCAATCCTGCAATGCCTGTGACATTTTCTGTCCCGGGCCTGCGACCGGCTTCGTGATCGGCTCCAAAAATCAACTTCCCGATGGAAACACCCCGCCGGATGTACAAGGCACCAATTCCTTTTGGAGCGTATAACTTATGACCCGCTACCGATAAAAGGTCTGCTCTCAACTCCTCTACCCTTACCGGAATTTTTCCGATCGACTGGGCTGCATCTGAATGGAAGAGGATCCCATGTTCTTTTGCTATTGTTCCTATCTCACTGATCGGCTGAATAGTACCCGTTTCATTGTTGGCATGCATTACCGTAATCAGTATCGTTGCAGGGGTGATGGCGTTTAGCACATCCTCAGGGTTCACCATCCCGGCAGCGTCCACCGGAAGCCAGGTTACTGTAAAACCTATGGTTTCGAGGTAACGGCAAACTTCCGTCACGGCAGGGTGTTCGATCGAACTGGTGATGATGTTGTTGCCTTTTGAACGGTTGGCCAAAGCAGCTCCCCGGATGGCGTAATTGTTCGATTCTGTACCTCCTGCGGTGAAAATGATTTCATCCGGCCGGGCGTTCAGCAAAGAAGCCAACTGTTTTCTGCCTTTTTCCACTGCCAGTTTCGCTGTAATTCCATAGGAGTGGGCACTGGAAGGATTTCCGAAATGATCCGCAAGGTATGGCTGCATCGCCGCTAAAACCAAGGGATCCAAGGGGGTAGTGGCATTGTAATCAAGATAAACCGGCTTCATCCTTTTCTCTTTTTTTTGTAAATTCAAGAATTAACGCTCCTTGTTCCTTAAGGTTCCCACCGGAAAGCCTCAGGGAATGAATTTTTTGCTCCGGCCGGCGGTCGAGAGAGAATTGATAGGCTTTATCATAGTAAGCCAGGACGATCGCAGCCACACGGTCGAAACGATTGTTTTCCAAAGCAACAAGCGCTTCGTTAAGCCGGGAGCCACCCAGCCGCAAATTCAAACGGTGGAGAGCCTCCGAAAGCAGTCCTTTATCAAAACCAGCGTATTCATCCACTAAACGGCGGATTCTTTCGTCATGATCCACAATTAATCTGATCAGGGGACTGGTTGCGATTTTTTGGTATAGCGGATCTGGTAACGTCACCTTCCCTATCATTCTGCTTTCATCCTCAAGCCATATTCTTCTCAAAGGATCCAGGTGTTGCCACCGGTGAAAAAGATCATTCTCGAACTGTTCATTGGTGGGTTGAGATTGCTGGCCCAGGTGACCAAACACAGATCCTTTATGGGCTGCTAATGCTTCCAGGTCGATCACCTGCTCTCCCAACAGGGCCAGTTCTTTCAGGAAAACCGTTTTACCGCTGCCGGTAGGGCCGCCCAAGACAACCACAGCAGCCGGAGCGCTGAGGGTGGCCCTGACCATCCTGCGCCAGGCTTTGTAGCCTCCTTCCAACACGTGAACCTGATAACCAGCCTGAGAAAAGAGTCCGGCCATCGAAGCGCTCCGCATGCCCCCCCGCCAGCAATGAATCAGGATCTCCCGGCTTGAAACCACCTTCTTTAACTGAGTAACATATTCCTTTGTCCTGGGTATTGCCAACTCAAGCCCCTTGATGATGGCTTTATCCTTACCCTGACGGGTATAAAGTGTTCCCACAGCAGCCCTTTCGGCATCATCAAAAAGCGGAATGTTAAAGGCACCCGTGATGTGCCCCTGCCTGTACTCTCCAGGCGACCGGACATCAATAACCGGAAGTTTCCTCCCCATTTTCGCGAATTTAGTCGGTTCAATTGGCCCGGTCATCGGTAAAAATTAGAATTTCGTCAAAATTAACGCAGTTTGCCATCCCCGGCAAATGATTTGTCTTTATATTTACATTTTATAGATATAATAAACGATCCATTCATGAATGACCGGAAGTGGTTGCTCCCCCTGGCGCTGACCGCGGGTTTTATTTTCATTCTTTCACTGCGGCAGCTTTCGGATCCCGATCTTGGTTTTCATCTGAAATATGGGAAATGGATCGTTGAAAACCTTCGCTTCCCTTCAACCGACCAGTCAACCTATACTGTTTCCGATCATCCTTATGTTGATCTTCACTGGCTTTTCCAGGTAATGCTTTACGGGGTCTATTCCCTGACAGGATACCCGGGTTTAAGCCTCTTTTTCTGTTCACTTACGCTTCTCCTTTCGTTGTTGCTATTGTTGCGAAGCCGCTTGGACAAGGGTACGCTTCCCGTGGTGTCGCTGTTGCTCCTGATCTCTTTTCTGATCATCGATTTCCGGATCGCTCCGCGGCCGGAACTTTTCAGCTTCCTTTTCCTGGCGGCATTGATCTTTCTCCTCGATATCCGGATCGATACAGGAAAAAACCTGTTGTACCTCCTTCCTCCCCTCTTCCTGTTATGGTCGAACATGCATGCTTTGTTTGTCCTTGGGTTGATTGTTCTGGCCGTGTACCTCCTCTGCGGATTGCTGCCCGGTTGGAGAATCGACCGGCCGCTTCTCTTCTGGGGAGCGGTTTCCCTGTTGGTTTGCATGATCAATCCTTATGGATTAAAGGCATTTGAATTCCCTATAGCGTTGCTGACCCGTTTTGATCCAGGCAATATTTACAATCAACACATCCAGGAATTCATGCCGTTTTTTGCCCAACCAAAATTTTTTCTCCGCGACTATCTGTTTCTGGGTTATCTCCTGCTCTCCTTCCTGTTACTATTTGTTGAGAGGAAGAAAACCAGGCTTCATGAAGTGATCCTGATGGTTGTTTTTGCTTTCCTGGCCATTAATTCCATCCGGAACATTCCTTTGTTCATTGTGGTTGCCTTTCCGGTGTTGAGTCGTTCCCTTTCCTGCCTGGTGGAGCGGAGAACTTTTCTTTGGAAAGGGATACTTCCGGTTCTCTTTTTTACCATGCTCCTTCTCCCCATAGCGATTTCCCTTCGCCTCCTCACCAATTCATGGTATCTCAGGAACAACTCGTTCAACAAGACCGGTTTGGGTATTAACCGGTCGCATCAACCCGCTGATGCAGCCTCCTTTTTGATGAAAAACCATCTCGACGGCAGGATACTGAATAGTCTTGGTTTTGGGGGGTGGTTATCGTGGGAGCTTCCGCAACCCGTCTTCATCGATGGCCGGCTGGAGGTCATCCAGGAAGAACTGTATCAGGAAATTACCTCCAGTTGGAATGGTCATTTACAGGAATTGCTGCACCGGTACAAACCCTCGCTGATAGTCTACAACTATGCGAAATACTATCCCTGGACCTTTCAGCTCAAAGATATGCCGGAATGGCGGTTGGTGTACCTCGACGGGATTGCCGCTATTTTTGCACACGAGGAATATGCACCGGAAATCAAAGCGATCGAACTTGCCTCCCTACCTTCGCAAGAACATCTTGTTGAACCTCATCCATTTCTTTCATGGGCGGAAGGATTTTATAAACCCGTCGATTACAGGCAGATCGATGAAATGCACAAGGGATTGTTTCACCTCCAAATGCGAGCTGAAACGAAAGAAAAGGAGATAGTCAGTCAGGCGGCGGTTTTCTTTAACCAGGCAAACGACCACTACCGGAGAGGAGACTTCACAAGCGCTTTGGCGCTTTATGATTCAGCGATCAGGATCTATCCCGGATATGCAAAGGCTTACAATAACAGGGGCATCCTGAAAGCATTCGAATTCAAAGATTACGCCTCGGCAAAAAAAGATTTTGATAAAACCCTGGAAATCGATCCCGAAAATGCGGATGCCTTCCTGAATCGCGGGACGGTCAATTTTTATCTGAAAGATGCGGATGCAGCCTGTAACGACTGGCAACAAGCTTTGAACCTTGGGAACCCTCAGGCTGCAAGGTTGTTGGAAACCCATTGTCGTCGTAAATAATTCTTACCTTTGCGGTCCAATCTTTCCTGACATCATGAGCGATTCGATCCATCATGAATGCGGTATCGCCCTGGTACGGCTCCTCAAACCCCTGGAGTATTATGTAGCCACTTATGGTACAGCATTTTACGGGTTGAACAAACTGCACCTTCTCCTTCAGAAACAACATAACAGGGGACAGGACGGAGCCGGGATCGCCACCATCAAATTCGATCTCCCTCCGGGTAACAAATTCATCACCAGGATTCGTTCCAACGCCACCAATCCCATCCAGGATATTTTCCAGAAAGCGGAAAAAAGTGTCAGGGAGATGAAACAACAGACCCCTCAACGGTTGACGGATACGGCGTGGCTTAAGCAACATATCGAAATGATGGGCGAGGTTTACCTGGGTCATCTGCGATACGGAACTTATGGCAAAAACAACCTGTTGAACATTCATCCCTTTGTCAGGGAAAATAACTGGATGACCAAGAACCTCGTGCTGGCCGGTAATTTCAACATGACGAACGTTGATGAATTGTTTGAAAAGTTGATCGACCTGGGGCAATATCCCGTGGAAACAAGCGACACCATTACCATTCTGGAAAAAATCGGCCATTTCCTGGATGAAGAGAATGAGGAACTTTACCGGAAATTCAAAGAGATGGGCTACCCCAAGCGGGAGATTACTTTCCGGATTGCCCGTGCCATGAATGTACAAAAAATTCTGAGAAGGGCTGCCAAAACCTGGGACGGGGGTTATGTCATCGCCGGGTTATTCGGCCACGGAGATGCTTTTGTCATGCGCGATCCCGTAGGCATCCGTCCGGCCTATTATTACCAGGATGAAGAGATAGTAATAGCCGCCTCTGAGCGGCCTGCCATTCAGACAGCCTTGAATGTCGGTTTTGATGCAGTCCGGGAACTCCGGCCCGGCCATGCACTGGTCATCAAAAAGGAAGGGAAGATCCGGGAACTGGAATTCAGGAAACCCGAAACCCGCAAATCATGTTCTTTTGAAAGGATCTATTTTTCCCGCGGAACTGACAAAGAGATCTACCGGGAAAGAAAAGAACTGGGCCGGTTGCTGACACCGGGTATCCTCAACGCGATTGATCACGACATTGAGCATACGGTCTTCTCGTACATTCCCAACACGGCGGTAGATGCTTATTACGGAATGATCGAAGAAGTTGATCGTTTCTGCGACACCATCAAGATTGAAAAGATCCTGGAGGCAGGAAAAAATCCGGAGAGAATGCATTTGAAAGAGATCATGGAACTTAAGCCACGTGTCGAAAAAGTCGCCGTTAAAGACGCCAAGCTGAGGACTTTCATCACGCAGGACTCTCAACGGGATGACCTGGTAACCCATATTTATGATATTACCCATGGCAGTATTCGTTCCGGTGTCGACAACCTGGTCGTCCTCGATGATTCGATCGTGAGGGGAACGACCCTGAAGCAAAGCATCATCCGGATGCTTGACCGGTTAGGCCCTGTTAAGATCGTCATCGCCTCCTCCGCTCCCCAAATCAGATACCCCGACTGTTACGGGATCGACATGACCAAACTCACCGAGTTCATCGCCTTCAGGGCTGCCATCAGCCTGCTTAAAGAGACCCGGCAGGAACACCTGATCAACGAAGTGTACAAGAAATCAAAAGCACAGGAGGACATTCCCAAAGAGAAGGTGGTCAATTATGTCAAAGAGATATACCGTCCTTTTTCAGCACTGCAGATCGCCGATAAAATAGCAGCGCTGGTCACGCCTCCTTCGTGTAAAGCTAAAGTAAGCCTGGTCTTTCAAACCATTGAAGATCTTCATGAAGCCATTCCGGACCATCGCGGCGATTGGTATTTTACGGGAGATTACCCTACACCTGGTGGAAATAAAGTGGTTAACAAAGCCTTCATTAACTATATCGAAGGCCACAACGAAAGGCCCTATTAAAGCACGTGCCGCAGGTCAGATCACAACCTTTTCAGAAATTTTCCGGGCGATCTCCTGAAACGCTTCAGGGGAGATCACTTTCTTCTGCTTTGTAAAATCCATGTCATACAGTCCGTCAATCGGGATCAGATGGATATGAGCATGGGGAACTTCCAGCCCTATTACGGTGATTCCGATTTTCTGACAAGGGACCACGCTTTGAATGGCTTTGCCAACTTTTTTTGCAAAGTTCCAAAGCCCGGCATGCAAAGGATCCTCCAGGTCAAAAAGATAGTCTACCTCTATTTTCGGGATCACAAGCGTATGCCCTTCACGGAGTGGGTGGATATCTAAAAAAGCCAGAAAATCCTCTGTCTCGGCGACTTTATAACAAGGAATCTCTCCCTTTACGATTTTTGTGAAAATGGTTGCCATATCAATAATTTTAACGGGATATTTCAACAATTTCAAAGGCTATCTTTCCGGCAGGGATATTGATTTCAACGGTATCCCCTAATGCTTTTCCAAGGAGCCCTTTCGCTATCGGAGAACTGACTGAGAGTTTACCTGCTTTTATATTGGCTTCATTCTCCGGTACCAGGGTATAGGTAAAGAATGAGCCATTCTGCAGGTTTTTTACCTTCACGGTTGAAAATATCAGGATCTTGGAGTTGTCGAGCTTCTTTTCATCAATTAACCGGGCGTTACTGACAACTTCCTGCATTTTCGAAATTTTCAGCTCCAGCAATCCCTGAGCTTCTTTGGCTGCGGCATATTCAGCATTTTCCGAAAGATCTCCTTTATCCCGGGCTTCGGCAATTTGTCTTGAAATAGCCGGCCTTTCAACCGTGGTCAATCTGTTAAGCTCCTCCTTGAGTTTCTCTAAACCCTCAGTAGTATAATATTTCAGCTCCGACATGATCTAAATATTTGTTGGTAATATAAGCCAAAAGACCCTGTGACAGGGTCCTTTGTATAAAAAACGAAGTTTTGGTAAACTTCTTTCCCCGGCTATTAAAAGTTAAGTTTCAGCCCTATGCTATGGGTTCCGGAGAAGGGATTGGTAGCACGGTAAGAATAGTCGATTCCGATACCGGTTTCCTTTTCCTTGTTGAAGGGTACGGAAACGGTAAATCCGGCATTCAACCCGTTATAGACTGTTCCCCGGTCTTCGACGTTGGTATTAAACATTCCGTCCTGGTAAGTATAACCTGCCCTGATCTGGAGGTAATACTTCAGGGCATATTCCAAGCCCAGGGTAAACTGGTCTTTGGTGAAAGAGTTGGAGGTGAAGTTACCGGCAAGGGTGATCCGGTGCATCTCACCAATCAGAAAATCGTAAGATGCGCCGATTCTCAAAGTAGCCGGGAGTTCATACCGGGCCGAACGTTGTTCTACGGTGAATTGGTCATTGTCATTCCCGTGACCGGGTATGATCCCTCTGAACGAAAGTCCGTCACCAGTGAACCGCATGGTCGGGCCAACATTTTTCAGTGCAATCCCGAACTTGATCTGTTCCTTGTCGCCTGTAACATATTGAATACCAGCATCAAGTGCAATGGCTGTGGCGGTAGCATCAGAGATTGATTCGGTGATCAATTTAACGTTCAAACCTCCATAAATGCTGTTCGAGAAGGCTTTCGCGTAAGCCAGATTGATGTTGAGATAATTGGGTTTAAAAGTACCCTGGACCGGTTCCGGTGAACTGGTGGTGGTAATATCAATTTCTCCAAAACTCATGGACATCACGGCAGCGGTTAAAACACCACCGTTGGTTCCCAGTTTCTGGCTGAGACCGAAAGACATGATGTTAACTCCTGATCCCTTCAGCCAGTTGGTATAGGAAAAGATGAGTTCTGTTCCTTTTGTGAATCCTGTACCAGCCACGTTGGTGTAGATGGCTTCAAGCCCCTGTGTGCAGGAGGTACCGACCGATCCCCACCCTGAGCTTCGTGCCCAGGGGTTGATCAGCAGTTCGGATGCGCCCGCCTGCCCGCTGCGGTCTTTGTTGCCTGCTTTGACCTGATCCAGTGGCAAGAGTATCAATCCCATCAAAAATATTGCGATGAAGCAGCTATATATATTTTTCATAATCCTGGAATTTTTTGTTTTTATCATTTTATAAATCGTATAAGCCATTATAATGCGTTCAGGTCAACCGGTCGCAATATTCCAAACCATTTGAGTGTCCGTTCGCCTAATCCTTCAGCTTTAACGTGGATCAGATAAACACCGCCGGCAATGGGAATTCCGGCAAAGTTCTTCAGATCCCAGTCAATGGAAGTCTTGGCATCGGTATTCAAACCGGCCGTAGAGGCCCGTGGTTCAGCTATACCCGATTTATCAACTGCAAACTGACGGATCATGGTGCCGCTCATATCAAAGATGGTCACCGTACATTTGGTAGGCAGGTTTACGATCTTGATACGATTATCGAGCTGGTTCCTCTCATAATCATCATAAGCATAGTAGGGATTTGGTACTACGTTGATCAGGTCGAGGTCGGTAGTGGCTTTATCCTGGCTGTACTTGGTAGTGGCGATGGAAGAAGTATTAAAGACGTACACCGGATAATTTTTGTTGAGTGTATCGGGGATGCCTGTCGAATCATAAGGCAGTGGTTCTGAATAGTATCGTTTGTAAGGTTTCGATACACGGATCTTCGTCGTCACCGTGTTGCTTAACCATTCTTTCCCGGCAATTGCAAGCGGGATGGTGGTATACAGTGCGGTGGCGTAAGTGTTATCTTTATAAATCGTGGCAGGGGTCTTGAGCATTATTTTCCGGATGTAGGCGCCCGCGTCGTAAGCCGGGTAATCCAGTTTAATGTTGGCAACCACGAACGATTTATGGTTCATGATGTACACGTAATGTTGGCCGCCGAATACCGGTACACCACCTGCATCATAGACCCTGTCGGAGGGATTCCAGATCATATCGCGTCCGTTATCAGCTACGAGCCAGGAGTTCTCGCCAAACATGATGTTGAGTCGCTCGCCGGTCTCCAGGTTGATGGCGTAACCAGGAAACCAACCCATTCCTGTCGCATTGATATAACTGGAATTGTACATCGGATTATCGCTGACTACGCCGGTGTCGCCGTCCACGTTGACAGACGGAGCTTTTCTGAAATCAAAGATTTTCGCTCCTCCTTGTGCTAATGCAGTTTTGGGACAAAGTTCAACGACCGGGCAACGGGACCATTTGGTTTTGTCGGGAGTGATGACGATATCCACGCTGCAAAGATTGTCCATGGTAGCGATCAGTTTGGATCGTTTTCCATAGGCTGGCCCCACGAAGAGTTCATCCCCGTTGATAGCCGCGAGACAGTATGGAGCCCACGTCCCGTTTTGGATCTTCTGGAAATTCTTGTTGGGGTCCCAGGGTTGTCCTACCTCACCGCTTCCCATGTTCCAGTCATAGAAACGGGTATCCGATCCTTTGTAAGTTCCCGACCGGATCCAGTTGTAATAAGACTCAGGAATATCGCTGTCAGGAATACCACCCAGCCAGACGCGGGTACTGTCTTCATAGATGGCACTTGGTGCCCACAGCAAGCCGTTGTCACTGGTCACCGATCCGCGGAGAGAGTCACCGGCATTGGGAACCTGGTAAAGCGTGAGGGCTATTCCCAAATCCAGAAATACCTGTTCGTAGGCATAGATGGTAGTAGTATCTGAGCGATAGCTCATTCCTGTCTTGTTGTTATACAAGGTCCATTTTCCAAACTGGATCTTCTTTTTATTGGTGAAGGGGTTACCAGCGTTGACAGATACCATGGAATCGAATTTCACGGTATATTCCCCGTCAACCACGTTCAGCGGATCGATCACTTTCACCTGCAACGGTCCTTTGTTGACCAGGTAGGTCGGATTATAGCAGATTGGATAATCAGGACCTCCGTAAACATTGGTCGAATCGGCAGGTGGTTTAGACATGATCTCTGCAATCGTCGCTTCTGTGAATTCCGTGATCATGCCGCCATTACCCTGTCCCTGGATACGGGTTATGACCGGTCCTTCGCCATAGGCAGCGTTCATGATCTCGCCCAGCGGGATATGCGGGATGGCTGTGTAGGTTTTAATGTTGCTCCGGCCACGGAGGTAAGGGGTCTTTTGCCCGTCTAATGCCGTGGGATCCAGCCCGTTATACTTTTTGTACTGGTTGTAGGCATAAGCTACTGCAACATAATAGTATTGTTTGTGGTTGATGAGCCGGTCATCCCCTGTTGCAAACATGTCTTTGGTGAAAACGAAGGAGTGGCGGATTCCCTTATCGGCGCCGTCAACCATTACTTCGCCTTTGTTACCACCCAGGTTCTGGTCGTACGACCAGTTAACCAGTTTTGTCACACCGTTTTGAACGTCGCACTGGGCCACAAGCCGTGCTTTGCTTTGATCATCAATATCGGCTGCTGAGACGGTGGCATCTTTTAATTGGTAGATTTGATATCCTTCAAAATGGTAGAGCGAGTCATTTCTTTCGTTGTGCCCCAAGGTATCCGGGTTGGGAATATTGGGATCGTATTCTACATATTTTTCGTTGTAGTTATTTCCAGCGTCGTTGGTTCTGCGGTTGGAGATATAAATGATCAACTCTTTATCCATCTCTTCGATGGTAAGGTCGGGAGCGTTGGGGCCGCTGAGGACAGCGAAACAGTTGTCGAACAAACTCTGGCATTTGTCATCGACGATCTTCAGCAGGGCGACCGATTCTTCCGGTGTTCCGGAGATTGAGCGTGCCCATGGAATACCGACGGTAATGTAGTTACAGGCTCCCGGAAGCAGGGTAAAGGGACCTGCTGATTGCATGAAACGACGGTCCTGCGGGTTATTGCCGGCCAGAACCTCAGTCCATTTCTTGAGGCCGTTGGGTGGTTGGCCATTGGTTCCCCAGTCGCAAAGGTCGGTTTCATCCGGGAACATGAAATCGCATTCCGGGCCGTAACCGCCTGCTGAATAGTGAGCATTTCCGCCGTAGATCATCTTGGAGTTATCTTTCCAGATACCACGGAGGAAGAGATAGTATTCTGAAGCATATTGGGGGTCTTGCATGTAGCTGGGAACCCCGGCATTACTGTTGTTGTGATAAACAAAGCGGCGCATCCCGAAACGCTCGTTGTCCTTGATCCCGTCACCGAAGTTCACGCCGTTGATGGCGTCGGATTTCACGAGGAAGGGAGCGGAATACATTTCATCGGGGCCGTAGTTCATTTCGATGACGGTTCCGTTCATCCCTACGATATCGCAACTTCCTTTAAAGGAGGGACCTCTGAGGGTATTTCCTTTAAAAGAGGGGTTATCATAACCATCGGGATCCATGTAAGGACCCTGGAAGAAGTCGACACCGACTGCAGGCGGATGGGCGCCGTACGCGTAGGACTGACCGGTACCATCAACCGGTGTCCCATTGTAGCAGTAACCAAGCCCGCGGTTCACGTCGCAACCGACATAGTCGTCGTTGGCGTAGCCCAGGTCGGGGTCAACCCACTGGCTGAAGTAGGTTCCGGTTAGTGTGTAAGTGGAGCGGTTGATGATCTCGTAAGAGTAAAAAGTCATGTTGTTGATCTCATCATTGGTGGCAAAGGCAAAGTACTGGGCCCGGATCTCCATCCCGATCGGGTCGCCGGTCGTTTCCGAGTGATAATTACCTTTATCGTTATAAACACTCCAGATGGTCTGGTCTCCTTTGAGTACCTGATCGACGAGGATACCCATCGTATCGGAGGGTGATCCGTCTTTTACCTTTGCCCTGGCAATCAATTCGCCTGGTTTCAGGTTTTTGGGACAGAGGTTATTGGCCAGATCGTAATAGGGGTAGTCACCCTGACGGGGATCGTACACGCCGTCGCCGTTGATATCATAGAAAGGGGCCATGTAGAAGGCCTGGCCTTTGGAAATATCACCATGGGCGGGCCAATCGAGGATAGACTTGGGAATGGTATAGTCGGGATAGGAAGCTTTATCATCCCACCAGGCCAGAAATTCCTGTACTTCTGCACGGGTCATCGTGAACAATTTATCCCATTTGGCACAGGTTTCAACATCCACAGCAGCGGTTCCGTCAACAGTCAGGGGGCCGGGCCAGAAGTCGTTCTTGGTGTGGGCCGTGGCGGTGGTAGGGCCCTGACCGAACCGATAAGCTGCCAGTTTCAGGTTGTTGTTGATATCGATACCACCGATCCAGAGGGAGGTAGAGAACAAGGAGGTTTTTTTGGAACCTTTGGGAATCTCGTATTCGGCGTTTTCGAGGAACCATCCATTGCCGTAAGAATACATGAGGGTCCTTACGTTATTGATATCAAGGTATTTATAGCTTGATCCTGCAGCACAACCGGCCGCTGTTTCTTTGATAACATCGGTACTTTTGCCACCGTTTTTGTGAACCTCTTCCGCAAAAACGGCATTGGTAGTCCACATACAGAATGCTATCACTAAAAAGCGAAGTATATTTTTCATTTTCGAGGTATTTTTTACTAAACTGAAATTTCTTCTCATAACCATGGCTGTCTCATCCTTAGAAGTTAAACATTACGCCGAACCGGATGGTACGGGGTGAGCTGTAGTTATAGGGAGTGTTCATCTGAATGGAGTACAGATCGCGGTATGATTGCGGATCGACCTGTTGGTTGATGGCGTTTTGCCATTCGGGGGCCGACAGGTAACCATCGTCGTCAGCAGTTCCGGTAGCCGGATACACGGCAACGACTGTTTTGGAATTCAGCAGGTTGGTGAATTCAAAATAAACATTGATGGTTCCCATTTTCTTTTTGTTGAGAGCGAAGTTAAAATCTTTGTCAACCCGTGCACCGATGAGGAACTGCCAGGGGAGCCTTGCACCATTGATGGTTCCCTGGATGGGGCCCATGGCGCCGAAAGGCAATATTTTGCTGGTTTTGGTGTAGGGTGTTCCCGATCCACCGGTGATGGTGAAGTTGGCGCCAAAATTCGAGAGGAATTGAACGGGGGGTTTTCCGCTCTTCTTTCTTTTAATAACTGGTCCGTTATAATCTTTTCCGCTTCCCCACCGGTAGTCGAGACTGATGTTGAACTGGTGGCGTTGGTCAAAGTTCAACGGGTTGAGGGTACGGAGGTTCGGTTGGTCTGACCGGATGATGGTCTGGGCAGCGTTGGGATCCGATCCGGTGCCTTCGGCAAATTGGAGGGTATAGTTGAAACGCACTCTTGCATTGCCTGTTCTGCGGAGATCGTAGGTGAGGGTTAATCCCTTGACGGTACCAAAGTCGATGTTGGTATAAGAGTAATAAGTTTTGGGATAGGCACCTGTGAGGCGGTATTGCTGGATCTGGTCGCGCATTTCGCGGTAGAAGACGGCCAGTTTGAGGGACGAGGCGTTGTTGATCTTCTGCTGGAAGCCCAATTCATAATCGATCGTACGCTCTGGTTTCAGGTTGGGATTGTTGATGGTCCCTGAACTTCCCGTTACACCAATATAATAATAGGAGATGGGGTCGATCTGTACTTCAGCGGAGGAGGGACGTTGGGTAAGAATGTCGTAGTGTGCATAGAATAAAGCATCATCGGAGATGGGGAAGGAGAAGGAGATACGGGGCATGAAATTGGTCTGCGGATCGTAATCTTTAAAAACCCCGGCGGTGATTGATTTGTTGGAGGGATCCACGAGGTAGGGCTGTACGCCGTTACCGCGGTCTAAGACCCTGACCGGGTCGGTGATCGGGCTCCCGTCGGAGTTGTACCAGTTGCTGTTATTACGGTAACCGGTGATGGCGGTAGGATTGGAAGCATCGTCAACATAAACGACATAATCGCTGCCAATGCCTGAGGGATGGGTGATGTACTGTCCATTCATTTGATTGACTTCTCCTGCGGTTTTTGCCGGGTAGAAGAGGTAGGGGTCTTTCAGGACAGCCTGGTTGGCGTCGAAACGGTCGACACGGATACCAATATTAAAGATCAGGTCTTTGAAAGCGAATTTATCCTGGATATAACCGGCCATATAAATCGGTTGATAAGAGCCGATGGGGCGGGTATAGTTACCGTTGGCATCTTTGGCTGTGAAAAATTCATCAAAACCGGGTTGTTTGCTCATTTTATTGCCCATGTAGTCGTAGCCGGCATAGGCAACGATCGGGGAGCCGTCTTTGAGCAACTCATCGGCACTGAACATATCGATCGAAAAGAGTTGGTCGCCTGCTTTCACCGTATGCAGTTCCATGTTCTTGTCGTAATAACTGATGGTATTATCGGCGAAACTGTAGGAATCGATGTCAATCCAGTCAGTTCCGTCAACCGGTAATCCAAGTTTTTTACGAAGGTTGATATCGAAGGTCCGCTGGAGGGTGGATACATATTTGCGGTTGTAGTTAATGGTATCCATGAAAACGCCGTCGCGGTAAACTTCGATGGGATTGTTCAGGTCGAGGTCGCGTAACTGGGCGTTGGTCAAACCCCTCATGGTTTCCCACAACTGGATTCCTGCATTGGAGTATGAAGAGGAGGTGCGTTGTTGGTATTGCAAACCAAGTTGGATTTCATGGTTGCCGAAGTCGGCTGCGAAGGAGGCATTAACAGCGAGCTGGTCTGTGTTGGAAATGGCATATCCGTTGGCACGGTTCCCCACGTTGGCCCACATGCTGTAAGGTGCGGTGGGTTCCATCCCGTTGACCAAACCCCGGCCGGAGATAATCTCATCGATGTTTTGGTAGTGAGAAGTCGGATCTTCAAAGAAACCGTAATACTGTTGGGTCCAGTTGGATGATTCGGGGTTGATGTCGGAACCTCTGAAGACCACAATGGTATCACGGGTACCGTTTTGGAGGTGGGCCCACTTTCTGGCAACTGAGTCGTAAGCCAACTCAGGGGTGTAAGCGCGTACAGTCTGGGTGGTGAAACTTCCCACATAGCCGTATTTGAAGTAGTTGTCTTTGTGTTCGGCATCTTCTGATTTGGCAAAGGAGCGGGTAAAGTCGGCGCCGATGGAATAATAGATGTTCTTAACGAACGATTTGCTATCGGAGGCGGTGGGGAAACGCTGGGTGAATCTTCCGTTCACACGCCAGGTATAACCGGTAGTGTGGGTGTTGTACTGCCAGTCTAACAATGAGTTACTAAAATTAAAGCTGCGGTTGTCGTACCGGGTGAAAGTACCGCCAACGGAAACGTTGATGGTGGGCGATACCCTGAAGTCCAGTTTACCGGATACGTTGATATTGGTTCCCGAAGTATTCCGGGTATATTTGGTTTTTTCCATCTGGTCATAGGTGAGGAATTCAGCGTTGTAGAACACAGCCTGATTCTGCCCGTAAAGACGGAGAGGGTTGACTTTCAGGTAATCCTGAACGTCATCGGTCACTTTGTAAAGTGGGAAAGCGGCCGGAGCCCCATCTTTCTGATAAATAAAATCACCTGCGATGAAGAAGCCCATGATCGGGGTTTTGGTGCCACGAACCGTATCTTTTTTAGAAACGACCGGACCGGTAAAGTTCAACCCCACCCTGTTATATCCAAAAGCATCGAGATATTGAGAAGATTGCAGGTCGATTCCCCCTGAAAAATCTTTGGAAGGGCCTTTGGTCGTAACATTGATGATACCACCTGTGGCATCCCCGTAAGCGGCAGGGGTACCACCCAGGATGACCTCCACCTGCTCAATTGCTGACTGCGGGAGGTTGTTGCTACCTGTGACACGCATTCCGTCGATGTAGTAAACTGTTCCGGACGACCGTTGGCCACGCATACTGGTGATGTTCCCGTTAGCGTCAGTTGTAACACCACCGACCGTCGTAGCTACGGCTGCAGCCGATTTATTGGCCATCTTGGAAATTTCTTCCGAGGTCACCGTACCTCCTGAAGTGGTCTGGTCCTTGGAAATAAGGGGTACCTTATATTGTACGATCTCAATTTCATTGAGGGTGGTGGTAGCTACTTCAAGTTCCAGATTCTGGAACGTAATCTTGTCAGGCGCAATAATGATCCCCTTGATCATGAATGGTTTGTACCCGACAAAACTGGCCTTTAAATCAACTTTTCCCGGAGGTACCGGCTTGATCTGAAAGTTCCCGTCAAAATCCGAAGTAGAGCCTCCGACCTGGACACCCCCCACTTCTACAACCACATTCGCAAACGAGATCGGCTCCTTGCTCTGTTTATCAACGATTTTTCCCTTAATCGTACCGGAGCCGGTTTGTGAAAATACTAACAAACTTGTTGCCAGTACTAATCCAATAGACAATAGTAAATTTCTTAACATACCATATAATTTTATGTTAGATTATAAATGCGCTGTAAAAGTTGGTAAAAATAATAATTATTTAAAATGATATTCAAAATAATTTTCCCCGTGCCGGAAATATATAACCATTCTAAATTAAATCTGAAATGATTCTTTATCGCTGGTTTCGCGCATTACTTATACCATTTGAACTGCTTCTCAAAACTACCGGCGGCAGGACCTCCCTCCTTGTTAATTTTTTCACAATA
>CALMDO010000004.1 GCA_937862805.1 uncultured Bacteroidota bacterium
CCGTCGATGTGGGCGATTCCGATGTAACCGATCCATTCCTGTACGCCATAGCTGCCTGCTTTATCATAAGGTCTGAAGTGGTCGATGTAATAGGTTATCTCACTGTCTGACAGTTTTTTAAAAGTGACTGTGGTGAGCGCATGAAAAACACGGATTTTGGTTTTTGATTTCAGGCAGACTGCAGTTATCACCTCGTGTTTCCGGCCGGATAATTTTTTCAACATCCCGGCTGCTGAAACAGGATCTGAGGGCTTTCCAAGGATTTCTCCGTTGACCGAAACGATGGTGTCGGCGGTTATGAGGATGGTATTATCCTTTAACCGGGAGGTATCGAAGTGGCCGGCTTTGAGTTGGGCCAGGTAACGGGCAATCGCTTCCGGTTGGAGACCTTCCGGATAGACTTCGGATACGTTCAGGGGACAAATCTCGAAATCCAACCCCAATTCCTTTAAAAGAAACTGTCGTCTGGGCGATTCTGAAGCCAGAATCAGGTGCCGCCCCTTCAATTGGTCATGAATCATAAAAAGGTCATGTTGTCAACAAAATCAATTCCATCGAGAGGATTCCCGCCAACATGATGATCTTGGAGAGGGTGCTCAATGAATGATAATCCTCTTTTTCTTTGGCTTGCTGAAGCTTGATTAACAGGTACAGGGCGGGCAATTGAACGGCTACGAGGAAATACCAAAAAAGGTAATCCAATCCGGTCTGATAGAGGAGGTACTGGCTGTAGCCTAACAGCAGCATGGTAATCAGTATCAATCCCGACACTATGCGTGAAGTGAACCGGAGTCCGGAAACCACAGGCAGGGTCCGGCAATCATAGGGTTGGTCTCCCTGGACATCTTCCATGTCTTTGATCACTTCTCTGAAAAGGGTGACCAGGAAGGCGAACAGGGCATAGGCGAAAAAGACCCTGTTAACCCACTGTAAATCCGGGATAAGTGCCGAAAAGAGCAGCGGATCGAGGCGAATCCAGAAGAATTCGAATAACCAAACGATCAGGATTACAAAAGCGGAAAGAAAGGAGACGATAACGTTACCCCAGATCAGAATCCGCTTGTATTTCGCCGAGTAGATCCAAAGGAGGCCTGAGAGAAAAGGAAAGATGAGGGCCATGCTGATGGCTTTTACGCGGTATGCCAGGTAGAATCCTAACAAGATGGCTAAAGCATTCAGGATCATGTGCAATTTGATGGCCTGGCGGGGCGTGATCACACGGTTCACGGCTACTTTATCAGGGCGGTTGATCTGGTCGATCTTCACGTCAAAATAGTCGTTGATGACATAACCACCGGCTGCAATAAGAAGGGTAATCAACACCAAAATAAAAAAATCCCAGGTTGTGCTTTGTACTCCGGGGAAATCTTTGTAAAGAAACGGATTCAGAAGGCAGTATCGCAACAAACATTGGGTCAGGACGATGATACCCAAATTGGGTAAACGGATCAACCGGGAGAGGGCGATCATTTTTTCTTTTCCTGATAAGAAAAATTTTTCCATAATCATTTGGTTTTATGAATATTACCAATGATAGGCATCCTCATTCATCCATTTTCCCTGAACCTTGAGTACCTGTTCAATGACATCTCTCACACATCCTTTTCCCCCTTCGAGGTGAGAAATGTAACGAGCGACGGCTTTGATTTCTTCCGCAGCATCGGCCGGGCAGGTCGGCACAGCTGCTTCAAGCATGACTTCGTAATCGGGAATGTCATCTCCCATGTACAACACCTGGGAGGGGTTAATTTCATTGGTTCTCAAATATTCGAGGAAGACCTGCCGTTTTTTTTCAACTCCCAGAAAGAGATCGGTGATTTGAAGCGCTTTCATCCGGTGGGTCATCGATTCTGAGTTTGCCCCGGAGATGATGGCAATGCGGTATCCTTTCTTTTTTGCAAGTTGCAGTGCATAACCGTCTTTGACGTTGGAAACCCTGTAGGCTTCACCTTCGCTGGTCATGATGACACTGCCGTCGGTCAAAACACCGTCATAGTCAAAAACAAATGTGTTAATGTTGCGGAGTAGTTCTTTATAGTTACTCATGATTCTTTTTATATTGAATGATGCTGTTCGTGATCAGGTCATAGATTTTCTGGTATTCCGGATGGTCTGACAGTAAACAGCGATGTTGTTCGATCACAGGAAAGTCTTCCCGCACGGCGGGTCCTGTCTGGAGATCAAAAAGATCCTCATAGCGGGTGTTGCGAGCTACCTGAAGGATGAGTGGTCTGACCATTTCCAATGGAAGGTTGTGTTCTTTCATCAGATCAGCAGCCACAGTATGCAAAAAGTGCGGGAAATTTGCGGCAAAAACAGCAGCCAGGTGGAGATAGCTTCTTCTTTCGCTGTTGATAAAATAGATCTTTTCACTGATTTTACCGGCAAGGTCTGCCAGCAGCCTGAGGTCGTTTTCCTGAGCTGCTTCAAGGCAAACCGGAATTTTTTGAAATGAGACAAGGCCTTTTCCCGTAAAGGTCTGTAAAGGGTAGAGTACGCCGCTCCTTTGGGTCGTTTTTGAAAGAACGCTCATAGCCACGGTACCGGAGGTGTGCACAACCAGTTCTCCATCGAGACTCAAGCGGCCGGTGATTTCTGGTATAGCCCTATCAGTAACTGCAATGATAAAGAGGTCAGATTTGAAAGAAAGCTTGTTGAGATCATCGGTATAGGTCGCGTTGAGTTTTTTCGCCAGACGTTGGCCCTGTGACGGGGTACGGTTGTACACCTGGGGGATTCCAAAGCCATGTTTTTTCAACGCATTTCCAAGATGGTTGGCCAGTTTTCCGGCGCCGATCAGGGTCACTGTTTTGATCTCATGCGAAGCCAAGCGAAGAAATTTTCGCTAAAGTACGAAGAAAGAGGTTTGCATGATCCAACTGACCGGAATTAGGATATTGAGCGAATAAAGTCAGCTATCGAACCGGCCGATGTTCACCGGTGGATGGAAGGATCGTGGATCAGGCTCGTGCAGTGGGGATCGGCAGGTTGTAGGTCATATCTCCTCCCGGATCTTTGATTTCACCGTGAACAGACTCGTACTTGGCGATGTTTTCTTTCAACGCTTTATACAATCTTTTGGCATGTTGCGGAGTCAGGATGATGCGCGATTTCACTTTGTGTTTCGGTACTCCCGGCATCATTTTCAGAAAATCGATGATGAATTCAGTCGGTGAGTGGGTGATGATGGCGAGGTTAGAATAGATACCTTCTCCCACTTCTTCTGAAAGTTCGATGTTGATTTGTCCTACAGGGTTGTTTTTTTCTGGCATGGCAATGGTTTTATTCTTCCTCTTTGGAGGCAAGAAGCATTTCATAATCTTCTTTACTTCCGACAATCAGGTTTTCATACTCCCGCAGACCCGTACCGGCCGGGATCAGATGACCAACGATCACATTTTCTTTCAATCCTAACAATTCATCCTGTCGGGCATTGATGGCAGCCTGGGTCAGAACTTTCGTTGTCTCCTGGAAGGAGGCAGCTGAAATCCAGCTTTTGGTCTGCAGGGAAGCGCGGGTAATCCCCTGGAGAATCTGGAAAGCCGTTGCAGGTTTTGCATCACGGGCCATTACGAGTTTTTTGTCTTTGCGCTTGAGCATTGATATTTCATCCCTCAGTTTCCTGGCGCTGATGATTTGTCCGGCTTTCAGGGTTGGAGAATCGCCCGGATCTTCAACAACTTTTTTGCCATAGATCCAGTCATTTTCATCCTGGAAATCGATTTTATTGATCAGTTCTCCTTCAAGGAAGCGGGAATCGCCCGGGTCTTCCACTTCGACTTTCCGCATCATCTGGCGGACGATGGTTTCGAAGTGTTTGTCGTTGATCTTCACACCCTGAAGGCGGTAAACTTCCTGGATTTCATTGACGATGTATTCCTGTACTTTCATCGGACCTTTGATAGCCAGGATGTCGCTGGGTGTCAGAGCCCCATCAGACAAGGCTGTTCCGGCTTTTACATAGTCGTTCTCCTGAGCCAGGATCTGCTTGGTTGTAGGCACGAGGTAATGTTTTTCTTCACCGGTTTTGGAGGTGATGATCACTTCACGGTTTCCTCTTTTCAGTTTCTTGGCGAAAGAAACAACGCCATCGATTTCTGATACTACGGCCGGATCCGACGGGTTACGGGCTTCAAACAGCTCGGTAACCCTGGGCAGACCACCTGTAATGTCACCGGCTTTACCGATTGCGCGGGGTATCTTGACGAGCACCTCACCGGCTTTAATGGAAGCTCCGTCGTCAATGTTGATGTGTGCACCAACGGGAATGTCATAGACCTTGATCACCTCACCAATGGAAGAAAGGATGTTGATGGCGGGGTTGCGGGTCTTTTGCCGTGACTCGATGACCACTTTTTCGTGATAACCGGTTTGTTCATCCGACTCGATGCGGTAAGTAACGTTTTCGATGATGTTCTCGAAACTTACTTTACCGGTCACTTCGGAAAGGATGACTGCGTTGTACGGATCCCAATCGCTGATCAACTGACCTTTTTTAACTTCTTCTTCGTGGCGGAAGAAGAGTCGGGCACCATAGGGAATATGGGCTGAAGTCAGGGCAATTCTGGTATTTTTATCGACGATCCTCATTTCTGCAGAACGGCCGATCACAATGTCATAATGGTCGCCTGATTCTTCGACATAAGCAACAGAGCGGAGTTCATCAATTTCTAAAACTCCGTCGTATTTGGCTTCGATGCGTGAGGCGCTGGCAATGTTCACCCCGGCGACCCCTCCCACGTGGAAGGTCCGGAGGGTAAGCTGTGTACCGGGTTCACCGATTGATTGTGCAGCGATGACACCCACTGCTTCTCCTCTTTGAACCATGCTTCCGGTTGCCAGGTTGCGGCCGTAACACTTGGCGCACACTCCTTTTTTCGATTCGCAGGTCAGTACTGAACGGATTTCTACCCCTTCCAGCGGAGATTCATCAATGAGCCTGGCGATATCTTCGGTGATTTCATCTCCGGCAGCAATGATCAGTTCACCGGTTTGAGGATGATGGATATCGTGTAATGATACACGGCCCAGGATCCTGTCATACAAAGATTCCACCACCTCTTCAGCTTTTTTGAGTGCTGTGATGGTAAGTCCTCTCAGGGTTCCGCAATCCTCTTCCGAGATGATCACATCCTGTGAAACATCGACCAGCCTTCGGGTGAGGTACCCGGCGTCGGCAGTTTTCAGCGCGGTGTCGGCCAGACCTTTACGGGCGCCGTGGGTTGAAATAAAGTACTCGAGAACCGACAATCCCTCTTTGAAGTTAGAGAGGATGGGGTTTTCAATGATCTCACCTCCGGCGGCTCCTGATTTTTGTGGTTTTGCCATCAAACCACGCATACCGCTGAGCTGACGAATCTGTTCTTTACTACCACGGGCACCGGAATCCAGCATCATATAAACGGGGTTAAATCCCTGTTTATCTTTTGTAAGCTGGTTCATCAGTGAAACTGTGAGCTGAGAATTGGCATGGGTCCAGATATCAATGATCTGGTTATATCTTTCGTTGTTGGTAATGAAACCGAAGTTATAGTTGTTCACCACATCATCCACCTCGGCAGCGGCATCGGCTACCAGTTTGGTTTTGATCTCGGGAACGATGACGTCATCCAGGTTGAAGGAGAGACCTCCCTGGAAAGCCATGCGGAATCCCAGATCTTTGATGTCATCGAGGAATTTTGCTGTTTTCGCAGTTCCGGTCTTTTTCAGGATCTGTCCGATGATATCCCGTAAGGATTTCTTAGTCAACAGTTGGTT
>CALMDO010000005.1 GCA_937862805.1 uncultured Bacteroidota bacterium
GCCTCCGCCATCCAGGTGGGAACCGCCAACTTCATCGATCCGCTGGCAAGTATAAAAATTGTACGGGGATTGGCAGACTACCTGGAGCAACACAGGATCGATTCAATCGAAACGCTTATCGGAGCACTTCAGACCGACTGATCCTCTTCCCTGTTCAACTCAGATAATATTTACTTCCGGTCGCAGGAGTATTCCGAAGCGATTCTGCACTGATTCAATGATACGCTGCATGAGCGCAGTGATCTGCCCTCCGGAGGCCAATCCGTAATTGACCAATACCAGGGGTTGCATGGCATGGACACCGGCGTCCCCATCCCTGAACCCTTTCCATCCACATTGCTGGATAAGCCACGCCGCGGGGATCTTGTACTTCCCGGAGATATCCGGAAACCAGGGAAGGGTTGGAAAAGTGCTTAAAAGGCGATCGCGGGTCACTCCCTCCACAACCGGGTTGCGGAAAAAACTGCCCGCATTTCCAATCTCAGCAGGATCGGGGAGCTTTCGACGGCGGATGGCGCAAACCACATTCCTTACATCGGCAATGGTCGGGGAGCTGATTCCCTGATCTTCCAACTCTTTTCTGATCGTACCGTAATCAAGCTTTAAATGAGCAGTGCCGGGCTTTTCTTCCGAATCGCCCGCAGATAACCGGAAAGTCACATCCAGAATGATGCATCGCCTTTTCAGGGAGTTGCGGAAGATGCTGTCGCGATAACCGAATTGACATTCACCCGACTTGAGGTGCATCTCCTTTCCGCTATCGGTCATCACGTAGTGGACTGATTCAATGCAATCTTTCACCTCCACGCCATAGGCGCCGATGTTCTGGACCGGCGCCGCGCCTACGGTTCCCGGAATCAGGGAAAGGTTTTCGAGCCCCGCCCATCCTTTTCCGACACAGAAACCAACCAGATCATCCCACAGTTCACCTGCCTCAGCTGTGACAAGCACCGTTCCGTCCACATCCTCTTTCCATTGAATACCCTTTGAGCTGATATGGATGACCAATCCTTCAAAATTGCCGGTAAACAGCATGTTGCTGCCACCACCTAAAACCAGAAAGGGCATCCGGATCATCGATCGGTAATTAAGCAGGGTGAGAATCTCCGAACGGCTTTTGGGCTCGATGAAGTAACGGGCCCTTACATCCATACCAAAAGTATTGTAAGGTTTGAGCGAAACGTGCTGATCGAGGTGCATCGACAAAAGGAAAAGCCAAAAATAGTCACTTTGAACATACCTTCCGTCGAAAAGAACTATTTTTGTAAAGCTATTACCCAACCCGTGAATCAGCCAGGAAACCCTTCCGCTCCGCGATTGAAAGCCATTGTTTCCGTAACCAATGATCTGACCACCGATCAACGGGTTGATCGCAGTTGCCGAACCCTTTATAAAGAAGGATTCGACGTCCTGCTCGTCGGGCGGCAGCTTCCGGGCAGCAAACCTTTGGTCTCAAGACCTTACCGGATGCACCGGATGCACCTTCTTTTCAAAAAAGGAGCCTTTTTCTACGCTGAGTATAACTTCCGTCTTTTTCTCTTTTTGTTGTTTCGTAAGGCTGATTTGCTGTTTTCCAACGATACCGATACACTTCC
>CALMDO010000006.1 GCA_937862805.1 uncultured Bacteroidota bacterium
ATCGCCCAATACCGGGGCCACCAACACCAGCGGGTTCACTGCGCTTCCTGGCGGCGGCCGGAACAACGATGGCTACTTCTTCTATCTCGCGAGCTACGCTAGCTTCTGGTCGTCGTCGGAGTCCTCGTCGTCTGGCGCGTGGGGCCGGCTACTAGGCTACAATGGCGAGGACGTGGGCCGGTACAGCTACCTCAGGACGCACGGATTCTCAGGGCGCTGCCTCAAGGATTGATTTATTTGATTATTTAATAAGGGGGCCTTGCAGGGAGGGGAAAAATTCAAAGGAAAATTGAAAACGGAAAATTGAAAACGAGTTTTGGCGCAGTATGATCAGTTGCCGGTGTTTAAAAAGGGTTACGACTTGCTCCTTGCGGTGTATGAAAGCACAGGCAGATTTGGCCGGGAGTTTAAGTACACGCTGGGTGAAAGTCTGAAAAAAGAATCTCTTGCCCTTATTGTTTGTATTTACAAGGCAAATAGCGTTTTCAACAAGGCCCCCGAGATCGGCGAAGCAAGGGAGCATCTGGAGATCATCAGATTGTACATACGGATTTCAAAAGATCTGAAACAAATTAGCCTGAAACGTATGATATTTTTGAATGAATTTATCGAATCCATCTCAAAACAGCTTACGGGATGGGAAAAAGCGGTTAATCAACACAATGCCGGAGTCGCTCCGGTTAAGGCCGGGGCGAGTGTGTACCATCAATCCAATAGTCCTCCCCGCCAATAAACCGGCGGGGGTAAGAAATTCATTGATCTGAAACATGAAAAGATGAAGTGTAAAGCGGCTATTTTAACGACTGCGCTTCCTGGCGGCAACCGGAACAACAATGGCAACTTCAACAATCTCACGAACAACGCTAACTTCTGGTCGTCGTCGGAGTCCTCGTCGTCTAACGCGTGGAACCGGAAACTAAACTACAATAACGAGAACGTGAACCGGAACAACAACAAGACGAACGGATTCTCAGGGCGCTGCCTCAAAGACTGAAAGGTTATTAATCGCAAACCGGCCTGCCGGATTCGTTCCGGCAGGTTTTTTTGTATGCAACAGCCAACTCTATTTGAGCGGCAGGACCGTGAAAAATTGCTGCTACATCTTTTCCGGGCCTATTATGATGCCCGGAAAAACAAGCGCAACAAACACAGCGCGCTGTTATTCGAACTACACCATGAACGGGAGTTGTTCAGGTTGGCCGGCGATATTTTAGCGCAGCGCTACCAGCCCAAACCAAGTATCTGTTTTATCATCAAAAAGCCAGTAAAACGCGAAGTGTTTGCAGCCGATTTTCGCGACCGCATCGTACACCATCTTATTTTCAACTACATTTCGCCTGTTTTCGAAAACTTTTTCATTCACGACAGCTACAGTTGTCGTAAAGGTAAGGGTACCCATTATGGGATAAAACGAGTGGATCATTTTATCCGTTCCTGTTCAGAGAACTATCATCGCGACTGTTATATCCTCAAGATCGACATTCAGCGCTATTTTATGTCAATCGACCGGTCGCTGTTGTATGAAAAGATCAAAAGCCGGCTGATCAAATATGCTTCAAAGATAGACGGCGATCTGCACACCATCCTTTATCTGATCAGGATGACGATATTCAACGACCCGGTGAATGGCTGTATCATGAAATCACGGAGGGCGGAATGGAATGATCTTCCTGCCTCAAAGAGCCTGTTCCATGCCGGGCAAAACAAGGGGTGACCTATCGGAAATCTTACTTCGCAGTTGTTTGCAAACATATATCTCAATGAATTAGACCACTTCATAAAAGGCAACCTGCAACTCAAATACTACGGCCGTTATGTCGACGATATGATGGTTGTGCATCGTGACCTGAAAAACCTGAAATCAGTCGTACCGGTGATCGGCGATTATCTGCTTTCAAACCTTGAGCTCCGCCTTCACCCCCGAAAGATATATCTGCAGCATTATTCAAAAGGAGTCGCTTTTCTGGGAACGGTGATAAAGCCTTACCGAACCTACATCTCGGCCAGAACTAAGACCAACTTTATCTGTTCCGTAACGGCCTGCAACAAGCAGGCAGTAAGTCAACCGCCCACCATGGAGCTTATGAATAAGTTTATCAGCAGTATGAATTCGTACCTCGGAATTATGGTTCATTACAAAACCGCGAAACTCAGGGAGAAGGTTGTGAAAACCAGGATCTCGGATGTATGGTGGAGGTTTTTCTTCGCCATGGGCCGGTATCGTAAACTGGTGAAAAGAAACCGGAATCTTCAATCATGTTGATAATTTTCGTTGTTTTCTGTATTACCTTTGCATTCTCAACCGGATTAACCAGTGAAAATTAATCCGAAGGAAGATGAAAACGTTGAAACAAAGCCTGCTGATCCTGCTGTTCCTGCTTCCATCACTGCTGCAGGCCATGGAGAAGGAAATTCCCTTTACCCTCGACGACCGCGACCGGATCATCAGGACGGAACAGAAAGTGGAGTCACTTCGAACAGAATTGAATACAAAGATCGATTCGAAGTTCGATGGGCTTCGATCGGAAATGAACGCCCGCTTCGACCAATTGTTCAACTTCCTCTGGGCCATAATCGGAATCTTCACCACCATGATGGTCAGCGTGTTCGGCTTCGCATTCTGGGACCGGAAACTGTCGCTGGCGCCCATGAAAGCAGAAAATCTAAAGACCCTGAATGCCCTGCGCGAATTCGCCGAACACCAGCCAAAACTCCGCGAAATTTTGAAAAACGCGGGATTGATGTAATTCAACCGGATTAACCGGAACTCACAACCCTTTACCGTTAAAAATGAACCGGTAAGGCAAGAGAGCATCCTCACCGGCATAACCAACACCGATTCTCAGGCCGGTTTGAATTTGCCCGGGATCAACCAAAATCCCACGGTCTTCAATCCATACAGCATGCCGGGGATCACCAAAGGATTCGATCAGGTCGAGTCCGGAAAAAGAATAATGAATGCCCAGGAGCCTGGCTACTCTCCCGGGCCCTGTTCCACTGTTTTCCGAAAGGGTCTTTGAGCCGATCCGGCGTAGCATGATCTTCGTTCCTTCAGCCGGTACGATGCCACGGATGAGCACGGCATGGGGGATTTCCGCACGGTTGGTCACTACATTAAACAGGGAGTGAATCCCATAACAAAGATAGATATAGGCAGTACCGCCCTCCCTGAACATGGTCTCTGTCCGGGGGGTCCTGCGACCGCCAAAAGCATGGGAGGCACGGTCGGTAACTCCTGCATAAGCTTCTGTCTCACAAATCATCCCGCAAGTGACCAGGCCGTCAATACTGGTGCAGAGGTATTTCCCCAACAACTCACGGGCAATGAGGGTCACATCGGAACGGGTGTAGAAAGAGCGGGAGAGAAGCATGGACTGTTGTATAGTGTAAGGGTGGAGCGAAGGAATGAAAAGTGTTTCATCGCTTGTCCCATTGGTATTTATTATCCTTTTCAAAGGTGATCTTTTCATTGTCGGTTAACCAGCGCAGGGCACGGATCACCTTGTCTTCATCCACCGGCTCTGCAGCCCGGATCAACTCCT
>CALMDO010000007.1 GCA_937862805.1 uncultured Bacteroidota bacterium
TCATCACCGGAACCGATCCCGATCAAATCATCCGGGCTGTGAATGAAACCCTGCCCGAAACCCCTCAAAAATCGGGATTTGGAAATGGAAATGCAGCTGATATTATTGAAAAAGAGCTTCTTACAATAAAATAAAACCAATTTCCCAAATTCCTGAAAAAAAGGCTGTTCCGGCCTTAGGGGAATAGTTCACTTTTCCACCTCGAAATTGTTAATAAAATCCTTGATTTTATTGATGTTTTCATGCTTTTTTATCGAAGAAAAAATTGTATTTTTGTAATGGGTTTAAAATTACGTTAATATACTGATTATGACAGATATAGAAAAAGAACTCGCCAGTTCTAATTATACCGCCGATAACATCCAGGTACTGGAGGGTTTGGAAGCCGTTCGGAAACGTCCTGCCATGTACATCGGAGACATCAGCACCAAGGGGCTGCATCACCTGGTTTACGAAGTGGTTGACAACTCCATCGATGAAGCATTGGCGGGCTATTGCAACCGGATTGAAGTGACCATCCACCCTGATGATTCCATCACGGTCACAGACAATGGTCGTGGAATCCCTACCGACTACCATGAAAAGGAAAAGAAATCAGCCCTCGAAGTTGTAATGACAGTCCTGCATGCCGGTGGTAAATTTGATAAAGACACTTACAAAGTGTCAGGAGGATTGCACGGGGTCGGCGTTTCTGTGGTCAACGCCCTTTCCAAATCCCTGAAAGTGACGGTTCACCGCGCAGGCCAGATCTTTGAGCAGGAATATTCATTGGGAAAACCCCTCTACTCCGTCAGAACCGTGGGCGAAACCCACCGAAACGGAACAGAGGTCACTTTTAAAGCCGACAACACGATTTTCATCGTTGAGAAGTACGATTATACGATTCTCTCCTCCCGACTGAGGGAGCTGGCCTACCTCAACAAAGGAATAACGCTGGTCATCACGGATGAACGCGAAGTGGACGAAAAAGGCCATTTCATCACCGAAACTTTTTTTTCGAAAAGCGGCCTGAGCGATTTCATCAACTACCTGGATGTCAACCGTGAAAAACTGATCCCCGAACCCATCTGTATGGAAGGGGAAAGAAATGGCATCCCGCTGGAGATTGCCATGCAATACAACACCTCCTTCTCGGAAAACATCCATGCTTACGTCAACAACATCAATACACATGAGGGCGGCACCCATCTGGCCGGCTACCGCAGGGCCCTTACCCGTACCCTGAAAAACTATGCCGACAAGACCGGAATGCTGACCAAACTGAAGTTCGACATCAACGGCGATGACTTCAGGGAGGGACTAACGGCCATTATCTCCGTCAAAGTTCAGGAACCCCAGTTCGAAGGACAGACCAAGACCAAATTAGGGAACAATGAAGTGATGGGAGTGGTCGATCAGATCACCAGTGAAATTTTATCCAACTACCTGGAAGAACATCCCAAAGAAGCCAAGACGATTGTCAACAAAGTGATCTTAGCTGCTACTGCCCGCCATGCAGCCCGCAAAGCCCGTGAACTGGTACAGCGTAAAAATGTTCTTTCGGGATCAGGGCTTCCAGGGAAGCTGGCTGATTGCTCCGAAAATGACCCCACCCGGTGCGAGATCTACCTGGTCGAGGGTGATTCTGCAGGTGGCACCGCCAAACAGGGCCGCGACCGCAAATTCCAGGCCATCCTGCCGCTTCGCGGAAAGATCCTGAATGTCGAAAAAGCAATGCAATACAAGATCTTTGACAGTGAAGAAATTAAGAATATTTTTACAGCCCTGGGCGTCACCATTGGTACCGAAGACGATAGCAAAGCACTAAATCTCGAAAAGCTCCGTTATCATAAAATAGTGATCATGACTGATGCCGATGTCGATGGAAGTCACATCGCCACCCTGATCCTGACCTTTTTCTTCCGTTATATGAAGGAACTGATTGAAAACGGGCACGTTTACATTGCCACCCCTCCGCTTTACCTGATTAAAAAAGGAAACACCCAGCGCTATTGCTGGACCGAAGAGGAACGGCAACAGATCGTCAATGAACTGAGCAACGGAAAAGAGGCAGGTCTCCACATTCAGCGCTATAAAGGTTTGGGAGAGATGAACGCCGAACAACTCTGGCACACCACCATGGATCCGGAATTCCGGACCCTGCGCCAGGTCACCATTGAGAACGGCACTGAAGCAGACCGGATCTTTTCTATGCTGATGGGTGACGATGTTCCGCCCCGCCGGGAATTCATTGAAAAGAATGCACGGTATGCCAACATCGACGTCTGATAACCCGTCGATCGCTCTATGCTGCTTATTTTTACTCCATGATACGCAAAAAGTACCTTTATGTGATAGCCGGCATTGCCCTGCTGGCTGTTATTGCCTATTTTGTCTTCTCCGGCAACCGGAAAAACCAGCAAATCATTGCTACAGTCAAAAAAGGCAGCTTCCCCATCGAAGTCACGACCACCGGAGAACTAATCGCCAAAAGTTCAGAAAAAATTTACGGCCCGCAAGCTTTGCGGCAAATCCAGATCTGGCAGGTTAAAATCCAGGACATCATTCCCGACGGCACCGTTGTAGATTCCGGTCAATATGTGGCCTCCCTCGACCGTACTGAAATCTCCAACAAGATCAAGGATGAAGAGACCAACCTGGAAAAACTGGAATCCCAGATGACCAAAACCCGTCTGGATACCTCCCTCGAACTGCGCAGCGCCCGCGATG
Organism: uncultured Bacteroidota bacterium; assembly: GCA_937862805.1. Classification (GTDB taxonomy): domain Bacteria; phylum Bacteroidota; class Bacteroidia; order Bacteroidales; family FEN-979; genus CAIVAT01. Next base: position 2,710 of record CALMDO010000007.1, read on the forward strand.
AACTGATCAACCTTAAATACTCCCTGGAGGAGAAAAAGATCACCTTAGACCAGTCAAAATACGAACCTCCCGCCACCATCCGCCAGGTACAGATCGATCTTGAAAAATCAGAAAGAGCCTATGAACAAGCGGAGAAAAATTACAAACTGCGCTACCAGAAAGCAGTAGCCAATATGCAGGAAGTCAGCGCTTCCTACAACCAGGCGAAAAGGAAACTTGAACAGATGACATCGGTACTGCAGGAATTCAACGTGAAAGCCCCGAAAGCCGGTATGGTGATCTACCGCCGCAACTGGGACGGCAACAAGATCGGCATCGGCTCCACCGTCAACGCCTGGGATAACATCGTGGCTGAATTGCCCGACCTTTCGGAAATGATCTCAAAAACTTATGTTAATGAGATCGATATCAGTAAAGTAAAGGCAGGTCAAGCTGTTCGTATCGGAATCGATGCCTTCCCTGAGAAAAAATTTACCGGTAAGGTGACAGAAGTAGCCAATATCGGTGAACAGCTGCAAAACACCAACGCGAAAGTTTACGAAGTACGCATCCTGGTCCATGAATTCGACTCGATCCTGCGACCGGCCATGACAACTAAAAACACCATCCTTACCAATGTCATCGACAGCGTACTGTTTATTCCGATTGAAGCCATATTCAATGCTGATTCGGTGACCTTTGTCTATAAAAAGAAGGGCAGCTCTGTTACCCGGCAACAAGTGATCCTGGGCCCGTCGAATGATAATGAAATCATTGTGCGTGAAGGAGTTGAAGAAGCGGATGAAGTGTTGCTGGTACCACCCGAAAAAGCAGAAAAACTAACCCTGCAAAAA
>CALMDO010000008.1 GCA_937862805.1 uncultured Bacteroidota bacterium
ATATCATAAAAAACCAGCCGATCAAAAAGGCTCCCGTGGTTTATTGGATGCAACGTGACCAACGGGTTGCCGACAACTGGGCCCTTCTCTATGCACAAGAACAAGCCCTGCGTATCCAACAACCTTTATGGGTGGTCTTCTGCCTTGCTCCCGCATTCGAAGGGGCAACCTTCCGCCATTACCATTTCATGCTGCATGGCCTTACAACCGTTGAAACAGCGCTGAAAAAACTGAACATCCCCTTTTATCTTTTACAGGGAGATCCTCAGGAAGTCATGCCCGCTTTTCTCCAAAAATCTGCAGCAGGATTGCTGGTGACCGATTTCAATCCCCTGCGCATTGTAAAGGAGTGGAAACAGAAAGTGGCCCAAACGATTGACATCCCTTTCCACGAAGTGGATACCCATAACATCATCCCTGCCCGGTTTGTTTCTGATAAACTTGAATACGCGGCTTTTACACTGAGAAAAAAGATCGAAAAGGCGCTTCCGGAGTTTCTTGTTCCCTTTCCCAAACTTCACGTGCACCCTGACTTTCCGGAACACAAGGAAAATAGATCACTGCCGTGGGAAGAGATCGAACGATCGGTAACGGCCGATAAGAGTGTCCAGCCGGTATCATGGCTTGAATCCGGCGAAAAGGAAGCCTTTCGGAATTTGACACGCTTCATCGACAACCGTCTCGACCGGTATGATTCGGAACGCAATTTCCCGGACAGGCCCGGACAATCAAATCTATCTCCTTATCTCCATTTCGGTCAGCTATCTGCACAAAGGGTAGCGCTGACAGTCCGTCAATCGGGAAAGAACCCATCCTCATGCCAGGCCTTTATCGAAGAGCTGATCGTCAGGCGTGAACTTTCTGACAATTTTTGTCTCTATAACCCTGATTATGACCGTTTCAACGGACTTCAGCCATGGGCCGGAACCACACTCGACCACCATCGTGACGATCCGCGTGAATACCTTTACACGTACGAAAAACTTGAGCAGGCTGCCACCCATGACGACTTGTGGAATGCTGCCCAACTGGAGATGGTTAAAGAGGGGAAGATGCATGGTTACATGCGGATGTACTGGGCGAAAAAGATCCTCGAATGGACTGCCACGCCTGAGGAAGCCATGGCCATTGCCATCTACCTCAACGATAAATACGAGCTGGATGGACGCGATCCGAATGGTTATGCAGGAATCGCCTGGGCCATTGGCGGTACCCACGATCGTCCTTGGAGTGAACGAAAGGTCTTTGGAATGATCCGCTACATGAATTACAATGGGTGCAAAAGAAAATTCGATGTTAAAAAATATATACGAAAAATTGAAAACCTGAACCATGGCGGCGTACAAGAATTACTTTTCTGAACATCCGGAAATCAACACGGATGACCGGATGGAGATTGTAAAAAGAGGAGATCGCTTCCTCATTTACCGGAATGCTGAACCCTTGTTAACACCAGGTGGTCATCCCTTTGAACACAAATCAGAAAGGCTGCTCCGGATGATCGTCACCAGTACCCTCCTCGGACCCGGAACCATTTCTTCGATCTTCTCTCCGTTACGCTTGTTTTGTTACCAGCGCGACATCCTGGAGAGCGGTACAGATCCCTTTCCCGAAAACTGGGAATCAGTCATCGAAAAAGATCCTTTTGTCAGACTGAAAACAAAAGGCAGAAGCGGAGTTCTCCCTTTCGAACCGGATCATCCATTGTTCAATTTTTCTTTTATCACTGCTTCATCCCTGGTGCTTTCCATCAATGAACTGGTGAATGTGACCATCCGTGACCATGATTTTCAGGATTCGGAGGTCAATCCATTCCTTGAAATCATTTTAGACAGCTACAATGACCTGAACGTTGAAGGCAAATCGGTCCTTCAGGCTCTTTCTGACTCTCATGATGCAGGGGTTGTGTTACCCCGGGGATTGATCGCCGGAATCATCACTCCTACGGAGTACATCCATGGTTTGCTTGCCCTGAGGATTCAGGAACCCTCTTCAACAGGCCGGATTCAAAATGAATTATCCATCGCTATGGATTATCTGGCTTGTGTTCAGGATCCTGATAAGGTTGGGAAAACAGCATTTGCTTTAATCGAAGAGGGTGAAAGCGACACCCTCGAATTCAAATCGACCCTTCGCTGGGATATCCGTGCCGGAAAATCCAATCAGGCCATTGAAAGGGCCTGTCTGAAAACCGTCGCTGCGTTTCTTAATACCAATGGAGGGACCCTTCTGATCGGAGTTCGCGATGATGGCTCCATCGAAGGGATCGAGACTGATAAATTCGTCAATGAGGATAAATTCTTACTCCATTTATGGACCCTGATCCGCACCTGTCTGGGTCGGGATGTCAGCCCTTCAATTCTGACGAGGCTTGAAAAATCAGGGGAATTAACCATCTGTGTGGTAAAATGTTCTCGTCATTCCCGTCCGGTTTTCCTTCGTCAGCCGGGCTTTCCGGAGGAGTTCTTTATCCGTTTGGGTCCGGCCAGCAATGCCATGGACATCAGCGAGGCGCTGAAATACATTTCCGACCATTTTCCTAAAGAGAAGTAAAGATTACCATCCGTATTGAAAGGGTGCGTCGAACGGCCGGACCATGCCTCTTCCCGAGGGATTAAAGAGGCCTGAAGACTGATACCACGGGTTGATGCCCTCTGTGTAACGGAAGCCTGCCTGTATGTGGGCATTTTTACCGATCCTGTAATCGACGCTGAAATCGATGCCCTGGGCTCCCTTGGAGGAGTAAGGAATAAAAGGGTTGTATGGAAGGGGTTCACGGGCCAGCGGGATTTGTTTAAAGGCAGATCCTGATAAAGTAAGCCGGTCGCTGACGAGGTAACTGCCATTGACAAACAGGGTAATGTCGTTGAAATTCATTGTTGCAGGAGCGCCGGATTCCCCACCGAAGTAAGGGGATCTGAGACCAAAAAGAGAAGTGTTGTTGTAACTTAATCCGCCTCCGATGGTGAACCTTTTGCTGATATTGTATGAAAAAGAGGGTGTGACAGAGCTGGTCAGTGCCGAACCGTAACCGGCCGTTGTACTGAAGGAGGTACCGATAGAAATGTTGTAGTGAAAGGCTTTCGGACGAAACCCTGTAAAGACTGAGTCGGTTCCCGGGCGAGGGGTGGTCAACTGGGAATGGCCGTTGAACAGGATCAGCCAAAACAGCAGGAGAAGCGGCAATCTCTTCATAGTGGCGGCGTTGAAAGGTTTTCTGACGAATTCTCCATCTGTTCTGCTTTATAGTCGGAGATGCCTGCAGACCGGATGGATCATTCCCTGAAGGAAATGGTATTTCTGGCTGTTATTTTTTCACAGTAGTGACACCGGAGTTTCAGCTCTTTTTTGTCGATTACTTCAAACCGTGTGGGAACTTCTTCGTTGTTGGTGATGCAATTGGGATTGAAACACTTAACGATCTTTTCAACCTGATCGGGAATTTCCACTTTTCTTTTTTCCACTACCTGGAAGTTCCGGATGATGATCAGGGTGGCCGAAGGGGCTACCAGTGCAATTTTATTGATCTCATCGCTTTCGAAAAACTTGTTGGAGACTTTGATGATCCCCTTTTTTCCCATTTTGTTGCTGTCGAGGTTGGTTCCGGTGAGCAACTGGTTGTGGTAGTTGGTCAGGTTGAGTATCCGGATGACCTGAAAAACGCTCTGGCTGGGGATGTGGTCAATGACCGTTCCGTTTTCGATGGCTGAAACTTTCAGTTCTTTTCTGAGTTCAGTTTTTTCCATAATGTTTGGGTATTGGGTTAATCAACCACTCCTAAGATCGCGGCAAGAAGCGCCTGGCGGATGAATACGCCATTGAGTGCCTGGGTGAAGTAATAGGCTTTGGGATTGTCGTCGACATCGGTTGTTATTTCATTGACTCTCGGCAGGGGGTGAAGGATCCTGAGGTTGGGTTTGGCATTGATCAACATGCTGTTTTGTAAAACATAAGCCATTTTTACTTTTTCATAATCGAGGGGATCAGAGAACCGCTCTTTCTGAATCCGGGTCATGTAGAGGATGTCGACTGTGGGGATGACCTCCTGAAGATCCGTGTATTGATGATAGGTAAGATTTCGTTCTTTGATATGGAGTTTTACAGCGCTGGGCAATTTCAGTTCCAGCGGGGATACCAGATGAAAGGTGGTGTTATAGTGGCACAAGGCCATGACCAGGGAGTGTACCGTGCGACCATATTTAAGGTCGCCTACAAAGGCAATGTTCAGGTTGTCTAAGCTACCCTGGGTTTTTCTGATGGAGTACATGTCCAGCAAAGTCTGGGTGGGATGCTGATTGGCTCCGTCACCGGCATTGATGATCGGGACCCTGGCCACTTCGCTCGCGAAACGGGCACTTCCTTCCCTGGGATGGCGCATGACGATCAGGTCGCAGTAGTTGCTGACGGTGAGAATAGTGTCGCGAAGTGATTCTCCTTTCCGCACGCTTGAACTGGTGGCATCGCTGAACCCGATCACCTGTGCTCCCAACCGTGTGGCAGCGCTCTCGAAACTCAGGCGAGTGCGGGTTGACGGCTCAAAAAAAAGGGTTGCGATCACGTAATCCTCAAGGATCCGTTGCTTCGGACGGTTTTCGAAAATACCGGCCAGCTCAAGGATCCGGATATGTTCCTCAGGGGAGAAATCATTGATGGATACAAGGCTTTTGTTTTTCATTGACAGGCTGTTAGCTTTGTTGATCACGTAAAACAAAGATAAAAAAAATCCCGGGGGGAACCGGGATTTTTTCTCTATTTAATTTTGTGTTTTTTGAGGAAACCATTGAGCACCTCTTCCAGGTCCGGTTTCCCGATTTCCTGCAGATCATAATAGACCCGTGTGTTGGGTTGTTTGATCTTGACCAGGCGGTTCAGATCGATCGGGGTGGCAATGATCACCGAATCACATTTAACCTTGTTAATGGTGGCTTCGAGGTCCTTCACCTGTTGGTCGCCATAGCCCATGGCTGGCAGCAATTGCCCGATGTTCGGATAGATGCGGAAAGTCTCGGCCAGTTTACCAACTACCCAGGGCCTGGGATCGATCAGTTCAGCAGCGCCATATTTTTGGGCAGCCACAACACCGGCGCCAATCTTCATCTCTCCGTGGGTAAGGGTAGGACCGTCTTCAATGACCAGCACTTTCTTACCACGGATGAGGGATTCATCATCGACACGGATGGGGGATGCACCATCAATGACAACAGCTTTAGGGTTGATTTTCTGAATGTTATCCCTGACCGTCTTGATGTTTTCGGGATAAGCTGAATCGATTTTGTTCAGTACCACCACGTCAGAGATGCGAATATTCACTTCACCCGGATAGTAACTCATCTCGGCTCCCGGACGGTGAGGATCGGCTACAGTGACCATCAGGTCAGGTTTGTAGAAAGGAAAATCGTTGTTACCGCCATCCCACAGGATGATATCACAACCTTTGGGATCTTTTTCAGCAGCACGCAGAATGGCTTCATAATCGACCCCGGCATAGATCACGTTGCCACGCTCCACGTGGGGTTCGTACTCTTCCATCTCTTCGATGGTGCATTTGTGCTTGGCAAGATCTTTAACCGTGGCAAAGCGTTGTACCTTCTGAGCAACCAGGTCACCGTAAGGCATCGGATGGCGTATTGCCACTACCTTCAGCCCTTTGGCCATGAGGATTTCAATGATTCTGCGGCTGGTCTGGCTTTTTCCGCATCCGGTACGGGTTGCGCAGACGGCAATCACCGGTTTGGTACTACGGATCATCGTGTCCTTCGGGCCCAACAGAAGAAAGTTTGCTCCGGCGGCGTTCACCAGGGAACTCAGGTTCATTACCCGTTGATAAGGGACATCGCTGTAAGCAAAGTTGCAAATTTCAACATTGTGCTTCTTGATCAGGGCAGGCAACTCTGCCTCTGCATAGATCGGAATCCCCTTGGGATAAAGTTTTCCGGCAAGAGCAGCCGGATATTTTCTGCCGTCGATATCCGGAATTTGTGCTGCCGTGAATGCGATCACATTAAAGTTTTCATTATCACGATAGTACGTGTTGAAATTGTGAAAATCCCGGCCGGCGGCGCCAATGATGATGACATTTTTTTTCATATCAACCTCGCTTTTTTGGTTTTATGTAATGTTGGTTAGAGTTTTCAGGCGGAAAAAGAATGATTTGCAAACCTACTCATTTTTTGAGAACTGGCAAAACCGGATGGAATTTTCTTTGAGATGCGTTTTTCTCTTTTGTAACAATGTCTGGTTGCGACAAATGTATGAAATTACCGTAAATTTGCGAGCCAAAAAGGAACCGGATGATAGCGCAACAATTGGTAAAAATAGTTGGTGAGGGGGTAAAACACCTATACGGTCAGGAACCAGGTACCGGGTTACCGGGACTGGAAAAGACCAAAAAAGAGATTCCGGGCGACTTCACGATCGTGGTTTTCCCGCTGGTGAGGTTTTCCCGAAAGTCACCGGAAACAACCGCTCGCGAAATCGGTGAGTACCTCCTTGAGACCGTGCCCGAAATCGCCTCTTTCAACGTTATCAAAGGATTTCTCAACCTGGTACTGAAAGATGATTTTTGGTTGGAATTTCTGAATCAGGCAAGAAGACAAAAGAAATTCGGTTGCCTTAAACCCCGCCATGAAGACCCGATCATCGTCGAATACTCTTCTCCCAATACCAACAAACCGCTCCACCTGGGGCATATCCGCAACAACCTCCTGGGTCACTCCCTGTCTGAAATTCTAAAAGCCAACGGGCACCGGGTCATACGCGTTAATCTGGTCAACGACCGCGGAATCCATATCTGCAAGTCAATGCTGGCGTATATGAAATGGGGAAACGGAGAAACACCCTTATCCGCCGGAATGAAAGGGGACCATTTGATAGGTAAATATTATGTGTTATTTAATCAATATTTTAAAACCGAGGTTCACGACCTCATGGAAAAAGGATTGACAGAAGAGGAGGCTGAAAAACAGGCGCCATTGATCCGGGAAGCCCGGGAAATCCTGCGAAAATGGGAAGCCAAAGACCCCGAAACACGCGACCTCTGGAAAAAGATGAATGACTGGGTATACGAAGGATTTAATGAAACCTACCGCAACCTGGGTATAACATTCGACAAGACTTATTATGAAAGCAACACTTACCTGCTTGGCAAAGAACTAGTACAAAAAGGTCTTGACGCCGAAATCCTCAAAGAGAAAGAGGATGGAAGCGTATGGGCCGATCTCAGGGAAGAAGGGCTGGATGAAAAGTTGCTCCTCCGTTCAGACGGAACCTCGGTGTACATGACGCAGGACCTGGGAACAGCTCAGTCGCGTTATGAAACGTTTCATCCCTCTTCCATGATTTATGTGGTGGGCAACGAACAGAACTATCATTTTGACGTCCTCCGGCTCATCCTTAAAAAACTGGGAAAGAGCTATGCCGATCATGTGTTTCATTGCTCTTATGGAATGGTTGAACTGCCCGAAGGAAAAATGAAATCAAGGGAAGGCACGGTAGTTGATGCGGATGCATTGATGGAAGAGATGTACGCGACGGCTGAAACCACTACCCGCGAATTGGGAAAAGCGGATGAAATGGAACCCTCTGAAGCCAGGGAACTCTTTCATGCCATCGGGATGGGCGCCCTGAAATACTTCATACTTAAAGTCGACCCGAAAAAGAATATGCTCTTTGATCCCAGGGAATCTATTGATTTTAATGGGAATACCGGACCTTTTATCCAATACACCCATGCCCGGATCCACTCCCTGTTGCGTCGCGCTGCATTAACAGGTCTGGATCTTTCATCCAACGTCAATTCTTCATTGACCCTCCTTCCACTGGAAAAAGAGATCCTGAAAAAACTCTACCTTTTCCCTGAAGCTGTGCAGCAGGCAGGGGATGAACTGAGTCCTGCCATCATCGCGAACTATGTCTATGATCTGGCCAAGGGATTCAATCAGTTTTACCAGGAAATACCGGTGTTGAAAGAAGAAGATCCCGAAAAACTCTTGCTGCGACTCGCCCTTACACAACTTACCGGGCTGGCAATCCGGCAAGCCATGGTTTTATTGGGGATCCAGGTCCCGACCCGGATGTGAGCCATTGTTGATGCCGGAAACGGTAAAATTTCGTAATTTTGCAACAGATTAATTGAATGTTATGTTTGAAGGATTAAGCGATAAACTCGACAGGGCTTTTAAAGTACTGAAAGGACATGGGCACATCACGGAGATCAATGTTGCCGAAACGCTCAAAGATGTAAGGAAAGCATTGCTTGATGCCGATGTCAGTTTCAAGATAGCCAAACAATTCACTGACCAGGTTAAGGAAAAAGCATTAGGGCAAAATGTGCTCACGGCAGTCTCGCCCGGTCAACTGATGGTTAAAATCGTCCATGATGAGCTGGCCGAACTGATGGGAGGGCAACGTACCGAATTGAACCTGAAGGCTGATCCCGCGATCATCCTGATCTCCGGGCTTCAGGGATCAGGGAAAACAACCTTTTCAGCGAAACTTGCCAATTTCCTTAAAACGAAAAGAAACAAGCGGATCCTCCTGGTAGCCTGTGACGTTTACCGTCCGGCCGCTATCGAACAACTCAAAGTGTTAGGTCAACAAATCGGCGTAGAGGTCTTTTCCGAAGAAGGATCCACCGACCCGGTGAAAATTGCCCGTAATGCCGTGAACCATGCACGCGAAAACGGTATCCATGTCGTGATCGTGGATACGGCGGGACGCCTGGCCATCGACGAGGAGATGATGGATGAGATCGCCAACATTAAAAAGGCCCTGAATCCTCAGGAGACCCTTTTCGTGGTTGACTCCATGACCGGACAGGACGCGGTCAATACAGCCAAGGCTTTCAACGACCGCCTCGACTACCAGGGCGTGGTGCTGACCAAGTTGGACGGGGATACCCGCGGGGGTGCAGCGCTCAGCATCAAATCGGTTGTCAACAAACCCATCAAGTTCGTGGGTCTGGGTGAAAAAATGGAAGCCATTGATGTCTTTTACCCCGAAAGAATGGCCGACCGGATCCTCGGAATGGGCGACATCGTCTCGCTGGTCGAAAAAGCACAGGAACAATTTGATGAGGCAGAAGCCCAGAAACTGCAACGAAAAATAGCTAAAAACCAGTTCGACTTCAACGATTTCCTGGCCCAGATCAAGCAAATCAAAAAAATGGGGAACGTCAAAGACCTGTTGGGAATGATACCGGGAATGGGGAAAGCGATCCGCAACCTGGAGATCGACGACAATGCTTTTAAAGGCGTGGAAGCAATCATCCATTCCATGACACCCTCTGAACGCGAAAACCCTGCCATCCTCAACGGCAGCCGCAGGAAAAGAATCGCCGAGGGCTCTGGTACCACCATCCAGGAAGTCAACCGGCTGATGAAACAATTCGAAGATACCCGGAAAATGATGAAAATGGTCACCGCCAACAAAGGCAAAAACATGGCCAACGTGATGCGGAACATGAAAAGCATGAATTAAAATACAGATTATGAAATTGTTAGACGGAAAACTGATTTCCGGTCAGATTAAAACCGAAATCGCTGAGACGGTTAAGAGGGATTTTTTGGACAAAGGCCGGAATGCCCCTCACATTGCAGCAGTTTTAGTCGGTGATGACCCCGCCAGCCACAGCTACGTTACCGGGAAAGAAAAAGCTTGCCGGGAGGTGGGTTTTATCTCGTCCGTCTATCGCTATCCTTCACAAATCACCACGGAAAAACTGTCGGAAGTGGTCACTTTTCTCAACAATGACCCGGAGATCGACGGTTTCATCGTACAACTTCCCCTCCCTGCTCACATTGATGAACAGAAGATCATCCAACAGATCGATCCCTGCAAAGATATCGATGGTTTTCATCCGGCTAACCTGGGTAAAATGATGCTGGGCCTTCCCAGCTACCTTCCCGCTACTCCCTTTGGGATTATCACCCTTTTAGAGCGCTATCAGATCGAAACCCGCGGCAAACACTGCGTGGTACTTGGCCGCAGCCACATCGTGGGAACCCCTGTCTCAATCCTGCTTTCACGCAAAGCGTCTTTTGGAAATGCTACCGTGACGCTCTGCCACAGTTTTACCACCGACATGCCTTCCATTACCCGCCAGGCCGATATTCTCATTGTGGCCCTGGGAAAACAAGGTTTTGTCACCGATGAAATGGTTAAGAAAGATGCCGTTGTGATCGATGTGGGAATCCACCGGGTGCCCGCCGACGATACCCGCTCAGGTTTCCGGTACCAGGGCGATGTGGATTTTGACAAAGTAGCCGGAAAGTGCAGCTTCATTACCCCCGTCCCGGGCGGAATCGGACCGATGACAGTGGTCTCCCTGCTTCAGAACGGACTGAAAGCAGCCCAAAAAGAAGTTTAAAATACTTTGGACACTTCAGACATCACATTGCTCAACGAAGGAAAAATGCTGCCGGTGATGGAAGCATTTTACACCTTGCAGGGAGAGGGTTTTAACACCGGTCAGGCTGCCTGTTTTGTGAGGATTGGCGGGTGCGACGTGGGCTGTTGGTGGTGCGACGTGAAAGAGTCATGGAATGCCTCCCTTTTTCCACCAACTCCCGTAGACCAAATCGTCGCCTACGCTGCCTCCTTCCCCGCAAAAGCAGTTGTGGTAACGGGCGGAGAACCACTTTTGTACAATTTGGATTATTTCTGTAAAAAATTGAAGGAATCGGGTATCAGGACTTATCTCGAAACTTCAGGATCGCTCCGTTTAAGCGGTTCCTGGGATTGGATCTGTCTTTCCCCCAAAAAAGATGTCCCGCCTTTGCCCGAGACCTTAAAAAAAGCCAATGAACTCAAGGTCATCATCCATGAACCGGAAGATCTCCGATGGGCTGAAACCAATCGGCCGCTTGTCAGCCCGGAGTGCCTGCTTTACCTTCAACCCGAATGGAGCAGTCGCCGGCAGATCATCCCGGTGATCATCGATTATATTAAAAAATATCCTGTTTGGAAGATATCGCTCCAAAGCCATAAATATATGAACATCCCATGAACGCTGCGTTCCGCGTCGTGATTGCCTTGCTGCTCCTGGTGCCTTGGGTGCAACAGGGGAGGGCTCAGGGAGTACCATTATCTACTACTAATAAGACGGCAGAGAAACGCTTTCATGAGGCCATCGATCACTTTCAGGCTAAAAGGTCTGATCTGGCATTGGAAAACCTTCAAAGGGCTTTATCGGCTGATCGTTCTTTCACTGAAGCATACATCCTGATGGGCGATGTGTTGTGCGACCTGCAGGAGTATGAACAGGCTATCAGTGCCTATCAGTCGGCCATCAACACCGGCAAACCCTTTTCTCCCATGCTTTATTATGTACTGGCTTCAGTTCAGTTAAGTCAGGGCTTTTTCACCGATGCAAAGTTTAATTTTCAACGCTTTCTTGAAAATGCACAGACTCCGGAAAACGTCCGTCAGCAAGCAGAAAAGGGCATTCAAATGGGTGAATATGCCCTTGGGCTGATGACCCACCCGGTTGCTTTCGAACCGGTTAACCTGGGTGACAGCATTAACAGTCCTTACGATGATTACATGAATATCATCACCGCTGATGAAACCACCATCTATTTGACACGGAAAAGACCCATAGGGGAGGGTGACGGAGAGCAACGAAAAATGTACCAGGAAGATTTCTTTCTTTCCACGCGAAAGGATTCTGCCTGGTCAGCAGCGATCATTATGGGGCCTCCGGTCAATACCAACAGCAATGAAGGGGCTCTGACAGTTTCACCCGACGGGAATTTTCTTTTTTTTGCTGCCTGCGACCGGGAAGATGGTTACGGCAGCTGTGATTTATATTGGGCGAAGCGATCAGGCGACCAGTGGTCCATCCCGCAAAACCTCGGCCCTGTTGTTAACTCTCCCCAATGGGATTCACAACCCTCCTTCTCCTCCGATGGAAAAACCCTCTATTTTGCCAGCAAACGACCGGGAGGGAAGGGGAGTTCTGATCTCTGGAAGACCACCCTGAACCCTGACGGACAATGGAGTGTCCCGGTCAACCTGGGTGATTCCGTGAACACTCCGGCGGAGGAAATGTCTCCTTTTATTCATGCAGATGATCAAACCCTCTATTTTGCTTCTCGCGGGCATCCCGGTATGGGAGGTTTCGATCTGTACTTTACGAGGAAAAATGGAGCAAATGGATGGAAACATTCAGTGAACCTTGGATATCCCATCAATACGGTGGCAAATGAAATCACACTAACTGTCAATGCTTTAGGAAATACTGCGTACATTTCTTCCGACATGAAAGGGGGAAAAGGAAAGCAAGATATCTACAGTTTTCCGCTCTATCCCTCGGCCCAACCCCTGCCGGTAACTTACCTGAAAGGAAGGGTTTTTGATATCGATACCGGAGAAAAACTGGAAGCGGCTTTTGAACTCATTGATCTTGAAACGAGGGTGATTGCTGTGGAATCGAAAGCCAATCCGGTCACAGGCGAGTTTCTGGTACTGCTTCCATCGGGAAAAGATTATGCATTGAATGTTTCCAAACCCGGATACCTTTTTTATTCCGAACACTTTTCATTGAAAGAGGAGGATTCACTCTTTAAGCCGGAAGACAGAAACATCGGCTTGAAACGGATTAAGACCGGTGAATCTGTCGTGCTGAAGAATATCTTTTTTGAGACCGGACAGTACACGCTAAAGGAAGCATCAACCGTGGAATTGGAAAAACTGGAAACTTACATGAAAACAAACCCCTCATTGAAGATAGAGATTGGCGGGCACACCGACAATGTGGGTGGGTTGGAATATAACATGGAACTCTCTGCCAACCGGGCCAATGCTGTCTGTGTCTGGCTGACCGGTCGGGGTATCGACCCGGAACGCCTCACATGTAAGGGTTATGGAATGTCACGACCCGTCGCTTCCAATGAAACGGAAGAAGGGCGTGCCATGAACCGCAGAACTGAATTTAAAATTACCGGGAATTGAATAAATTCGTAACTTTGCACCCCTAAAAAGACTGGAACACGCTATGATCAATATTACCTTACCGGATAATTCAGTACGTCAGTATCCTGAAGGCGTTACAGGGTTGGAGATTGCCCGTAGCATCAGTGAAGGGCTGGCCCGGAATGTCCTTTCGGTTGAAGTTAACCATGAAGTCTGGGACGCGAACCGTCCTATTCAGGGGGATGCTCACATCAAATTACTTACCTGGAACGACCCGGAAGGAAAAGCCACGCTGTGGCACTCTTCGGCTCACCTGATGGCTGAGGCGATTGAATTGCTTTATCCCGGAACCAAATTCGGAATAGGTCCTGACATTGAGAACGGTTTTTACTATGATATTGACTTTGGCAGTCATGCCATCTCTTCCGATGATTTTAATAAGATTGAGCAAAAGATCCTGGAATTGGCCCGCGAAAAACAGCAATTTAAACGGAGATCGGTGACCAAAGCAGAAGCGATCGATTATTTTACCCGCAAGGGGGATGAATACAAGCTGGAATTGATAGAGGATCTGGAAGATGGTCAGATTACTTTTTACGAATCAGGCCATTTCACTGACCTTTGCAGGGGACCTCATCTCATGGATACTGCTCCCATCAAGGCAGTGAAACTGTTGAACATTGCCGGTGCCTACTGGCGGGGCGATGAAAAACGCAAACAGCTGACCCGCGTCTACGGGATTACCTTCACCAAACAGAAAGAACTGGATGATTACCTGATTTTCCTGGAAGAAGCTAAAAAACGCGATCACCGGAAACTGGGAAAAGAACTCGAACTCTTTGCCTTCTC
>CALMDO010000009.1 GCA_937862805.1 uncultured Bacteroidota bacterium
CTTTTTTGGTTTTGGGCAAGAATTTCATTGGTATTGGTGAATCGAAAATCCTGGTGCAACTTTAAAGTGCCTTTTGAAAGGAGGTTCAGATGTTGTTCTATCAATTCATCGTTTACCGATTCGCGGTTATAACTGAGATAAGATTTTTTCATCTGGTTGGCGATGGCATGGACCAGTGCGTCTTTTTCGGGTCCTTCTTCATAAGCGGAAACCGTTTCGATCATCACGGCGATGTTTTTGCCGTAGTGCTTGAATTCAATCTCTTTGTCGTGGTATGAGAGATGTTCCGGTTTGGTGCTGAGGGAGAGCGGGGAAGGTGGGGGAAAAGGGGCATCCACATCCAGTTTAAAATCGGAGATGATATAAAGATGGTCCCAAAGTTTGTGTTTGTAATCAGCGGATTCCTTTACAGTCGGATGCATTTGGCCCATGATGCTGACGATGAAGTGGGCTGCCTGGGTCCTCTTTTCACGTTCTTCGATTGTACAGATGTATTGTATCATCCGCTGGAGGTTCCTCCCATATTCAGGGATGAACATCATTTCGCGGGTGGTGTTGTATTCCATTTCGTTGTTCACGGTAAAATTTTTGCAAAGGTATGATTTTTTATCCAGCTGTCAAATGAGGGTGCTCACTTCCGGCATTGCCAGTTGGGATTACCTGTTAAGACCGGTGTCATCCACCTTTATTTTTGGTTTGTTATACCATTTGTTTCGGCCAAAGACAAGGTTGATACCGAAATGTGTGTTGGCATAACGGGTGTTGGTGAGTTGTGTAATTCCAAGGATATTGTCGGTCATCAGATAAAGTTGCACTGGCCCCGCGTTGACCGCGAAGCCCAAGGCGAAATTGGCATAACTGTTGGTGGCTATTGTGTACCCGGCCAGGAGAGAAAAAGCTTTGCCGAACTCACGGGTATAATTCAAACTTACGGAGGGGAGAAGGTTGCCTTTGAAAAAGTCACAACGCCATAAAAAACCGAAATGGTCTTTGGGCGTGAGGTCGTAAATGACGCTGGCATATAATTTCGGGGTAAGCCAGGAGTAGTAGTTATCATAAGTGACCCTCAATCCAAGATTTTTTTTCAGAGAATCAAGCACTTCAGTCAACTGATCACTGAA
Organism: uncultured Bacteroidota bacterium; assembly: GCA_937862805.1. Taxonomy (GTDB): domain Bacteria; phylum Bacteroidota; class Bacteroidia; order Bacteroidales; family FEN-979; genus CAIVAT01. Next base: position 1,122 of record CALMDO010000009.1, read on the forward strand.
TTTGACCGAATCGGAAGAGAACATTTCGCCGATATCGATGCCTTCAAAAGTATAAGATGATGAGGTACTGTTTGTTACCAGGTTTTGAACCCCTGTTTTCCAGTGAATAAAACCCACATCGGTGACGCTGAGTCCGAGGGTCAGTTTTTCGATGGGTTGGAATTGTGCTCCCAGATCGAACGCAAACCCTGAATTTTTAAAACCGTAAAATCCCCTCAGGAAGTCGTCGCGGTCGATATTAAAGTTAAGGCTATCCTCCTTATTCGGGCTGTTTCCCGGGATGGACATATTAACCAGGATATCGGTGCTGGCTGTGATGGAAAAATCATCGGGACTGTAGAGGTTGATGTCGGTTTTTTTTGTGTCAAGGTTAAGTACGCCCACAAGGTATTTCGCGCGCAAGCCGGCGCTCCATTTTTTGCTGATGGTATAGGAGAGGCCAAGCGCCAGTTCATGATAATGGGTGATGTTGATATCAAAACCGCCGGCATTGACAGTGGTTCCAATGTAAGGGGCATTACCATTGACCAGTAAGGAGATGAACTCTTTGGGATACATGAGGCTGGTGGTGAATTTTTCAGAAAAGTTGAAGGAGATGAAGAAATCCTTCGCCCTGAAACCGAAGGCAATGAATTCATTGGAGAAATCAAACAGCAGGTAATTCTTGTTTTTCAAAGAATTCATCATCTCCTGTGTATCAAAAAAGAGAGAATCGTTGTTATTGGTCCTGATCACGTCATTGAAATCAAATGGGGTATTCTTAAAATCAAGTTTCAGGGATGACAAGGCCGGGAAACCAATGTAGAAATCGTAGGGAGGGACGATGGCCGGGTTGGTGTAAGAAGATTGCGGAACAACCCGGAGGAAGTTAATGTTTTTCCCGTTCTGGGCTGAGGCCGGCGGAAATGCTGAAAAGAAGAGGATCAGTATCGCCATAGCAAAAATGGAGAAAGCGCGTGTTTTCATAGTTCCAGCCGGTTAGTTTTGGGAATTGATAGTTAATTTGGCAGCTAACTTTACATCAAGCCTGTAATCGGCATATATTTTCACCAATCCTTCATTGTATGTGGATAGTTTTGCCTGGATTAACAAGTACCTGGCCTCTCTCAGACGATCCAGATCCGCTTTGTAAAAAGGTGCCGGCGAAAAAGTATAGGGTTCGATGGGTGGCTCTTCGATCACCTTGTAGTCGGGAGCAGGGCCTACCGGGGCTGCCAGTAAAATATGGTGATCATTTTTATCGAACAGGGAATCAAGGACATTGTAATTCTTATCGGCAAAATAGAGCTGAATTTCGGCATCGAGCGGAAAGTGGTTTTCTGTTTTAACTTTCAGATCCAGCATTGAGGCCTGGTCGGGAATATCGAAATCGAAGGCGACCGTATCCTCCACATAAAACCCATTGATGGCACCGAAAAGCGGCAATGAAGCCCGTAAGTCAACAGCGAACCGGCTGGTATCGAATATGAAATTCTTTAAAGCAGGGTTGTTCCCGGGATTGGATAAACCATCGACCTTGAAATAGATATAATTGGGTGAAAGATTGATGGCCGGGACAATATTGGAGTTGGTTTCGTCAAACTTATAGGTGGTATCCACACTGGTACCCATGTGGGCGAAGTCGGGGGCAGGGATGGTGATGGGGTTGGGGAAACCGGTTGATGGATCGGCAATATCGACGACATAGGGTGGGTTTTTGTCTGAATGTGCCGTCAGATCATTGAAAGTTAATTGAATAGGCATTCCGACTGAATTGGTCGTTTTGAGGAAAAGATCGATTTCCTGAAGTTGAATGTTTCCGGAGAGATTGTTTTTAAAGAGGTTGAGATAGAGTGTATCTTCCAGAGGGTAACTGTACTGGCCCAGATAGCCGATGACTTTTGAAAATTTCATGTTCATCAGGTCGCACAAGGCGCTAAAGGTATAGGGAGAGTTATTGGGATTAT
>CALMDO010000010.1 GCA_937862805.1 uncultured Bacteroidota bacterium
AAAGTCTGATTACCAACCGACCAGTCAATACTGTGATGTCCAACTCCTTTGGATTCGGCGGCAATGATACCTCACTCATCTTTAAAAAAATACTACCGGGCAAGGAATAAAGGGTTAAATAATGCATATTTATCTGAATATAAAAGTATTACAATTTTAATCTCATAATAATAACCGATTTTGGCATTTATCAACGGTATCGGAATGATCTCTCCGCAGAAAACCCTGGAACGAGGTGTTTTTCTTGAGGAGGTGATGGCGTATAATGCAGATTATCTTCACTGCATCGAACCTGTTTACCGGAACTTTATTGACCCGATTCAGGCACGCAGGATGAGCCGGCTGATCAAGATGGGAATCGCTGCAGCCAAAATCAGTCTGACTGACGCCGGCATTGCCATGCCGGATGCCATCATTACCGGAACCGGACTGGGGAGTGTTGAAGACACCGAGAAAATTTTAGGCGAGATCACCAAAGAAGAACGATTCCTCAACCCTACCCCGTTTATCCAATCGACTTACAACACCATCAGTTCCCAAATCGCGATCCAACTCAAATGTCATAACTACAATTCGACCTATGTCCACCGTACCTTTTCCTTTGAGAGCGGACTCCTGGATGCCTTGCTCCAGATAGAAGAAGGAACAGCCAACAATATCCTGGCCGGAGGCATTGACGAGATGACCCTGAATCATTTGCAGATCACCCGCCGGATCGGGCTTTGGAAAACAGTTCCGGTCAGTAACCTCGGCTTACTTCACCTCCGTACGCCCGGCGCTTTGGCCGGTGAAGGTGCAACCTTTATCACCCTTGGGAAAAACCCGCAAAGCAACACTTATGCCAGACTGACCGGCGTGGAAACCTTTTTTAACCTCAACAACTCCTTCGATCCCGGATCGAAACTGCTTGCCTTTCTGAATCATCACTCGCTGACTCCAAGTCAGGTAGACCTCGTTCTGCTTGGAAACAATGGCGATACCAACCACGATCCCATCTATGACAATTTCAGGGAAAAGTTCTTTCCCGGGAAAGCACATGCCTGGTACAAACACCTTTGCGGAGAATACCATACTGCTACAGGTTTTGGTCTCTATCTTGCCTCTAACCTGCTCAGGAATCAAACCTTTCCCGATATCCTGAAATTGAACGACATTGCCCCTAAAAAGATATCTAATATACTTATTTACAATCATTTCCGGAACGTTAACCACGCTTTCATGCTGGTACAGGCCATCGATCGGTAACCACCCGCATCCTTCCTGATCTTCCATACCCGAAGCTACAATTTGTCCTTAAAGGATTTTCCGCTACTTTTGCACTGAATTGTCAACCCAATCCATGCCTGAGAGAGTTTTTATTACCGGAATCGGAATCGTTTGCGCTATTGGAAACAATGTCGGGGAAGTACTCAATTCCCTGATGGCTGAAAGAAGCGGAATCGGTGCGATCACCTTGTTCCCTACCCTGCACCAGGGAACCCTGCCAATGGCCGAAGTTAAAATGAGCAACCAGGAGCTGGCTTCTGACCTGGGATTTTCTACTGCCAAAGCATACACCCGTACCGCCCTCCTGGGAATGAAAGCTGCAAGAGAAGCCGTCAGATCATCAGTGATCACTGACATGAAAGCCTTCAGAACCGGGCTGATTGGTGCGACGACGGTCGGCGGGATGGACCGGAGCGAAAACTTTTATGCATCTTTTCTGACTGATCCATCAAAAGGGAAGCTGGCCGATGTAGTGAACCACGATTGTGCTTCCGGCACGGAACAAATAGCTGCGTACCTTAATATCCCAGATTTTATAACTACCATCAGTACAGCCTGTTCTTCGTCTGTGAATGCCATCATGTTCGGGTCGGATCTGATCCGTACCGGTCAACTCGACCGCGTCATCGTGGGTGGACATGATGCGGTCACCCGGTTTACGTTGAACGGGTTCAATACCCTGATGATCCTCGACCGTTCGGGATGTCATCCCTTCGATGAAAACCGGGCCGGATTAACGCTTGGAGAAGGCGCTGCATACCTGGTGCTTGAATCGGATGAGACCGTTGCCGCAGCCGGAAAAAAAGTATTAGCTGAAGTTACAGGTTATGGCAATGCGAATGATGCCTATCACCAGACTGCCTCATCGCCTGACGGGAAAGGGGCTTTCCTGGCTATGACCAAAGCCCTGTCCATGAGTGGCCTTGCTCCTTCTGAGATAAGTTATATCAACGTACATGGAACGGGAACGCAAAACAATGACCTCTCTGAAGGGTTGGCCATAGAGCGGATTTTCGGTGAAAACGTACCTCCTTTCAGCTCTACCAAAGCTTTTACCGGGCATACCCTGGGGGCAGCGGGGGCCATCGAAGCAATCATCTCGGTTCTGTCATTGCTTCACGAGGTCATCTTCCCCAACCTGAATTTCTCCATTCCCATGAAAGAGCTGAAAATCAGGCCCGTGAGCAGATTGATGACCCGTATTAAGCTGCAGCATGTTCTCTCCAACTCTTTCGGTTTCGGTGGAAATAACTCCTCCGTCATCCTTTCAAGATTAGAAAATACTGATATTCAATAAAATAACAACAATTACCGACTGCATCAATGGCTGATCCCCTGGTATATATTAACGGCTCCGGAATTGTTTCACCGCAACCTGCCTTTCAAACTGAAAATTTCCCTTTTGAGCCGGTATCTTATGAGACCAACCGGCTGAAAGTCATTGACCCGGGATACAAAGAGTTTATTCCCGCCGAGATGATCCGACGTATGGGAAGGATCATCAAAATGGGCGTTGCTTCAGCTAAGCTTTGCTTACGCGATGCAGGTTTTCAACTGGAGGATGGAAGTTACCGGTCACCGGAAGCCATCGTGACCGGTACCGGTCTGGGCTGCCTCGAAGATACCGAAAAATTCCTGAGCTCCATGATCACCAATAAAGAGGAGTTTTTGACCCCTACCTCTTTCATCCAGTCGACCCATAACACAGTGGCTGGTCAGATCGCCCTGCTGCTGAAATGTCATGGTTATAACTTCACTTTCGTTCACAGGGCCTTTTCATTCGAAAGCGCCCTGCTTGATGCGATGACCCGGATAAAAACCGGCACTTGTACCGAGGTGTTAACAGGTGGCTCAGATGAGATCACCAACCACTCTTTTACCATCATGCAGCGGATGGGTTTCTGGAAACGCAAAACGATCCAATCCCTGGAACTTTACCAGGACCATCAGCGCGGGACAATTGCCGGCGAAGGATCTTCCTTTTTTTTATTGACAAACGAAAAAAATGATCTCAGCCGCGCAGTACTCAGCGGTGTTACCACTTTCCTTCACCCTGAATCCTCTTCAGAGGTTGTCCATCGAGGCCACCGGTTTCTTAATAACATGAAATGTCAACCAAATGATATACAGTTGATTATTAC
>CALMDO010000011.1 GCA_937862805.1 uncultured Bacteroidota bacterium
GTTCGTCGATGGTTGGAGATATCTGTGACGAAGATGAACTGAAAACTGGTTACCGATCCGAAGGGAGTTTTTATTCTATTTTCTGGTGGTTCATTAAAATGGGAACTGCGCTGGCCAGCTTCGTCGGAGGAGCATTGATCGTGTTTACTCTTTTCGACGAAACCCAGGTGACCAAAGTCGACAGCCTCCAGGGAAGCATTCGCGAATTGCAAAGCCAGTCGAAGTATTGGGAAGGATACTCTGGAAAACCAGCCACCATCAAAGAATGGAGTGAGAATACCCTGACTGAAACTGAAAAAGCAGTGAAGGAATCAAAGGATTATCTTGCATTTCTTGAAAAAGAGTTAAAAAAATCACCGGAACACAAGATCACCTATCTCCCGGCGTATGCTGCCCAACGAGAAAGTATCCTCCAATCCCTTACCGGCTTGACAAAACAAACCATCGCGGAATTAGAACACAAATCCAAAACTCTCACATCGGAAAATATAATTAACAATCCCGAAAAAACAGATTCAACCATACGGGAGATGATCCCGCTGACGCTGGTCATCAAACTTGAAAAAGCAAACCTGAAGGCTTTTGAACTCCGGTCGCATCTTGAAGCACGAGCGAACGGGAATCACAACAGCAAAGAGCATTATGCGATGATTTTAAATAACATCACGGAGGTCAACAATAAAATCAACCATCTCGACCTTACCACTTCTCCGGTCTTCCTTACCCAAAGAATTGCTTCCATCGGTTCGGGCATTACACCCCTCACAAAACAAACCCCCTACACGCTGTTCATGATGCGCCTGGTTGAAATCGGTCTGCCGTTGCTGCTCAGCATTTTCTCCATTTTCTTCGTACTGCGGTATACCCTGACGGAAAAACGAAGCCATGAGATCAAAGACCTTCTCAAACAACGAAGCAATGGAAAAGAGCCAGTAGGTGATCTCCACGGGAATGCGGCAACAGACGCGTCGAATAACGATTAATCAGTTTGATAATGAATGATTTCCGGATTAAAGACAACCATTTTTATCAAAATGGGGAAAAAAAATTCCTGATCTCGGGAGAGATCCATTATTTCAGGATAGAAAAGAGATTGTGGGAAAAACATCTGGAAGCTGCCGGGAAGGCAGGTCTTTCGACCATCAGCACCTATGTTCCCTGGGCATGGCATGAACCTGAGGAAAATGTTTTTGATTTTGATGGCACCACCCATCCCATGAGGGATCTGACCGGGTGGCTTAAACTTTGTCAAGAATACGGCCTTACCTGCATTTTAAAGCCAGGACCCTTCATTTTGGCCGAGTTCAGAGGTGCAGGACTTCCCGATTGGTTTCTGGAAAGGTACCTCGAAGAGATCAAGATGAGAGACAGCAATGGAGCTATTGTTTCAAGTGACGGGGTCAGCCTTTTTAACCCGACGTACCTCGAAAAAGTGGCTTGCTGGTATGACCAGATCCTTCCCCTGATCCGCGATCACCAATACAGCGCCGGAGGACCGGTCATCATGA
>CALMDO010000012.1 GCA_937862805.1 uncultured Bacteroidota bacterium
ACATCTATTTCGATGACATCCTGCTCAACAACGATCCCAACCCGATCATCCCCACAAGCGAAGTAATCCTTAACGTCGATATGCACGGCTCCGGTTTGCAAGCCGGTGAGCAGGTTTACTTTGCCGGTAACTTTGGCGGTATCTACGGAACATGGAATGAACCCGGAAGCAACGCCAACAACGAGATGGTTGACCTCGACGGGGATTCGGTCTATACCGCTACTATCATCGTTCCCCCCGCTGATTATCAGTTTAAATTCTTCATCGGAGCAGGATGGAATGGCGGCGAATGGACCGGCGATCCGAACCGGAAAGTGACCATCGAAAATGACGTAGAACTGACCTATAAATGGGGCGTTAAACCTGCCGTGGTAACCTTCAACGTCGATGTGAAAGGCTCCGGCCTGGCAGGCGAGTCCATTTATATCGCGGGTAACTTCGGCGGAATCTATGGAACCTGGAACGAACCGGGAACCAATCTCAACAACCTGCTGACGGCGGTTGAACCCCTCACCGACTCCCTCTATACCATCACGATGACCCTCGATTCCATCGGTACCTACCAACTTAAATTCTTCAAAGGTGAAGGATGGAATGGTGGTGAATGGACTGGCGATCCAAACCGTGTTTACAAAGTTCGTCAGGATACTACCTTTAGCCTGAAATGGGGAAAAGTTTTTCCGGAAGGAATCAGCGAAGTTTCCCTGGCAGGCAAGATCCAAACCTATCCTAACCCTGTAAAAGATGTACTGAACATCAACGCCTCCATTGACCTTACAAAAGTTATCATCACAAACACGGTGGGACAGGAAGTTTACCGTTCAGCGAACATGATTGCAGGAAGGAAAGCCATCGACCTCAATGCACTTTCCAATGGTTTGTACTTTATTACTTTCTATGCTGAATCAGGCGCTCCATACACCATGAAGTTCCTGAAATATTAGTGATTACACATTTTTGATCAAAGAGGCTGCCTCAACCGGGGCAGCCTCTTTTGTTTCAGGTTATCCGATGAGTAAAAATCCAATTTATATTCTTTTGTATGTAAATCCTCGAATTTGACGTATATTTGTTTCAATAGATATAAATACTTAACAAACCGGTATGGCACTCAAACCGTTAAAAGTATTGTTCATCGAAGATTCCAAAGAGGATACCGATCTTTTAATCAAGGAATTGATCAAAGGAAATTTTGACCCTGATTGGCAACGGGTACAACAACAGGATACCTTATTGAAAGCGCTGGATGAAAAACACTGGGATCTGATCCTTTCCGATTACGAGATGCCCGGTTTTGGAGGATTGATCGCATTGGCCATCGTCCGTGAACGGGATACCGAAATCCCTTTCATATTTGTTTCCGGCGTCATGGGAGAATCGACTGCCGTAATGGCCATGAAAATGGGCGCCACCGATTACGTGATGAAAAAAAACCTGCATCGCCTGGTGCCGGCCATCGAGCGCGAGTTGCGTGAATTTAAGGTCCGCCGGCAACACAAACTGGCTGAAGATGCCATTCGCGACCAGGAAGGGATCCTTCTTGCCATAGCCTCCTCCGTGAAAGATGCTATCATCCTGATCGACAATGAAGGCAATATCTCCTTCTGGAACGATGCAGCCTCACGCATCCTGGGTTATCGAGAAGAGGAGGCCATCGGGAAAAACCTTCACCAACTGATCGTTCCCTTGAGGTATTTGGAAAAACATCAAGCGGTTTTCACCGATTTCCAAACTTCAGGACAAGGAGAAGCCATCAACCGGACCCTCGAACTTCATGCTGTCCATAAAAACCGCACCGAGTTTCCTGTCGAATTATCCCTGTCTTCAGTAATGATCAAAGGGAAATGGTGCGCCGTCGGCATCCTGCGCGATATCACCGAACGGAATCGGATCAAGGAAGAACTAATCACAGCCAAAGAAAAAGCAGAAGAATCGAGCCGGCTGAAATCCTCCCTGCTGATGAACATTAACCATGAACTCCGGACTCCGATGAACGGGATATTGGGCTTTGCCCGAATCCTGAAAGAGGCCCATTCGACTCCTGAAAATATCGATATGGCCGATACCATTCTGACTTCCGGAAAACGGCTTATGGCCACCCTTAATTCAATTCTTGACCTTGCCCATCTGGAGTCAGATCAGACAC
>CALMDO010000013.1 GCA_937862805.1 uncultured Bacteroidota bacterium
GCAGAAGCGGGAGCGATCATGTCGGTATGGATCTCATCCCCGGGGTTAAGGTAACCTGACATATCGGTGTTAAAGTAGCCCAGGATGTTCATTCCTTGGTTTTGGGCCATGGTAGCGTATGCAGCGCTTCCATAGAGGCCATACTCTTCACCCGAAAAAGCGATCATGATCAGGGTGCGGTCGAAAGTATATTGACTGAGAAGTCTTGCCAGTTCCAGGACTGTAGCGGTACCGGTTGCGTTGTCGTCAGCGCCCGGTGCAGCTCCGGAATAGGAGTAAGAATCGTAATGGCCTCCTAAGATGACGTATTGGTCGGGGAATTTGGTTCCCGGGATGGTGGCTATCACGTTGGCGCTGGAATTTTGCCCGTTGACCGTGAAGTTCTGCAGGGTGACCGGCAATCCGTAAGATTCAAATTTTGCTTTTATCCAGTTTTGTGCCTGGATTCCCTGAGCGCTGAGACAATTCCGTGTACCGAAATCCTGCAGGTGTTGTATGGTGCTTTGAATGGTGTCGGGATTGATTTGTTCCATCATTTCGGTAATGAATGGATCTATCTCTTTGGGAGTGGTTAACCGGGTCGTGGAAGAGGGAAGAGTGGTATTGGCGTTGCGGTTGATTTTCACCACGCCTCCATGGACAGAGGGGAAAAGCCGGGTGACATTCTGATCGCTGACTTCTACGATAAGGTAGTCGGAAGCTTCATCAAGAATAGTGATATAAGGAGCAATTTTGGAAAGGTAAGCTGTTTTCAGTTCCGGTTTAGTCCAAAGAATGAAATAATTTTGCCCTGCGTTCCAGGCGTTTTTATTCAGCATTTGTGCATCGGCAGGTACGGCGGCTTCGCTCGTGGCGATCAGGAACCGGTCACTCGTATAATGCACACGCAATTGCCTGTCGGCTAAATGGGTTTTGACCTGGGAGATCTCTTTGAAGTTCAGTTTGATCAGATCTCCGGCTGACGCAGCCATGGAGAACCAGAGAATGGTGATGAGCAGTAAAAACTTTTTCATAGGGATTGTTTAATGATGAGGTACAGTAAATGATTCAGGAACCAAAGGTACATATTTAATCTGAACCAGTAACACTTCCTGCCTGTCCAATTTTTTATGATCTTTGCATTCTCCGCGAGGGTTCTTTGCAACCTGTATCCGGATAGGTATTAATTTATTACGAAATTGATTGGACAAGATTTAGAACATGGAATTTTCGGAACTTGTAAAAAGACGTCAGAGTGACAGGAAGTACCTGAACCAACCGGTTGAAAAAGAGAAGATTCAGGTGTGCATTGAATCAGCCAGACTTTCACCTTCAGCCAATAATTCTCAACCATGGAAGTTTATCGTTGT
>CALMDO010000014.1 GCA_937862805.1 uncultured Bacteroidota bacterium
AGGGAATCATCCCATCTATGAATTTGGGAAAAGCTATGACATTCGAACGATAGCCAATGCCATAGCGGCTGAAAAATGGACAAAAAAGTTCTGTCACCAGCTGAAGAGCATCCAAACGGTTCATTATGAACAAACTGGTACGCTGACAGGGACGATCCTGCTGGATGAAACCCCGGTCAAGGTGACTATGTCAGGACGCCGGGGCCATTCTTTTGGATCATTAAACTGGGACAACCGGGACCGTCATTTTAGGATGACCGGCACTTCGGTTGAAGGATTTCACTGGTCCGTTACCTGCATTCAGTGGAAGTTCATGAAGCACCTCACTTTTGGTTTTATAACGCACCCCGACGGGAGTACCGATGCCATCATTGATTGTACCGTTGAGGATACCATATTGAAAGAACAGTTGTACCCTCAACATGGTAAAGTTAACCTGACCACCCGTGGCGCGAAGATCCATCGCCTTGAATTCTGGCGTAAGAATGAATTCCACTACCTTCACGACGGTAAATATGGAGTGAAGCTGGGTATCGGAGAATGCCTTTTCGACGACGCTAAAGGATTGGGACTGGTCGAATTTGGTCTTGATCTGAACAGTAGCGGATACTTACCGGCCAAATAAGGCAGGGGTTGAATAGTCAGGTCATCAACCCGGATTGATCTGTTTCCTAAAACCATCCATAATCTCTTCAGAATCTGTCATTACCGTCAAACGGTCGCCTTCCTGAAAAACAGTTGTCCCGTCGGGAACAAAGAGCACCTCTTCTCTGGTTACCATAGAGATCAATACTTCCTTGGGAAGTGCTAAAGAAACCAGCGATTTTTTTACAAAAGGAGAATCACCGCGGATCTCCAGTTCTGCTCTTACCGGTTTAATGGTCGTAATGTATTCGGCCTCCACAGCTGATTTTTTCCGCATGGAAATTGGAACGGAAAGCCCCAATAAGGAGGCAACCCAGGGGATGGTAGACCCCTGAAGAAGGACAGAAAGCAAAGAGATGAAAAAGACCAGGTTAAAGATATAAGGCCCGTTATCGAGATTCGCATCCAAAGCATAAATCGAGAAAATGATCGGTACGGCGCCGCGCAAACCTACCCATGAGATGAAAAACTTTGAACGCAAATTAAATCCGGAAAAAAGCAGCGAAAGAAAAACTGCCAATGGTCTGGAAACCAATAAAATGAAAAAAAAGAACAACAATCCCATTGGAATTACCGGCAGCAATTGTTTAGGATAAACCAGTAAACCCAGGGTCAAAAACATGATGATCTGCATCAACCATGCCTGCCCGTCGAAATGTTTTGTCAGACTCCTTTTGTGAACGAAATCTCTGTTACCAAGAATGACCGCTGCGATGTAAACTGATAGAAATCCATTGCCCCCGATAAAATCACTGACTGCAAAAGTAAAAACGGCAATCGCGATCAGGAAAACTGAATACAAACCATCTGAGTTAAGACTGATCCGGTTAATAATCCTGACTATGGCAAAGCCCATAAAGATCCCGAATGGAATGCCCAAGGCAAACTGTTTGATAAAAAAGAAAACAAGTCCGGAAAATGAAACCGCTTCACTTTTAAGGATAAAAATGAAAAACAAGGTTAGAAAATATGCCATCGGATCGTTGCTTCCACTTTCCAGTTCCAGCAATGGCCTGATCCTCCCTTTCAATCCGGAATTTTTTGCTCTGAATATGGAAAAGACGGAAGCAGCATCGGTCGAAGAGATGATGGATCCCAGTAAGAGTCCCTCAACAAGTGAAAGATGGGTGACTGACCAGATGAACACTCCGGTTGTCAACGCGGTAATGATCACTCCCAGGGTAGAGAGCAGCATTCCAGGCACAATGACTGGTTTTATATCAGCAAAACGGGTGTCGAGGCCTCCGGAAAAAAGGATCAGGATAAGCGCGACAGTGCCGATAAATTTTGAAAGATGGATATCAAAAAAATTGATCTGGCCAATTCCGTCGGTGCCGGCCAACATACCCACCAACAGGAAAAGAACCACTGTCGGAATCCCATATTTACTTGATTTACTGAAAAATACACTGAGTATGAGCAATAAAGAGCCCACCAAAAGAATATTCTCGAGAGTAAGTATCATTATTAATAAGGAGTCTTATCTGATTTATTTACCCATGACCTGAAAAGAGATTCGGCCCGCGGGTTTTCAATTTTCTGGAACTTCACACTGCGTAAGTCAGGCGGAAGATTCAGCTCCTCATAGATATGATTGTCACGGAATCCGATGGCTTCAGCATCCCGGCGGGAGGAACAATAATACACCGTTTGGATATTGGCCCAGTATATAGCCGATAAACACATCGGACAAGGTTCACAGGTAGTGTAAATAATGGATCCTTCCAGGTCATAATGATCGATATGGCTGCAGGCATCCCTGATGGCCATCACCTCGGCATGAGCGGTAGGATCATTCAGTGAGGTGACCTGATTGACTCCTCTTCCGATGATTTTTCCATCTTTTACAATGACTGCACCGAAAGGTCCTCCGATATTGTTCTGAACTGCTTCAAAAGCGTCATTAAATGCCTGATCAATAAATTCTTTGGTTAGATCCATAAAAGTGTTTCACGTTATTTATTTTGTTAACAGCTCCAGGCAAAATTTTGATTTCCACCATGGGGTTACTGTCAGTACAAAGGTAAAGAATATGGAAAGATCAAAGCCCAAAAAAACTTTTCATTTCCACCATCGATTGCCTAATTTTGACGGTTCAAAAATATCCGCCTTGTCTGATCACTTCACACCCCTCCCTCTCCCTCAACTGGTACACATGGTGCTTTCAGAGATACGCCATAACCGGTTGTTCAACATTCCGGGAAGCTTATTTTTTTATCCGGGAAAACAGGATCCTTTTCGCATTGAACGGTATGGTACCCTCCTTGCAACCCCTCTGGGAGTTGCTGCGGGACCGCATACCCAACTATCGCAGAACATCATCGCAGCCTGGCTCTGCGGGGCCCGTTATATCGAACTGAAAACCATCCAGACCCTGGATGAACTAAAAGTCTCCAAACCCTGCATCGACATGCAGGATGAGGGATACAATTGCGAATGGTCGCAGGAACTGAAGATCCGTCAGTCATTCCGCGAATATCTCAACGCCTGGATCCTCATCCACATCCTTCACAAAGAAATGAGATTGGAAGGTCCCGTCGGAACACTTTTCAACATGAGTGTGGGTTACAACCTCGATGGCATCCTTCAGGATAACGTCCAATGGTTTTTTAACCAGATGAGCGACTGTAGTGCTGCTTTAGCAACTGCCCGTGATGAAATCCGTCAGATTTACCCTGCTATCGACTCCCTGGAAATCCCTGGCACTATTTCCAACCACGTGACCCTGAGCACAATGCACGGATGCCCACCGGAGGAAATTGATAAAATCGGGCTGTACCTGATCCGTGACAAGAGACTGCATACTACAATAAAACTGAACCCGACTTTGCTGGGAGCCGACACGTTAAGAAATATACTGAATGATAAGCTGGGCTTTGAGACCCATGTACCTGATGCCGCTTTCGACCACGATCTTAAATATCACGACGCGCTCAAAATAATCAGTTCCCTTCAACAGGCGTCAACGGAAGAAGGATTAGACTTCAGCATCAAACTCACCAATACACTTGAGAGCATCAACCACAAAAATGTTTTCGGCAAGGATGAGGCCATGATGTACATGAGCGGCAGGGCGCTGCACCCGATAAGTATCACTCTTGCCCTCAAACTTCAGGAGGATTTTAAAGGGGAGCTTGATCTCTCATTTGCAGGCGGTGCCGATTGTTTTAACATCGCATCAATACTGGCTTGCGGATTGAAACCGGTTACTTATTGCTCCGATCTTCTGAAACCGGGAGGTTATGGCCGGTTGTGGCAGTCGATCGATCACCTTCGAAACAGCTTTGCCTCATTCGGCGCGGCAGATATTGAGTCGATGATTCTTTGCACAGCGAAAGATAAAAGGCTGAATCTGAGGGAGGCAGCTTTGACGAACCTGCGACACTATGCTGACCGGGTTACCACTCTTCCCGCCTACCATCCCAATCCCCTTCTTGTCCCGGCCATCAAAACCCGGCGACCCCTCGGATGGTTCGACTGT
>CALMDO010000015.1 GCA_937862805.1 uncultured Bacteroidota bacterium
TCATGGCGAGTCGCATGGAGTTATAAAGGTTCACAGTGAATTCATCGCGCATTTTGCACACCAGTTCATAGTTTTCCTTTTCACCCAGGATCAGTTGAATGTCAGCAGCATCCTTTAATCCCTTAATTGTGAAAAAATCATCCCAATATGAGTGCATGGGTTTCGCTGAATACCCTTCATGGCTGATCGATTCAGGAACCAGTCCGAAATAAGCGCGGATGCTGTCATTTCCTTGTCTGAAATAGTCGGTCGAACGCTCGGCCACAAGCAACCCGATGTACTCTACCGCCTTGATCACATGACTGTTCATGGATCTCAGGAAGGCCGTATCTTTGGTGAAATTGAAGTATTCCCGGATCAGGTAGATGAGTTGACCGTGGCTGTCATTTTCCGGAACCGGATCAGGTCCGCGAAAATCAACCACACAAGGCACTTTACCGTTTTCATACTGATGGGCAGCGTACCATTTGATGAAATCTTTGACTTCATCAACAATCCCTGATTTCAGCAGCGCCGACGAGGTGAGCGATCCGTCGCGGATCCAACTTCTTTCGTAGGATCTGCTGCCGGGCTGGATACCGGCTACATCCCGGTTAACCAGGATATATGCCAGGTTGGCCCTGTAAGTATTGATGATCTGGTCAGCAGATGGAGGCAGTTTAAAGGTCACATGTCCTGTTTTGGTTTTCCAGAAATCGCGGGTCTGGCTGATTTCCTTGTCAATATTGCGGATGATCTTTTCATGGGGTACGTCATAGAAAGGGACTACCACATGGGTCGACCAGGTATCCCCCGGCTCCATGTGCAACGTGTATTGAATGACACCATTGGCTTGTCCCATGGCATCTGTCACTGCCTGTCGCTGTGGAAAGTTCCCGCTGCGAAGAAGCCCTGGAAGCGCACCTTCTTCAAATGCTGCCGCTCCGAACCTGGTGAAAGATGTCTGGGGTATGACGGCTTTGTCATCCACCATGATCCAACCCTCCTTTTCTGCACGGATGGTTTGGATTTTCCCTGCGCCACCCGACATGTTAAGAAACTGGTAATACGGATTGACCTGGTACGGGCGGATCAGGAGGTAGAGTTGTATTTCTGTTGTTTTCTTCTGATTGTTTTTGAGGGTATAAACAATGTCAAGGTGCGAATCCTTGTTGGCCTGTCCGGTCGCTATAACGCCGGTAGAAAAATCGATACCATTGGATTGCCAAGTGACTGACGGCATGAAATCAAAATTATTCATCCGGTTGGCTTCACCCATTGATTGAGTTGAAGCAACTTTGTTCCAGTTGAGCAGGGTTCCATTGATGCCCAACATGGGCTCTATGGAAAAACGGCCTTTGTCGACTTCAACCATGCCGTCTTCGTTGATCATCGCCTCCTCCAAGTCGTTGTTGGCACCCATGACAGTCCAGTAAGTGGCTTTTTCTGAGAAGTAGCGTGGATAATCTCCGGGCGGTGAATTCTTTGCAACATAAATCAGAAAATCGTTCATGGTCATCGATTGCTTTATATCAAGGACTTTGACCTCACGGATGCCGAAACCCTTTTTATTTTTACTTGATATGAATTTTATTTTCAGTTGTTTAGCTTCAGCTTCCGGAAGCCGGATAAAACTCTTTTCTCTTTGATTGCTGGATGCAGTGTAAACCTTTGTCCAGTCGTTCCCGTTTTCAGTCAGTAGTATTTCATACGATGATGCTTCCTTATTCGTCAACCAATTGATTTGTAGCCCTCCTAATTCTCTTCGTTGTCCGAAATCAAGCACCAACTGCTCGGGCTCATCTCCTTCACTTTCCCACCATGAATTTTCAGAACCATCAGCAACCAATTGCGGTGTGTGATCTTTAAAAAAGGATGTTGCTTTCACAACAGGGGCGGGCCATGAATGCAATTCGGGAGGAAGTTTTTCGAATCTCAGGTCGTCAATCAGGATGGCACCCTTACCTCCGACCACCGATGATACCGTAAATTCAATCCGGTCAATTCGTTTCAGTTGCTGATCGGCGGTCGGTCCCCAGGCAAAACTGATGTGTCTTTTTTTGATCCGGATTTTCGTCCACTCATCAGGAAAATCATAACTCCGGTTTATAACCCACCAGACATTGTTCCCGGTACTGTCGAGAAATTTGATTTCCAAATTATTGGAAGGGGATTCCCCTTTGATATAAAAAGAAATTTCATAGTTTT
>CALMDO010000016.1 GCA_937862805.1 uncultured Bacteroidota bacterium
ATCCTTCCCCTGATCCGCGATCACCAATACAGCGCCGGAGGACCGGTCATCATGATGCAAGTCTGCAATGAAATCGGAGTCTTCTCCTGGCTGGCACATCAAGCCGACTATGGGAATCAGGTCGGTAACCGATGGATCAGCTTCCTGGCCTCAAAATATCCATCCATCGAGGGATTGAACCAAAATTGGGGCTGCCGGTACGACCATTTTGATGACATTGAACTACCTCCTGATGGAAAAATCCCTTACCAGTCGAAACATGATAAGAGCCGCGATTACGACTGGCACCTTTTCTGGAGGAGGTACTATGGTGATTACCTCCGCTTGCTGACTTCCCAAATCCGGACAAAAGGGATCACCTTGCCCGTATACCATAACCTCCCTGGGTGGATCTATGGCAATGGCTATGAATTTCCGGTCAACATCACTATGTACGATGATCTTTTTCGTGATAAAAGTGAAATTGTCTTTGGCGTTGACCATATCCCGGAATTTTTCTCTTACAGAAACCTCCACGACGACCGCATCATTAACGACATCCTCCGGGCTATGCAGGGCAACAAACCGTTGTTCGCAGCCGAGTTTCAAAGTGGTTCCAGAGAGTACCATGTGGTGACCAACCCTAAAGAGATGGAGCTTTTTTACAAAGCAAGTGTTGCCAACGGTTTGACAGGTTGGAATTACTACATGTTCTCGCAAGGGAGAAATCAGCCACGAAAAGGTTATTCAGGTGAAACTTTCTATTGGTTTACGCCGCTCAGCGCCGAAGGAGAGCCTGCCGGCGCTTACCCGCTTGTGACAAGGATGAACCGTATCGTTCGCACAGCCGAGAAAGAGATTGTCAATGCAACCCGGAGAGCGGCCGTGGGGGTCTTATTTTACCCACCTTATTACACCACTGAGCTCGAACGACCAGCGGATGAACGCTGCAATCTGACTTTTGTCCCTTCTGCCATCAGAAGACCTGCCTATTTTGACGGATTGCTCAAGGTGCTTCAATTCCTCAATGTCGATTATGAAATGATTGACCTTACCCGGACCGATGCCGGTCAGTTGGCAGCCTATCCACAGGTTTGGACCCTCACTACTGATGAAATGGATGCTGCCAGTCAGCAGACCCTTGTTGATTACGCTTTTTCAGGTGGCCGGTTGATCCTGTTCCCGTTCCTGCCCGACAGGAATCTGAACCAACAACCCTGTACGATTATCAGAGATGCCCTTAATATCTGTCCCTCCGGTAAAGAGACTATCGATTCCCCCTTGATCGATATCTATGGTTTTAAAGATATCAAATGTGCTAACCCTCTGATCATTTACGATGAAAAGAATTTGGGAGAAGCCGTGGTAATAGCAAGAACTCTTGAAGGTTCATGTTGTGGTTTTGAAAAGAAGACAGGTCGGGGTTCTTTGATCCACATGGGAACATGGATGGGATTCGATACCGAAGGGCACTTGCCGGTATATAAAAAGTTGTTGGATCAACAGGATGTGGAGCTTTGCCATGCTTCTGCCGATAACCCTTTCATGATCTTAAGGGAACGTTTCACCGAACAGGAATCGGCCCTTCTTTTTATCGGTAACTATTACAATGAAGACCAGCCGGCACGGATCCGATACACCCACCCGGTGAGCAAGGAAAAACTCTCCATTCCTTATATCCCGGAGAAATTTCTCTGGCCTGCTTTGTATGGCTTGATCATACCTGTCGGATTACGCCTCACCAATAACATTCTCCTGCTCCATGCAACTTCCGATGTTCTGGAGGTTCAGAGTGGTGCCGGGGAAGTCACCTTACAGCTTTACGGAAACCGTGATCTGCAGGGAGAGTTATTGCTTGAAGGAGAGGGAACCGACGCGATCCGAACCTGTCTTTTAGATGAAAAACCCTTACCGATACAACGGGAAGAGGCAAGGGTGATCATCCGGTATTCAAACAAACATCAATCAGAAATGACAATGAAAATTGTCCTTCACTAAAACCCTCACCTATGAAATGCTCCAATGCGTATGGCTTGTCGTTCACATTTCTGGACAATGGCTCCATTCGTTGCATTGACATGGATCCCATCAGGATCAGCCTGAAACCTGCTTCCTTGTTTTCGTATGCCGGTAGCAACATTTACCTGAGGAAAAATAAACCTTCCAGAGGCTTCATTCCGCTGCTGGGTCCACGGAGCAACAGTAGTTTTTGTACCGATGATAACCAGTTTATTGCCAAAGGAGAGTGGGAGGGAATAGGGTATGAGTGTTCTCTCAGGATATCGGAAAAAAGTTGCAGTTGGCGGTGGAACATTGCGTTGCTCAACCATTCGAAGGAACCGGTAGAACTGGATCTGATTCTTGTGCAGGATGTCGGACTGAAATCGATTACTTCAGGACTTATCAATGAGTATTATGTCAGTCAGTACCTTGAACGGAGGATTC
>CALMDO010000017.1 GCA_937862805.1 uncultured Bacteroidota bacterium
TCAATGGCGATCACCGGGCTCAAACCGCTGATCTTGTCCACATCGGGCCTTTCAAGGTTGCCAATAAACTGCCGTGCATACGATGAAAAGGTCTCCATGTACCGACGTTGCCCTTCCGCGTAGATGGTATCAAATGCGAGGGAGGATTTCCCGCTTCCGCTCAGACCGGTCATTACCACCAGCCGGTTGCGGGGTATGACAACATCGGTATTTCTCAGGTTGTGTACCCGGGCGCCATAAACTTCAAGATGCTCTTCCACGGTGTTTCTGAGATGGATTGTGTTCAGTGAATGGATTTCATGGTGAGGGTATCGTGGAAAAAGGTCTCGCCGGGTTGAATCTTTTTCATGAAGTTTTCGGTACGTAACTCTTTTTTCTCCGGGATCAGGAACTGGTATCGCTTACCTGTCTTATTGGGCAAAGAATAATCCTGGATCCAGGGATTCAGCTCCCTGAGTACTTTGTAGCTGATGCCAAATTTTCCGGCAAAAGAGGGAAGGTCACGGATGGCGCTGTCAACGCTGATGGTCCGTGCTGGCAGCGGCGGATAGAACTCGGATTCGAGAAGATAAAATCCGTACCTGACCGGATTCAGATAAACCTCCTTCAACGCTAAAATGCGGTAAATGTAACGGGCCGTCTCCTCGTTCAGCCAGAGGTCATAGAAGTCCGATTGTTGTTGGTTTTTAAGTGCTTTATCCATACCCCCCATCCCACGGTTGTACGAAGCCGCGGTCACTGTCCAGCTTTTGAAAGTTTGGCGAGCCTCCTGCAGGTAACGGCAGGCTGCTTCCGTGGCTTTCTCAATATGGTACCGTTCATCGACAAATTCATTGATCTCCAGCCCGTATTTAATCCCGGTGGCTTTCATGATTTGCCAGTATCCTTCTGCTCCTGCGGGGGAAGTGACATTGGCCAGGTTACTTTCGGCAACAGCCAGGTATTTGAAATCATCCGGGATCCCGTTCTTTTTCAAAATGGGTTCAATCACAGGGAAATAGCGGTTGGCTCTTTTGAACATCATGATTGTCGAAGAATGCATAAACGTTGCAGCCATGATTTCACGATCGAGGGCTTCTCTGACATAGATCATGTCGAGCGGTGCAGGTTCTCCAGCAAAACCGGCTTCAGCAGGCACTGCCGGCGCCATTACTTTTGTGTTATCAAAGAAAAGATTACGGTACTGTTGTTCAGGAAGTTGCTTGTCGACAACAGCACAAACGGAAACCAACAACACGATTCCGATAAGTACTCCCGATAAAAAAAATGCTCCTTTATTCATCATTTGATTAATTCAGTAAGAGGGGGGCAGCTCATCTCAGAAAGGTGAGACGAAATCCCTGAAAAGAGGTGAGATACGGTCCTTTTCCGAAATAACGGGCTGGTCAACGCCCCAGTTGATCTTTAATG
Organism: uncultured Bacteroidota bacterium; assembly: GCA_937862805.1. Taxonomy (GTDB): domain Bacteria; phylum Bacteroidota; class Bacteroidia; order Bacteroidales; family FEN-979; genus CAIVAT01. The sequence continues at coordinate 1,411 of CALMDO010000017.1, forward strand.
TCTCGTCACACCACAAAATGCTGCCTTCAGAAGGTTTATTATAAACGCTGGTACATTTATAGAAAAAGATCGTATCGTCTTCCAGGGTAACGAATCCATGGGCGAATCCTACCGGGATCCAGTACATCAGTTTATTGGAACCGGTCAGCACGATGGAATCCCA
>CALMDO010000018.1 GCA_937862805.1 uncultured Bacteroidota bacterium
TGGAGGTTACAGGTATTGTTTGTTTCGATACTTACGGCAAGAGGTTTTCCCGAAGGATGAGGTTTCCCGGTCAGCAGCGCGGCCAGGTAACCCGAAGCCACTTTCACGCTATTAATGACCCGTAAGGGTGTTGGATGAAGCACCTGAGAGTTTTTCTTTTTTCTTCTTTTTTCTTTTTTCCATGAAAGATTTTCCGATTGAAATCGCCTTGGTTAACACGGAAGGGCCGGAGGAGGAGATCTCTGTCACCAGGTTGGAAGCCAGTGAGCGGAAGGTGAAGGCTTCCAGGATGTGGTGATAGTTGGTACGGATGTGTTCCTCTTTTAACCGGATCTCGAATTTCAGGCGCGCTTTTTCTGCAGCAATGTCTTCCAACGACCGGATTTTTCCTGTTTTGACATGGTATCGGCTACTTGTCTTCATCAGAATCCTCCATTAAAATTTTGGTGAGGTGCGTCACGAGCGGGTTGATGAACATTTTATAACGCATCAGGTAGATGAAAAGGCCACCCACCACGTAAACAGCGGTGACAATCAAAGCCCCCAACCATGAAGCGCCGGTAACCTCTCCAAACCAGAAAACAAAAGAGAGGGAGAGAAAAAGCAGCAGGAACATCGCCAGGATGAAAAAGATCACAGCGATCAGGAAGAAAGCGGTCAGCCGCGAAAGTTTTTCCGTGAGAATCAGTTTCAGGTAATCGATCCGCAGGTCGATGTAGTCTTTGACATTCTCCGTCAACGACGTGAAATTGTCTGAGAGTTTTCCCGATTCCATTACCGGACCTCCTCTTCAGGTTGTGCCTCTTTTTCTGTACTGTCGCCGTTTTCGGTCTCCACTGAAAAAGCGGATTTTACGGAATGGACTTTTTCCGAGATTTCATTCTCCACCATAGTAGCAATATCCAGGATCTGTTTTTTCAGTCTCTTCCTGGTTTTTGAACCTTTGGCAGGAGCGATCAGGATACCGATCCCGATGCCGGCAGCAACGCCCAGTAAGCCTGCAGCCAATACTTTTAATCCAGATTTTGCCATAATGCCTCAAATTAAAGGTTAATATTCAGGTGTGGTTGACCGGTCGGACCATAGAATGAAGATCAGGCAGTGTCGGAAAAGTTACGGATGACCGGGAAATTGCTTAAAAATTCAGAAGCTGTGATTTTAATGAAACCATAAGCGGGAACGGCCACCACCATTGCTATCATACCTCCCAGGCTGGCAGCCGCTATGACCACCAGGAAGATCTCTACCGGATGCGCTTTAACGCTTTTCCCCTGGATCAGCGGTGCGAAAACATTGTTGTCAATCAACTGGACAATACCCATGGCAATGATGATGCGCAAGATCATCGGCAATATCATGGGATAATCCCCCACGGCAATAACCCCGGTGACACCCAGGACTACTCCCGCTATCATCGCGATTATTCCCCCCAGGTAAGGAATGATGATAATGATCCCGGTAAAGAACCCGATGGCAAGAGGCCCTTTCACACCAATGATCCATAAAGCCAGCGAATAGGTAAGAATGTTCAATGATATCTGGCAAAGTAAACCAATGAAATAACGGGATAACAGTTTTTTGCTCCTCGACAAAACGTTGTGCAACTGTTTACGGTATTTGAAAGGGGTGACCTTTAACAGAAATCCGGGCAACATTCCCGGGTCTTTCAGGAAGAAAAAGGAGAGAAAAATGATCGCGAACAAATCGATGATCAAAGAACCGGTAAAAGAGACAACCGATTTTAATATGTCGGAGAACAGTCCGAAATCAATGATCTTTAGCAGGCTCTCTTTGATGGTTTCCTCGAGAGTCATTCCGTGCGACAACAATCCTACCTGGGTGAGCATGTACTGGAACCTTGCGAGATCATCCCGGAAATAATCGGCCAGCTTCTGGGAATCGATGCTGCTGATCATTTCCGCTTCATTGATTATCAAAGGGATGAAAAAACTGAAAAGCCCGAAAAATACGCCCACGATCAGGATCAGTGTAAGCGAAACATTAAAGGCATGCGGCAATTTGAATTTTTTGATCCGGATCTTGTCGAGCAGTTCAACCAGCGGATTCCCGATGATGGAAACAACGCCGGCAATAATGATAAAAATCACTATATCAATGAAATACCATGCAAGAAACCCTCCGGCAAGGGTAAATACAATAAGGAAAAAGAGTTTGTTTTTATGGTAAAGTTCCCTCATAGCGCTTCTCTTTTCTAATACAAACCTAATCTTTTTTTCAGATTTGTCAAAAAAAATCACCCGGTTGATCAGAAGGGGAAGATCATAGAGATCTTATAGGCAAAATTGTCAGCGGTATTGTCGAGAGAGTAAGGCCCCCAGCGATAAAAGGCACCAATACCGATGGTGTACAACCGGAGGTTGACCAGGTTGTTGATCAGCAGTCCGGATTCGTAATAGCCCAACGACATTTCTTTGGGGTTCAGGGTGTTGTATGAATATCTTTCTTTGTGATCAAGCCACCCGAACCCGATGTTTTGCGAGAGGGCAAATTCCGGGTGAAACCCTTTACCGCCCCTGAAAAGCAGGTTCCCGAAATTGTGGTAAAGATAAAGGGAGACGTACTTATCCGATAGGAACTCGTTACTTCTCATGGTTGCAAAACTGTTCGGTGCGTAAAGGGTGATCAGCCGGTAACTTCCGGGAGCATAATAGAGGTTGCAGGCAGGGATTGGCTGGTCGATGTAACCCCCGTTAAATTGGAGTGTCAGTTTTCCTAAAAACTTTATGTTAAATGTTTTACGAATTTTTACATCGATCCTGTTATAATCAAATTCCCCGTCCAAAAAATTCCGGATGCCGCGGGTGTAGAGCAACCACACCACGGGGTATTTGGTTCCCAGGGAGATTTTATTCCCGGTGGTTTGTATGAACTTTTCGCCGTAAGCCCATTTCAGTCCTGCGGTGAGGGTGGTGAATCTGAATTGATCCTCAAGCAGCACAACATTGTTTTGCAGGGTGGCAAAATCATAGGTAGTGCTGGTTTTCAACTGGTTGGAAAATCCAACTTGGAAAAGGGTATATTTAGCGGGACGAAATCCGAAGGTAAAATCAAAACTTTGGACCTTGTCTAACTTCTTCAACAGCAACTGCCCGAAGTTTCCTGACAGGATCGATTCATGGTCATAGGGGAAGGAAACGCCACCCGACTCGATCAGGTCGTATGAATAGGCGGCGTCGATGGTGATATCGTGCCGGCGGTTGATCAGGTAGCTGATGTCTCCCCCGTACTTAGAGGTTGAGATGGCGAAAGCGTACTGGTAAAACCCTCCGATTTTCAATCCTTTCACCAGCCTGTCGTTGGTATGGAGTCCTGCACCCAGCACAAAACCTTCGTAGGTGTTGTAGTTTGCGATCCGGTCCAGGTCGATATCTATCGGGCCCCAGGGAATTTTTCCGGTCAATACGGTTTGCAGCGTCTTGGCCATACGGTCGAAATTGTTGGCTTTACCAATGCTGTCGAGTACTTTATAGGTTTGCCTGTCTTTGCTGCTGAGTGTGTCAACCCTGAATTGGTTCCAATATGGTTCAGTGCGCTGACCGGCATCCTTCTCTACTTCCACATCCAGGTGGTTGAATTCGCGTCGTACCAGTTCAGGATTGAGGACGATGTCGCGGATGTAACTTTTCCCGCTGCCGACTGGTTTATATTTTCCTACGCGAACATTGCTGAAAGAGATATCGGTGTTCAACTGCACGGGAAACCATTGCTTTCCATCGATCAATTCATAAAGCTGGTTAACCCTGACGGTAAACCCTCCGGCAGGAGGCCAGGGTTCCGCCGAAACATTCTGGATGCCCCAACGGTTCGAATTGATCGCGATCACCCCTTTCAGCCCGTCGAAGTTGGTTCCTTTTTTAGGCCTGAAGGAGATGATAAAGACGGTATCTTTATTGTTGTAAGCCGTATCTTCAATCTTGAAAAAATACTTGTTCAAACTCCCTGCACCGATCGGGTTTACATATTCCCGTTGAAAGATGGTAATGAAAGGTTTGTAGAAGGAGAAGGACTGGATCTGGGTAGTAAGGAAAACCAGGATCGGATCCTTAAAGCCTGACATTTTTGTGGCTACTACCTGATTATAATTCTTGTCAGGTGCCATGAACTTCCTTTTGGTCACATTTTCCATCAGGAAGAGGTA
>CALMDO010000019.1 GCA_937862805.1 uncultured Bacteroidota bacterium
GGGGTCACCGGTAAAATTGATTAAAAGGCTGACAATAAAAAGATTGTCGGTCTTTTTTTATGATAAAGTTAAGGTGAAGGTGTTTGTTTATTCTTATCCCTGTCCGTCTGTTTTATCCTTGAAATACATATCTTTACCGACAATTATAAATCATCCCCCATGCGTTCCGTGTTACTCTTTCTTGGCCCCCTGTTCCTGCTGTCGACGGTTGCCGACGGCCAAACCCTGCCATTGAAGGCAAAAACCGCCCGGCCGGTATATTTTGATATTTCACCACCCCTGCGCGATATGGTTACCCTGCCTCTCAGTGATTACGACAAAAGCTGGAAAGACGGAGTGGTGATGAATTTTTTCAGACCTGCAGGAAACGGTGATTATTACCCGGGTGCACCCGTGTTGCACGATCCCGGACTTCAGCGTGGTTTCGGTCCAATTCAGGCCGACACCACCATTGTCAACTTCGATGCACAGGGCAATGGCTCAGGTTATGTACCCCCCGATACCCATGGTGATGTGGGTTTTACCTACTATTTTCAGGTAGTCAACTGCTCTTACGCTATCTACAACAAAAACGGGGATAAGGTTTTCGGTCCCAGAGCCAACAGTACCATCTGGCTGGGAATGCCCAACAACTCCAACGATGGGGATGCCATCGTGCTCTTCGACGAACAGGCCAACCGGTGGCTCTTCTCACAGTTTTCCCTTCCCAACGGTTCATCCACACCGCCATTCTACCAGATGATCGCAGTGTCGCAGACCTCCGACCCGGCAGGAAGCTGGTACCGTTATCAGTACGAATTCGACGCCATGCCCGATTACCCGAAGTTCGGGGTTTGGCAGGATGGCTATTATATGTCGACCAACGACTTTGTAAGCGGGATGGGCTGGGTCGGGAACGGCGCTTTCGCTTATGACCGCGACGCCATGCTGGCAGGCGATCCCGATGCGCTTCGTATTTCCTTTACGCTTCCGGCAGGTAATGAAGGGTTCACCTCCCTGCTGCCAGCCGATTGCGATGGAGATCTCCCCGACCAAGGAACTCCCAACTATTTTACTTACATCAAAACTTTCGACGACCAACACCTGGGGATCATCGAATTTCATGCCGACTGGAACAACCCTGCCAATTCGACTTTTGGGAATACCAACTATCTTACCGTCAATCCTTTTTATACCCTGGGTGGCTTCGATAACGGCATTCCGCAATTAGATTCTCCCCAATTGCTCGAAACCCTCTCCGACCGCTTAATGTACCGCCAGCAGTACCGCCGTTTCCCCGGATACGCGTCAATGGTTCTGAACCACTCCGTCAGCGCTGCAGAAGGAGTAGCAGGCATCCGTTGGTATGAACTCCGAAACAGCGGTTCAGGGTGGACTATCTATCAGCAATCAACCTATGCACCCGACAACCATTCCCGCTGGATGGGAAGCATTGCACAGGATTCAGCGGGAACCATCGCTCTGGGTTATTCGGTCTCCGGCACCACGATGTACCCGGCCATCCGCTATACGGGGCGCCGGATCAACGATCCCCTCAATACCATGACCTTTAATGAGCGATCCATCGTAGAAGGAGGTGGCTCCCAAACGGGAAACTGGAGCGGACGCAGCCGCTGGGGCGACTACAGCGCCATGAGCATTGACCCTTCCTCTCCCACCACCTTCTGGTACACCAACGAATACTACCCCACCACCTCTGGAAGCAGTTGGCAAACACGCGTTGGTTCTTTTACCTATGACAATGTTTTCTCCAGCGCGGCTTCTGCGAACCCGATCATTCTTTGCTCCTCCGATCCCGATTCCATCCAGCTTTCAGCTTATGCCTACGGTGGATCGGGGAATTATACCTACTCCTGGAGTTCCATTCCTCCGGGATTAGTCTCCGGTGAGCAAAATCCGAGGACCAAACCTTCTGTCGATACACGGTACATTGCAGCCATCACCGACGGGATTGAGACACGTTTCGATACAGTATCCGTGAGGATCATACCTTATCCCACGGTTTATACTGCCCCCGATACAACCGTTTGCTGGTACTCATCTCCGGTACCGTTGTACGCGGTGGCAGAAAATTGTAACCGGGTTGTCTGGGGGACCATGGGAGATGGCTGGTTCAGCGATAAATTTGCGGTTTGTACCAACTATTTCCCGGGCGCGCAGGATATAACTTCCGGACTGGTTGATCTGGTATTGATGGTACAACCCATGCAACCCTGTTCCGGAAACATCATCAGCATCAAACACCTCCACCTCGATCCCTGCACTGGTATGGAAGAAACCACCAACAATTCTCTTCGTGTTGAGGTGACCCCCAATCCCGCGCACAGCGAGGTTACTGTTACACTGAAAAGTTTGCGCGAGTCCTCCGCCACCCTCACACTGATCTCCCCCATCAGACAGACCCTTTGCGTTGCCGACATGGATGCTCATTCCGGCGCGTTCCAACATACGCTGGATGTCAGCAACTATCCCCCGGGATTGTACCAACTACAAATCTCCACGGGCCAGCAGCTACTCCACGAGAAACTGATCATCCGGAAATAGCAACCTGCCCGGGGATCCATAATTTATCCCGCTATTTTTTCAGGAAACGAGCGGTATAAACCCCATTGCTGCTTTCCAATTGAAGGTTTCTCCCTGAATACCTACGGAGGGATCGTTGAACAAATGTTGCAAATCGAACACAACCGAATCACTTTGAGAACCTTCGCTGCCCGCAGCTCGCCGTATAGAAGCGCTTTGTCAAAATAGCGCCGGTTATCAAAAGTTTTTGATTAAAGCCGTTACCGCCAAGCATAGGAACGCGATGGTGCGGAGATAGGTCGCTTTGTAAGGCTTCGTGTGGTCGGGGAACGAGACCAGAACCCTGCTAAGAACAGGAGAAAAATGAGCAGAAAAATGAGCACCTTGTTTTCATAAGCCAGGCAATTAGCATCATGTAAAATATAGACCATTGGAAATCTTAAATATAGAGATGATTTTTCGAAAATCCTGAAAATTTCATGTAAATTTGGATTTTAAATCTCCGGATATGAAAAAAGCAATCTTTATTTTCCTTTTGATGGCTCTGCCAATTCCATTTATCATGGGGCAGACCGATTCCACGAAAGCCGTTTCTCCAAAATCCATGGGAGAGATCAAGACCCTCTTCAACCGGGATGATCATCCGATCAAAGTCGGATTTGTAGTCGGTCCGGATGCAGCCTTTACACAATTCAAAGGCAGGGATGTCTTTTTACTCGGGATGAGCATGGGCGTGATCCTCGACCATTTCTTTACGGTCGGATTGGCCGGGTACGGGATCATCAACCCGGGAAACCTCTGGTACGACAACATTAAAGACGGCAAAGGGGGTTACCTTTATGGCGGGTATGGCGGGTTAAAACTGGAATTCAGGGTATTACCCAAATCACCCGTTCATCTCAATTTCCCAATCCTGATCGGAGGAGGAGGACTGGTTTACAACGACTGGAAGTGGCAAAACAACAACGATAACAATCACAGTGGTGAATCACTTGATTGGGACGGCTTTTTCGTAGTCGAACCAGGCGTGATGATGGAGCTCAACCTGCTGAAATTTATGCGCCTTGACGTGGGTGTCTCTTACCGGTACACACCCGACCTGAACCTGATGAACACCAGTTCAGGACTGATCAACAATTTCAACGCCAACATCGGCCTGAGGTTCGGGAAATTTTGATTCTAAATCCTCTATAATACGTAAATAATCAAACGATTAGAATCCTGAAACCCATGAAAAAACTGATTGCTGTTACCCTTCTCCTGGCACTCTCTTTTTCGATCTTCACGGCCTGTAAAAAAAACGCTTCCGAGTTGACCTGTACCCTTTACACAACACCCACCCAACCTCCGGTGAATATGACTGTCACCTACACGGCCACTGCCACCGGTGATGGCTCCATGGCATCGCTTACCTATGCTACCATGTCAGGCAACATAACCATCCACAACCCCCAACTCCCCTGGTCCATCACGGTGACGGCGTTAACAAGTACCAATGTATCTATCTCGGCGACCGGAACCACTACTAATGGAAGCCTGGAGATAAAATACGACGGTACTTCCGGCGGTTCATCGATCTCCGGGAGGGATTTTTGCCAGCAACAAACCGACTGATGAAAGGTTGGTAGAAATACCTGACATACCGTAACTCCGATGTGCTTTCAGAGCATACTGGAAATTTTGCAGCGCTTTTCAGTAAGAAAAGGAAA
>CALMDO010000020.1 GCA_937862805.1 uncultured Bacteroidota bacterium
CACCCTGGTCAGCCAATTGTTGCAAGCCGACGGGATGCGGATCGCCATCCGGGCACACAGGAAAAGGAAACCGGACTGCATGGGGACTCTCTATTGGCAGCTCAACGATTGTTGGCCTGTCGTATCATGGTCATCCATTGATTATTACGGTAACAAAAAAGCCTTGTACTATGAAGCAAAACGGTTGTTTGAGCCAATACTGATCATTCCTGCAGAGGAAACCGGGGTAGTTAGACTGTACCTCACCTCTGATCTGGCCCAACCTATCACGAAAGACATGATTGTCAGACTGATTGCTTTTGACGGACGCCTCCTCAGGGAGGTTCGTTTCCAAGCCACTGCAGGCCCCGAAAAGACTGCCCTGGTTTATCAATCCCTGAAAGATGAATTTTTAGCAGGTGCAGATACAACAAGGATAGTGCTTTCTGCGCAGTTTGCCGACGACACGCTTACAAATCCTTCCCTTCTCTTTTTCTCTGCTCCCAAAAACCTTCGGCTCGAACGCCCGGAGATAACGATCCATTGTAGCAAGACTACAAAAGGTGCGGAACTGATTTTAACATCGAGGAAACTGGTCAAAGGGCTTCACATCAGCACGACTCTTGCCGGTGAATTTTCAGACAACTATCTGGATTTGCTACCGGATCGTGTTTACAGGATCAATTTTTCTTCCCCTTTGGAAATTGTTGATCCCGAGCGTCTTTTCACTTTTGAATCACTGAATGATAGCTATCCGTTACCATAAAATATAAAAGCATTAACAAATGAAAAAGTTCATCACCTTGGTTTCATTCTTCCTGTTTTTTTACGGTATTTCCGGACAGGGACAATCGTTGATCACACCTGTTGATTATGTCAATCCTTTTATCGGAACAGGTGGTCACGGTCACACTTTTCCCGGTGTTTCCGTCCCGTTTGGAATGGTTCAGTTAAGCCCCGATACGCGGCTTGAGGGGTGGGATGGTTGTTCGGGATACCACTATTCCGATTCTGTTATCTACGGGTTCAGCCATACCCATCTCAGCGGTACCGGCTGTTCAGATTACGGTGATATCTTGCTGATGCCGGTCAACAGCGCGGTTGAGACATGGGACTACGGCTATGCTTCTTCTTTCAGGAAGGAAGAGGAAAAAGCATCTCCGGGTTATTACCGGGTTTTTCTTCAGAAACCTTCGGTTTTAGCAGAGCTGACTACCACCACCCGGACCGGGTTGCACCAGTACACCTTTCCCGCTTCAACCCAGGCAGGGATTGTCCTGGACCTCAAACACCGCGATAAGGTACTCGAATCGGAAATCCGTATTACCGCACCCAACGAAATAGAAGGTTTTCGGTTTTCACAGGAGTGGGCCGAAAATCAAAAGGTCTTTTTTATTGTTCGCTTCTCAAAACCCTTTGCGACAAGCACCCTCGTGGTTGATGACCAAATCAGGCAGGGAATCACTGAGGTTGCCGGTACTAACCTGAAAGCTCTTTTTTATTTTAAGACAGAAAAAAATGAAAAAATCCTGGTAAAAGTTGCCATTTCAGGTGTCAGTATCGAAGGAGCCCGAAAGAACATGGACGCGGAACTTCCCGGATGGGCATTCGATTCAGTGAGGATGCAGGCCGTTCATCGTTGGAATGAAGAGCTGGGAGTGTTGACAGTCACCGGAGGGACACAGGAGCAATTGACCAATTTTTATACTGCCCTGTATCACACCATGTTGCAGCCCAACATTTACAATGATGTGGATGGCAGTTACAGGGGCAGGGACATGAAAGTCCACACTGCAGAGGGTTTTGACTACTACACGGTTTTTTCACTGTGGGATACTTACCGGGCTGCCAACCCGCTTTACACCCTGATCGAACCCGGGAGAACCAATGATTTTATCAGAACTTTCCTGAAGCAGTATGACGAAGGCGGTATTCTTCCGGTATGGGAGCTCTCTTCCAATGAAACGGGATGCATGATCGGATACCACTCGGTTTCAGTGATAGCGGATGCTTTTCTGAAAGGGATCAAGAATTACGATACTCTGAAAGCCCTGCAGGCGATGAAACACAGCGCCAACCAGTCCCATCTTGGTCTGAAATATTATCAAACAAAAGGTTACATACCTGCTGATAAAGAAGGCGAATCGGTGTCAAAAACCCTTGAATATGCTTACGATGACTGGTGCATTGCCCGGATGGCCCAGGCAATGGGACAACAGACAGATTACAAGGACTTTATCAGGCGTGCCCAGTATTATAAATACATGTATGACAAGATGACCGGTTTTATGCGGGCCAAGTCGAATGAAACATGGTTCACTCCTTTCGATCCGGCGGAGGTCAATTTCAATTACACAGAGGCCAACGCGTGGCAATATTCTTTCTATGTTCCGCAGGATCTTGAAGTTTTGATGGCATTAATGGGAGGACGTGAACCTTTTACGAGGAAACTGGACGCGCTGTTTTCTGCTGATTCGAGGACCACAGGCAGGGATCAATCGGACATAACCGGGTTGATTGGTCAATATGCCCATGGCAATGAGCCCAGTCATCACATGGCCTATCTTTATGATTATGTCGGACAACCCTGGAAGACGCAAGAGCTGGTGGACAGAATATGTAGTAATTTTTATACCAATAAGCCGGATGGATTGATCGGTAATGAAGATTGCGGGCAAATGTCGGCCTGGTATATTTTCAGCACCCTGGGTTTTTACCCGGTTACACCCGCTTCCAATACATACGCCATCGGCTCACCGGTTTTTCCCAATGTGACGATGCGTTTAGGCAATGGTAAGACTTTTTCGGTGAGGGTCAAATTCGCGGGTGACGCCAATGTTTATATCCAGTCCGCTTCTCTTAACGGCAAGCCTTTTTCGCGCTGTTATATTACTCACGAAGAAATCATGGAGGGCGGGGAACTCGCCTTCACGATGGGACCCACGCCCAACAAAGCCTGGGGTATCGGAATGAATGCAGCTCCGCCATCCAGGATTGCCGATTACCTGATCATCCCGGCACCCTCCATCGACCTTGGACAGGCTACCTTCAAAGATTCGACCCTGGTAGCCCTTTCCTCTCCGATCGAGAGCGCCTATATTCTATACACCCTCGATGGTTCTGAACCTACCCTCAAATCATCGGTCTACCAGCGTCCCTTTGAATTCCGGAAAACTACTACCCTGAAGGCCATCGGTTATAAGCCTGATATGCCGAAGAGTTTTCCAATTGAAGCGCGGTTTTTCCGGATCCCTGAAAACAGGAAGATCACCCTGAACAGCCATTACGAAGGACAGTATTCGGCAGGTGGCGATCTGGCCTTAATCGATTTCATGCGCGGAGGGGATGATTTCAGAACGGGCCGTTGGCAGGGATACCAGGGCGAAGGAGTCGATGCTGTTGTTGATCTTGGAACGGAACAGCCTGTGAAAAAACTTGCACTGGGTTGTTACCAGCATCAGGGAGCATGGATCTTTATGCCGACGCAAGTCTCTTTTTACACATCTGTTGACGGAAAGGAATTCACCCTTGCCGGCACCGTCACCAATGATATACCGGAGAAGGAGGAAGCGACGGTGATTAAAGATTTCACCGTGGAGCTTAAAGGATCTAAAACAAGATACATCAAGGTGGTGGCTGAAAACCGGCAAACTTGCCCCGACTGGCATCCCGGCAAAGGGAATAAAGCGTGGATTTTTGTTGATGAGATCACCATTGAATAGGAACCGGGAAAACCATAGCTATGTTGACCGAAAAGATCCGTTCTGACTTCATCCTTTTACTGGCCGCTATCATCTGGGGATTTGCTTTTGTTGCCCAGCGGGCAGGGATGGAGTATGTCGGTCCATTCACCTTTTCCGGTATTCGGTTTGCCCTTGGCTTTCTCGTTTTGATTCCGGTGATTGCCTGGAGAAAGAAAAATGGAATCGATCGCAAGCTTCTACCTGTCAGGGAGAACAAAAAAATCTTTCGCTTACAATTTTTGTTAGGCATCCTGCTGTTTGGAGGGGTCTCTTTTCAACAATACGGGCTGCTCTTTACGACAGCAGGGAATGCCGGCTTTATTACGGGTTTTTACGTTGTACTGATACCTGTAGCCGGACTTTTTCTTGGTCATCGGAATCATTTCACTATCTGGATCGGTGTGGTATTGGCATTGGCCGGACTCTATTTTATCAGTGTAACCAACCATTTTTCCATCAACAAAGGTGATTACTATGTCTTTATTTGTGCTATCATCTGGACTTTTCATGTGCTGTTGGTAGGTTACCTTGCGCCACGGACGGATCCGGTCAGAACATCCCTGGTCCAGTTTGGGATTTGCTCTGTTTTGAGTTTGCTGGTTGCTGTCGGTTGGGAAACGGTTAGTCTGAATGCCTTGATAGACGCGGCATGGACCCTTCTGTATGGCGGTGTGTTATCCGTTGGTATAGCCTTCACTTTGCAAGTCGTGGCCCAGCAAAATGCCCATCCGTCCTATGCCGCCATCATCCTGAGCCTCGAATCGGTTTTTGCCGTTCTGGGAGGCTGGCTGCTCCTTCAGGAAGATTTGACCCCGAAAATGATCCTGGGTTGTGTGCTGATGTTCGGAGGGATGATCGTTGCACAACTGAATGTCAATGAATCAAAATAAAGTTGGTAACTTTGTACCCTTCTAAAAAATTTTGTAAAACTTTTTAACTCCTTGTATATGAAGCTATATACTGCATTCTTCACCTTGACAGCAGGGATCTTGTCATGTTTTTCGTTCCAGGTTTTTTCCCAGCAAACACAACCACTTGTTCCTGGCTTAGTGGCCCAATCACAGACTGTGGCATCTGGTAAGGGTGCAGCCAACCTCTTCGACCAGTTTTTTGTTCCGAAGACCCTGAGGATCGATTATTTCCTTGCCGGTGATTCGGCCACAGAAACAGCCTATTTCAGGGAGATGATACAGGAACCATTCTGGGGAGGGCCGCGTCACAACACCATCGATCCTTTTGGATACGGCACCTACCGATATTCAGCTTATGATTCAGCCAGCCGGCAACTGATCTTTACAAGGGGATTCAGTTCCCTTTTCCAGGAATGGAGAGGGACCGATGAAGCAAAGAAGATGAAAAGGGCTTTTCCCATGACTGCCGTGCTGCCTTTTCCCAAAAACACCATCCGGTTTGTGATTGAGAAAAGGTCATATACCACCAACCAGTTTGAAGTAATTTTCGAACGGTTCATCAACCCATCAGATTATTTTATTAACAGGGAAAATATTCATCCCATGAAAGTTACTAAATATAAAGATGCGGGTGACCCGGCCAACCACGTTGATATCGCTTTTATTGCCGAAGGCTACCTCGCAGGCGATATGGATAAATTCAAGGCTGACGCAGCCCGGATCAGCGATTACATTCTTTCCCAGGAACCCTATTGTCAGTTTGCTGACAGATTTAACTTCTACACGGTGGAAGCTCCTTCTGATGAAGCAGGAGTGACCATTCCTGGCAAGGATATCTTTGTAAATACCAGTATACACAGCAGCTTTTACACCTTCGACATGGACCGCTATCTCACCACTTTCGATACCAAAGCGATCTATGATGCAGCTGCCAATGCACCCTATGATGCCGTTTTTGTTCTGGTCAACAGCAAACGTTACGGCGGTGGCGGGTTTTATAATCATTATTGCGAAAGCACCGTCGATCACCAATATTCACTCTTTGTTGCCATTCATGAATTCGGCCATTCCTTTGCCGGTTTAGCTGATGAATATTATCAGTCGGAAGTGACTTATTCTGATTTTTACAACCTCCGTTTTGAACCCTGGGAGCCCAACATCACCACCAACGTCAATTTCACCTCCAAATGGAAAAGCATGATCGATCCCCAAACCCCCGTTCCTACTCCCAGGGATCCGAAATTTGCCAATACCATCGGGATGTTTGAAGGAGGAGGATACCTTTCGAAAGGAATCTACAGCCCCATGATGGATTGCCGCATGAAAAGCAATGAAGCCAAGGGATTCTGTCCCGCTTGCCGTGAAGGTATCTCCAAAATGATCAGGTTCTATTGTGACTAAAGGACTTGTTTTTGAGATCAGGCGTTTTTGCGTCCATGACGGTCCGGGAATCCGTACCACCCTCTTTTTCAAAGGTTGTCCTTTATCGTGCTGGTGGTGTCATAATCCTGAAAGCCAAGATTTTAAAACTGAGACTTCGGTAAAGAAACTATCGCTTTCCGGGAATTTGATTGAAAAACCAGAAACCACCGGAAGTTTTATGACTGTCAATGAGGTGATGGCGGTGATCGAGCGAGACCGTATCTTCTATGATGAATCGAATGGAGGCGTCACCTTTTCAGGAGGAGAGCCACTGATGCAGGAGCCGTTTCTGGAGGAGTTGCTGATCCGGTGCAAACAGGACAAATTGCATACGGCCATTGATACCAGCGGGTATGCCTCCCCCACTCCTTTTGACCGTGTAAGCCGGCTTGCTGATCTCTTTCTGTACGATCTGAAGTTGGCTGATGAAGCCCTGCACCGCAAATACACCGGCGTTTCCAACCGGTCAATCCTCAGGAATCTGGAAGCGCTTATAGCATCGGGGAAAGCGGTCATATTACGGTTTCCGGTCGTTCCCGGGATCACTGATACGGAGGAAAACATTTTTAAAACGAAAGCATTCATCAATTCGCTTATTCACCGCCAGAAGCTTCACAATTCACAAATGGGGAGACAGAATATCCTGCAAATTGACCTTCTCCCCTATCACTCGATGGCAAGGAAGAAGTATCGCAGGTTTTGCAAGACGAACTTGCTGGAGGGGATGCCTGATCTTTCGGCGGATCAACTTTTACCCTTGAAAAAAGAATTTGAAACGCTGGAAATACCGATACACATCGGAGGGTAAACCGGTTGAAAAGTGAAGTCTCAGAAAAGACTTACTAACTTTTATCATTTCCGATAAAGACAATGAATGAAACTATCTTTTGTCAGAAATGCAAAAATAGTATATCTTTCAAACATGAAAAACCTTTTCCTCCTCTTCCTGTTTGCAGGTTCTTTCTTTTCTGCTTCACTATTCGCTACGCCACTCCTTTCCGCTGCGCCTGATATGGAGTATATCCATCTTCCATCCCAGGGCGATTCAACCCTTTACAAAGATTCCCATAGAAACGTGAATGAACGGGTGATGAACCTGTTGTCGCTCATGACAACTGAAGAGAAATTTTGGCAATTGTTCATGGTTACGGCTCCTTATACCAATGATTTTTCAAAGTACCAGCAAGGGGTTTATGGATTGATGAGGCCGCTTGTTCAGGATAAACAGGTCAATGAGAAATCGGATCGATGGGAAATATTCCGGAAGACGGCTGGGGATGCGGCGGATCAATGCAAGGAGATAACCCGCTATTTCATCCGTAAGACACGGCTGGGAATACCACCCATTTTTTTTGATGAGGGGTTACATGGACTTTGCAGGGAGGGCGCCACAGTTTTTCCCCAGGCGATCGGGCTGGCTGCAACTTTTGACACGGGGGTTATGCACCGGGTAGCGCGTTCCGTTGCCAAAGAAGCCCGAGCTTTCGGGGTCCGGCAACTCCTCTCCCCGGTTCTGAACATTTCGCAGGATCCAAGGTGGGGCCGTACCGAAGAAACCTTCGGGGAAGATCCATATTTATGCAGTGAGATGGGCGTTGCTTGCGTTCAGGAAATAGAAAAAGCAGGAATTGTGGCCACTCCGAAACATTTTGTAGCCAATGCCGGAGAGGGTGGTCGCGATAGTTACCCGGTTTGGGGCAATGAAAGATGGTTGGAGAACTACTGCTTTCCACCTTTTAAAGCAGCCATTGAAAAGGGAGGTGCAGGTTCCGTCATGACTGCCTACAATTCGCTCGATGGCCGACCCTGTTCAGCCAACGAATGGCTTTTACGTAAGAAGTTAAAAGGAGAATGGAATTTTAATGGTATCATCATTTCCGATGCCGGTGCAACCGGAGGAGCCAATCTCTTGCATCAAACTGCAACCGGTTACAACGATGCCGGCATCCAGGCGCTTCAGGCCGGACAGGATGTACTGTTACAAACTGATTACACCCATGCTTCCCTCTTTTTCCCTGCTTATCAGCAAGAAATGATCCCGGAAGCAATCATCGACAGCGCCGTAGTAAGGGTATTACGGACCAAATTCAAGTTGGGTTTGTTTGATCCTCCCGATCCCGCTGAGGAAAACAAACTGTCGGAAAAGGAACTGGCCGATCATGGCCGGATAGCCCTGGAAGCGGCCCTGAAATCCATTGTCCTGCTGAAAAACGATCAACACCTCCTCCCCATCCAAAACCCGCCAAAAAGGGTCGCAGTGATCGGCAAGGATGCCCTGGAAGGACGAACCGGGGGTTACAGTGCACCCTCCGGAAACAAGATTTCCATCCTTGACGGGATTATTCAGAGATTTCCCGCTCCTGTCGAGGTCAGGTACGCTCCCGGCTGCGAAAGAGAAAGCCGTACGACGGAGATCATCCCTGCGACTTTTCTGACTCCTGAAGATACAATTCAATCAGTACAAGGGCTGACTGCAACCTATTTCAACAACATCACCTGGAGCGGGTTACCGGTATTGACCAGGATCGATCCTGAAATCAATTTCAAATGGACCCTTTATCCTCCCGATACAAATGTCAGCATTGACTGGTATTCTGTAAAATGGAGCGGGAAAATTACAGGTCCTGTCACCGGTCGTCTGAAAATTGGTCTCGAAGGCAATGAGGGTTACCGCCTGTACCTTGATGATTCATTGTTGATCAACAAGCCTTCGAAAGTTTCATGGACCGCTTCAATGGTGAATGTTCAAATGGAGAAGGGACGAAAATATGAAATCAGGGTAGAATTCTATGAAACCACTGGTACAGGAACCATCCGGTTGGTATGGGATGCAGGGGTTAAGGACAGTCACGATGATGAGATTCGCCAGGCAGCAGCATTGGCCAAACAGAGTGATGTTGCTATTGTGGCAGTCGGACTGGAGGAGGGTGAAGGCAGAGACCGGGCCTCTCTGGATTTGCCCGGATATCAGGAAGCACTGATCCAGGCTGTGGCAGCCACCGGTACACCCGTCGTGGTGATCCTGGTCGGGGGCAGCGCTGTAACAATGAGCCACTGGCTTGACAAGGTATCATCCATCCTTCAGGTTTGGTATCCGGGAGAGATGGGCGGGAGGGCGATAGCGCAAGTACTGGCAGGTGATTTCAATCCGGCTGGAAGGCTGCCGTTGACTTATCCCAGGAGCGAAGGACAACTTCCGTGTTATTACAATCACCTTCCAACCGGACGGACGGATGATTACAGGGATATGACGGGTTCTCCCCTTTTCCCTTTCGGATATGGTTTGAGTTATACGACCTTTGAATACAGCGGGGATACTTTGAGCAATCACCTGACAGGCAGTCAGGATGAGGCTTTTCTTCATTTCAATGTAAAAAACACCGGGGTCATGGCGGGTGACGAGGTAGTACAATTGTACATCCGCGGAGCTGTTTCACCATGGGCCCGCCCCGTGAAAGAGCTAAAGGGTTTTACAAGGATTCACCTGGAACCGGGTGAAAGCAAAAAGATCACTTTCAGAATTTCCAGGGAGCTGTTGTCAATTCCGGGTCAGGAGATGAAAACGGTGACCCCCCCGGGGGATTACCTATTGATGGTTGGGAGTTCATCGACTGATATCCGTTTAAAAAGGATATTGTCAGTAAAAGAAACACCTGACACATCAGCCTATATCTGGCCGAATGAGCCTGCCGTGATGGAAAACCTGAAAAAGTGGCAGGGTTATAAATTCGGGATCATCATTCACATGGGTCTCTATTCACAGCTTGGGCGGGTCGAATCGTGGGAGTTGTGCCCTGAAGAGTGGGTTGAAAGGAAGGGTTTTAACGATTATTACACTTTTGCGAACCAATACAGGAATACCATACGGGTTTTCAACCCGGCAGGATTCGATCCGGAGCGGTGGGCGGCTGCTATCAAGGGGGCCGGTGCGCGATACGTGATTATGACGACCAAGCATCACGATGGGTTCTGTTTGTTCGATACGCAATTGACCAACTTTAAGGTGACCGATCCGGCGTGCCCTTTCTCGAAAGACCCCAGGCGGGATATTATACAGCGTTCTTTCGATGCTTTCAGAAAAGAGGGTTTGGCCATCGGGGCTTATTTCTCCAAACCCGACTGGACCCATCCCGATTTCTGGTGGCCGGCTAATCCGCCTAAAGACAGGAATCCCAATTACGACATCACCCGTTATCCTGAAAAATGGCAACGGTTCGTCCATTATACCCAGGATCAGATTGCCGAGCTCACATCCGGGTACGGGAAACTTGATATCCTGTGGTTGGACGGCTGTTGGGTACTCCCTCAGTCATCCATCACACCGCACATTGCTGAGTACTGTCGTTATCCTCATGACCTCTCCATTGATATGCCTTCCATCGTGCGCCGGGCAAGGGAAAAGCAACCCGGATTACTGATTGTCGATCGTTGGGTAGGCGGGAATTATGAAAATTATCTCACCCCGGAACAAAAAATCCCGGAAAAAGCCTTGGACGTGCCCTGGGAAAGTTGCATCACCATGGGCAATGCCTGGGGATGGATACCCGGTGATCAATACAAAACCACACGGGAATTAGTTCAATTACTGGCAAAAATTGTCGCCAAAGGAGGAAATTTGTTGCTTGGTATCGGACCTGACGGTAATGGAGAATTTGAACCGGAAATCTATTCAAGGCTCTCAGGGATGGGTCAATGGTTGAAGGAATACGGAGAAGCCATCTATGAAAC
The DNA here is from genome assembly GCA_937862805.1 of uncultured Bacteroidota bacterium. Taxonomy (GTDB): domain Bacteria; phylum Bacteroidota; class Bacteroidia; order Bacteroidales; family FEN-979; genus CAIVAT01. Next base: position 10,784 of record CALMDO010000020.1, read on the forward strand.
CCATCCTGTTGAACCCTGTCAATCGGGGAAGATCGCCTACACAGCCAGGAATCATGCAACGATTTATGCCATCTATCTCCCCGATGCCGATGAAACAGAACTTCCGGAAAAAATCATACTGGAGGTTGTACCTGAGGGGAAACTGAAAATGGTCTTACTGGGAAAGAACCAACCGGTCAGTTTTCATCAAGCCAACGGTCGTATTGAGGTTTTCTTGTCCGGGCAGCTTAGAAAAGAGATGACCCGGCAACCCGCGATCATATTCAAGCTGACCGCTGAATAAAACTGCTCCCATTTTTTAGGGGAATTTAGTATTTTCGCTGGTTCAATTGCAATCAACCATCAATCAAACCAATCTACCCATGAAAAAGCGCTACTTTTCCTTCCTTTTTACGCTCTTTATCCCAATGTTCCTTCATTCCCAGACAGTGGAAGTGACTCCTTTTGGTGGATATGTTTTTCCTGCAACATGGTATGCTACCAGCGGAAATGTCTATTTCCACGGTAATGGTCAATATGGTGGAATGATCAACATCGGCATCAACCCGGCAATCGACATCGATCTGATCTATAACCGCAGCGATACACGTGCGCAAGCCAATGTCCCGGGTTACCCAATGAATGAGGTGCCGTTGAGCATCAACTATTTCCAGGTTGGGGGAACCAAAAATTTCAGGGTTAGTAAAATGTTATCTCCCTTTATCGGAGGCAATGTGGGTGGCTGTCTTGCCGCGCCAAAGGGTGACTACAACGACCAATGGTTCTTCTCAGTAGGAATCCAGGGCGGAGCCAAGATCTATTTCTCCAGACGGATCGGCATCCGTTTGCAAGCACAGCTCTACATGCCGGTCCAGGGGGCTGGCTACATGTTTTACTTCGGGCCCGGAGGAAGCGGCAGTACTGTAACACTGACCTCTACACTGGTCAATTTTGGTTTTACCGGAGGTTTGATCTTTCGTCTGGGAAAAGTAATGCCATAACAGCAAAGGATCCATCAAAAACAATTTATGACAGATCGTATTCAATATTTAAGAGACCAAAGCCTCAAAGCTGTGAACTGTCTCTCAGCTGAACGGGCCCTGCTGGTAACCGATTTCTACCAATCGGGAATGGATCGCGAAGTATCCGTCCCCGTGATGCGTGCTCTGAACCTTCAGTACATCCTCACTCATAAATCGCTCTGCTACAACGAAGGCGAACTTATTGTGGGGGAACGCGGACCGGCACCTAAGGCAGTATCGACCTACCCGGAGATCACCGTTCATTCGATGCAGGATCTGGATATTCTCGATTCAAGGCCCAAAGTCTCCTTCAAAGTAGATGAAGAAACCCGGAAAATATACCGCGAAAAAATCATTCCCTTCTGGCAGGGGAAAAGCAACCGCGATCGGATCATGAGGGCATTGCCCGCTGAATGGCATGACGCATACAATGCAGGGATCTTCACCGAATTCCAGGAACAACGCGGACCGGGCCATACTGTTGCAGGGAACAAGATCTATCAAAAAGGGATGCTCGATATCATCAATGATATCTTTGAATCATACGACCACCTCGATTTTGTGAACGACCCACAGGCCTTCGAAAAGCAGGAAGCCCTCAAAGCGATGGAGATAGCAGCAGGAGCCCTGATCATGTTTGCCAACCGCTATGCAGATTTGCTGGAAACTTTGGCTGAACAGATCTCACCGAATAATTTGCCCTGGATTACTGAATGTACCGCTACAGACCTGAAAAAGCATAGAAAAGAACTGAAAGGATTGGCTGCCATTTGCCGTAAGGTTCCGGCCCATGCTCCCTCCACCTTTCACGAAGCCCTTCAATACTACTGGTTTGTACACCTTGCCGTGATCACCGAGGTCAATCCCTGGGATTCATTCAATCCGGGCCGGCTGGATCAACACCTTTATCCTTTCTACGTGAGGGAAATTGAATCAGGAACCCTTACTCCCGAAAAGGCAAAGGAACTTCTTGAAAGTTTCTGGATCAAGTTCAACAACCACCCGGCTCCGCCAAAAATCGGAGTCACTGCGCTGGAAAGTAACACCTATACAGATTTTGCATTGATCAATCTGGGAGGGGTTAACCCCGACGGATCGGATGCAGTCAACGAACTCTCTTACCTCCTGCTCGATGTGATCGAGGAGATGCGCTTGCTGCAACCCAGTTCCATGGTGCAAATCAGCAAAAAAAATCCCGATCGTTTCATTCACCGTGCTTTACAGATCACCAAGACCGGCTTTGGGCAACCCTCCTATTTCAATACCGATGCCATCGTGCAGGAGTTGATGCGACAAGGAAAAGATGTCAAGGATGCAAGGAATGGCGGCGCCAGCGGATGTGTCGAGGCCGGGGCCTTCGGTACAGAAGCCTATATCCTCAGTGGCTATTTCAACCTAACCAAGGTACTGGAAATTACCTTACAAAACGGTTTTGATCCCCGCACCCAAAAACAAATGGGTCCGGAATCCGGAGATCCATTGACATTCAAGTCGTTCGATGAACTTATCAATGCTTTCAGGATACAGGTAGATCATTTCGCAGGCATCAAGATCCGCGGTAACAACGTGATCGAAAAGATCTTCGCCAACAACATCCCGGTACCTTTCCTTTCCCTGATCATTGATGACTGCATCGCTAACGGGAGAGACTACAATGCCGGAGGCGCCCGTTACAACACCACCTATATCCAGGGGGTCGGACTGGGCAGCGTGACCGATTCACTAACGGCTTTGCGATATCATGTCTTCGATAACAAAACCATCGGGATGAAAGGAATGTTGCAGGCTCTCCACCAGAATTTTTCTGATTTTGAAGAGTTCCGTGCTGAACTGGTTTTTAATACACCAAAGTACGGCAATGATGATGATTATGCCGACGATCTCGCCCGGACGGTCTTCGAGATCTTCTATGAATCGGTCAACGGGAAACCTACTTCCATCGGGGGAATCCATCGAATCAACATGTTACCGACCACCTCACACATCTATTTCGGGAGCGTGACCGGCGCAACCCCGGACGGCAGACTAATGGGACAACCCCTGTCAGAAGGTATCTCCCCTTTCCAGGGAGCTGATCAAAAAGGCCCTACCGCCGTTTTAAAATCGGCAGCCAAGATCGACCATATCCGGACAGGCGGAACCTTACTGAACCAGAAATTTTCACCCGGGTTTTTCGAAGATGACAAGAGCATTCAAAAACTAACCTCCCTGATCAGAAGCTATTTCAGGATGGATGGCCACCATATCCAATTCAATGTGGTGTCGGCCGAAACGTTAAGAGATGCACAGAAACACCCCGAAAACTACCGTGACCTGATCGTTCGCGTTGCCGGTTACAGTGATTATTTCAACGACCTGGGAGAAGACCTTCAAAATGAAATTATCAGAAGAACCGAACACCAAAGCTTCTGATCCACCCACCGGCAGTTCATGCTGTAAAAAAGCAAACCATGAAAAGAACGATCCTCTTTTTTCTTCTGTTGTCAAGTGTTATGGCCTATACACAAACCGACCAGGTGATCCAACCCGGGAAGATCAAATCGCTTAAAAAAGTTGAACACGGTGTTCTTGTACAGACCGACCGGGCAAACCTGATGATCCAGGTGTACCAACCCCAGATTGTCAGGATCCGTTTATCGCAAACTCCTTTCACAGACGACTTTTCTTATGCCGTCATCCGTCAACCGGATGGAAATTTTAACCTGGTTACAGAAAAACCTGACCATTGGGAATTGACCACCGATTCACTGAAGATTGTGCTTTCGAAGAACCCGATGTCCATTAAAGTACTGAATGCCAAAGGAGAAATACTCAGTGAGGACTACCAAAACTTCTCTTATACCTGGCAGGGAACTGAAGTGACCACCTATAAAAAAATGTTTCCTGACGAAAAGTTTGTAGGACTGGGTGAAAAGACAGGCAATGTTAACCGCCGGGGTGAAAAGTTCGAAAACTGGAATTCCGACATTCCCGCCTATTCCATCATTGAGGATCCGATCTACCAAAGCATCCCCTTCTACATGGGGATCCACGATAAAGTGGTTTACGGAATTTTCCTGGACAATACCTTTCGGACAAAGTTCAACTTCGGGGCTTCAACTGATGATCAGTACCATTTCTTTTCAGCAGCCAATGGCGAGATGAACTATTACCTCTTCGGAGCAGGTTCTGTGACCGGCATACTCCGTGATTACACATGGCTTACCGGACGGATGCAAATGCCTCCGCTGTGGTCTTTGGGATATCAGCAATGCCGCTGGAGCTATTTTCCCGATACCGAAGTCCTCTCCATCGCACGGACTTTCCGCGAAAAAAAGATCCCCTGTGATGTGATGTACCTCGATATCGACTACATGGAGGGATACAAAATTTTTACCTGGAACAAAGAAAAATTCCCTGAACCTGCCGGAATGATTGGGAAACTGAAGGATCAGGGTTTTCATGTCGTGACCATCGTCGATCCCGGGATCAAAATCGAAAAAGATTATTTTGCTTATGAAGAGGGTGTAAAAAACAGCTATTTTGCCCGCTATCCCAATGGAGGTTTTTACATCGGGAGTGTTTGGCCGGGACGGTGTCATTTCCCCGATTTTACCAAACCTGCTACCCGTCAATGGTGGGGCAACTCCTTTTCGAAGCTGACCGAACCAGGCGTGGAAGGTTTCTGGAACGACATGAATGAACCAGCCACCTGGGGACAAGGCATTCCGAACATTGTTCAGTTTGATTTTGACGGGCGCCAAGGTACCATGGCTGAAGTACACAATATTTACGGCCTGGAAATGTGCAGGGCAACCTTCGAAGGAACGAAACAATTGTTGAACGGCCGACGGCCCTTCCTCCTTACCCGTGCCGGATTTGCAGGGATTCAGCGCTATTCAGCCGTATGGACCGGAGATAACGAAGCCACTGACGACCACATGTTGCTTTCGGCGCGCATGGTCAACAGCATGGGGCTTTCCGGTATCGCCTTTGCCGGTCCCGACATGGGAGGTTTTATGGGTAATCCTACCCAGGCACTCTACCAACGGTGGCTGTCGATGGGCGTTTACACACCTTTTTTCAGAAACCATTCGGCCTGGGGTACCAATGCAAAAGAGCCTTGGTCTTTCGGTGAAGAAGTTGAAAAAAATGCACGGGACCAGATCAATCAACGCTACCGGCTGTTGCCCTATATTTATTCGATGTTCTACCAGGCGGCCCAGACCGGCATTCCCATCGCCCGGAGCCTCGTCATCGACTACACCTTTGATGAAAAAGCCTACTGGTACATTTACCAAAACCAATATTTATTCGGTGATCACCTGCTGGTGGCGCCCGTTTCGTGCAACCAACAGAACGCAAAGGTTTATCTTCCCGAAGGAAATTGGTACCGGCTCAGCACGGGGGAACCTTTCCGGGGAAACACGGAACCCATCGTGGAAGCACCTTTATCTGATCTCCCCGTTTTCGTAAAAGCCGGAGGAATCGTTCCCATGCAATCCGTCGTTCAAAATACCGGGCAAAAACCTTCTCCGCTTCTCGATTTACACATCTGGGCGGGAGAACAACCCACCTCTTTTGTCTATTATGAAGATGATGGAACTACCTATGCTTTTGAAAAAGGCGCCTTTTATAAAAGGGTAATCCTGTACGATCCTGTAAACCAGCGCATTACAATCGGAAAAACAGAGGGCTCCTATCCCTCAAAATTCAGTTCCATCCGATTGGTCCTCCATTCATTTGGAGAAGTGATGACGGTGCATTGTGCAGGGAAGGACTTTTCCCTGAAACTGACATCACCCCGCGAACGGGCGACCGAAATTCCTCTGTCTGATACAGAAATAGCTATAACTTATTGATCTGATTCATTGCTAAATCGCATTTTAAAATCAAACTTCGATGAATAAACCATCTGCTCCCGGAATGGCGAAAGCCTATCCGATTTTTCTGGCTTTTCTGTGTATGGGTTTCGGTGATGTAGTCGGCCCCATGGTCAGCCTGGCGAAAACCTCATTTCAACTCTCCAATTTCATGGCCCAGTTGTTGCCTCTTACGGGATTCATTATGTTCGGTTTGCTCTCGGTACCTTTGGGTGTTTTTCAGGATCGACGGGGAAAAAAATACCTGCTGATGATGGGACTGGTTATTGCCCTGGTCGGATTACTGCTCCCCATCCTGAACGGAATGTACGGACCAGTAGTAAATTTCACGGAAGGAACCTCAGGCAAATTTTATATCATCCTTTTTTCCATTTTGTTGTTGGGCGCCGGTGCCACGACACTCCAGGTCTCCGGCAACCCGATTATGCGCGATGTCTCTCCGGAAGGAAAATATTCGAGCAACCTTTCGTTAGGACAGTCGGTCAAAGCGATCGGTTCCTCGTTGGGGTTTCTTTTACCTCCGCTCGTAGCCCAATCATTCGGGCTTGACTGGACCATCCTTTTCCCGGTTTATGCTTTGTTGATCCTGATCACACTGGTTTGGGTCTTTGTCACACCCATCGAAGAGCACCGCGACCCGGGATCTAAACCGGTTTCCCTTGGCGACTGCCTGAAACTCCTTGGAAACGGCTATGTTGCGTTGATGGTTTTCTCGATTTTCCTGTATGTAGGGGCTGAAGTTTCCATGAGTTCGGGAATACCCATACTCCTGAAAGAAAATTTCGGGATCGCCGATTTCGGATTGTTGGTCGCCTGGGCACTTTTTTTCCTGCCCATACTTGTAGGCCGTTTTGCCGGAGCGCTTATCCTTCGGATTGTGGAACCACGGAAGTTTCTGATTTCGACCGTCATTCTTTCCCTGGTGGGCATTTTACTGGTATTGACCGGCGGACCCGTTCTGGTCTTTACCGGAGTAGTTTTCACAGGACTGGGTTTTGCCAATATTTTTCCCTTGATCTTTTCCATCGCCGTGGATCGGATGCCTGAGCGTTCCAACGAACTGTCGGGACTGATGGTCACGGCCATCGTCGGAGGCGCCATCATTCCACCACTGATGGGGCTCACCGCCGATATGATCAATTTATCAACCGGATTCTTCATCCCCTTCCTTTGTATTCTTTTCGTGTTATGGGCTGCTCTCCGGAATATGAAACACATCTGACCCATGAAAAAAATCTCATTACTCTGTGTTTTCTCACTGATCTTCCTTTTGTTGGCTTCCTGTGATCGGAGCGATCATTTTATAACGGACACGGCTTACAGGAAAAAGGTAAAGGAAAAATTTCATCAGCAGAAAACGTTCGCGGCCAACCGGTCGGAACAACTTTTCAGCGTATTTGACCAGGATTTGACCCTCCGTGAGAAAGAGGCGCTGGAATTTCTCTATGCTTACATGTCGCTCAACGACCTGGCCGATTATGATGGTGCATTTTTCCTGAAAAATGTCAGAGCTTCCTTTGCTGCCCGTGATACCTTCCCGTGGGGCAAGAGTGTTCCTGAAGTGATTTTCCGCCATTTTGTGCTTCCAGTGAGAATCAACAATGAAAACCTCGATTCCTGCAGGTGGGTTTTCTTTGAGGAGTTGAAAGACCGGATCAAGGGATTACCTATGAAAGAAGCTGTTCTGGAGGTGAACCATTGGTGTCATGAAAAGGTGACATACCGCGGCACCGATGGTCGTACCAGTGCTCCCCTCGCTACCGTGATGACCGCTTTTGGCCGTTGCGGAGAGGAGAGCACCTTTACCACGGCTGCTTTGAGGTCTGTAGGTATTCCGGCCCGTCAGGTATACACTCCTCGCTGGGCTCATACAGATGATAACCATGCCTGGGTAGAGGTTTGGGTTAACGGTGAATGGCATTATATCGGAGCCTGTGAGCCTGAACCCGCCCTTGACATGGCTTGGTTCACTAATCATGCGCGAAGGGCCATGCTGGTCAACACAACTGTTTTTGGCGATTATCAAGGGCCGGAAGAGATTCTTGAAAAAGGTTCCTGCTTTACAAAGATCAATACTTTGCCCACCTATACCAAGACTAAAAAATTGACTGTTAAGGTTGTAGATCTTCAGTTGCGTCCTGTTGACAGTGCAAAGGTGGAGTTTCAGCTCTATAATTATGCAGAGTTCTACCCGCTCCACCGGGTCATTACCAAAAAAGACGGGTTGGCACAATTTACCACCGGGATGGGAGATCTCTTAGTATGGGCTGCCGGGAAAGACCGTTTCGGTTTTCAGAAAGTTAGTGTCCGGGGCAGCGATACGATCACCGTCATCCTGACTGAAACACCCTCCAATGTTAAAAACCTGGAACTCGACCTGACACCTCCTCCGGAGCAAACGACAAATGTTGTCGTTGCTGATTCCCTGAGAGCAATTAATGCGAAAAGATTGGCCTTTGAAGATCAGCTCAGGGCTTCCTATGAATCCACCTTCATTGATTCAGCCAAGACCTGGCGGGTAGCAGCCACCCTGAAGTTGAATTCCGATACTTTATGGCATTTTTTAAAGGCTTCACGGGGCAACTGGCGCGGGATCATCGATTTCCTGACAGGTGCTTCTCAGGTGAACAAAAAATGGATTTTCCCTTTACTGGCAAACGTTTCTGAAAAAGACCTGAGGGATGTCAACCCGGAGGTACTGGCTGATCAACTGGAACATTCGTTCATTTATCCTCCCCTGACTTCTGACGAACAGATCATCCGGTCCTGCGTGCTCAATCCCAGGGTTGACAACGAGTGGCTCAAACCTTATAAAGGGTATTTTCAGAAGCAACTGGCTCCTGCCCTGGTCGCAAAATTCCGCGACAACCCGTTACTCGTTGCCGGTTGGATCAGCGACCATATTAAGGTTAATCCGGTAGCCAATTATGGCCGTGCACCTTTGACCCCCACGGGTTCTTTCGAAATGAAAATCACCGATCCCCATTCAAGGGATATATTGCTTGTAGCCCTTTGCCGTAGCTTTGGTATCCCGGCACGTCTGGAGCCCGGGTCGCGCACTCCACAGTATTTTTTCAAGGATTCCTGGAAAGATTTTTTCCCTCCTGCACAATCCCCTGCCATGAATGAAAGAGGCCGGGTGATGCTGACAGTCGATCCGTTAAACGACAGAATACCAGGTTACTACACCCATTTCACGATTGAACACTTTACTGAGGGGTTTTACAGGTCGCTGGATTATGAGACCGATTCCCGTCTTCAGATCTTCCCCTGCGAATTGGATATAGCTCCCGGGAACTACCTTTTGGTTACCGGCAATCGTTTGAATGATGGCAAAGTATTGGCTTCTCTCATCTTTTTCCAGCTTGAACCGGGCAAAAGTCAGGAGGTCTCGGTTAGTTTGCGAAAACGTCCTGTTGATGCGCCCTCTTTGGGACAATTCGATCTGCCAGGGGGCATCGCACAGCTCATCGATGGCAACCCGTTGAAAATCAAAGGAAATAAAGGAACTATCGTGGCTTTTGCCGATCCCGGGAAAGAACCCACAAGGCACCTTTTAGCTGAATTGAAAACCCTCAAAGACCGTTTGAGTTCTTCGGGAATCAACCTGGTTTTTCTTTTACAAAGTCAGCAGCAGGTTCATGATTTTCAGCGAAAAAACGCAGCGGATTTGCCACAGCAAACCTTGTACGCCGTGGGAACTCCCGCGGGTTGTGAACTGTTGGCTCATGCAGCCGGTCACCCCGGGAAACACGAGTTCCCTGTGGTTTTGTACATCGATTCTGAGAAGGTGATCCGGTATTTTTCATCCGGTTACCGGATAGGTATCGGCGATGAGTTGGTTTCGTTAGTATTTTGAAATAATCACCCTGCCAAAGAAAAAAGCCACCCACGGCTAATGCTGTAAGTGGCTGATTTTCTTGTGACTCCGGAGGGAGTCAAACCCCCAACCTTCTGATCCGTAGTCAGATGCTCTATTCAGTTGAGCTACGGAGCCATTTTTATTTACGAATTACGAATTGAAATAGTTTGTCGTTCGTGTTTCGTTTCGCGGGTGCAAAGATAATACTTTTTAAAAATAAATTGTAAATTTGCACCCTTGTTTTTCAATTTACCGTTTACTCGGGTCTTTTATACGAAACGAATGATAACTGTCGGAACACAGAAATTAACACCTGACGACTTTTTCCGAATTCTTTTCCTTGGTGAAAAGATCGAGCTCGATGTCAATGCCATTCAAAAAGTTACTGCTACCTATGATTTCCTCATGGAATTCGCTAAAGGGAAAGTTATCTACGGGATCAATACGGGTCTTGGCCCGATGGCTCAATACAAAATCAATAACAACAACGAACTTCAGTTACAATATAACCTGATCAGGAGCCACTCTTCCGGTTGCGGTGACCCGCTCCCTGAAATCTATGCCCGAGCCACTATGCTGGCCCGGCTGAATACTCTGATGCAGGCAAAATCGGGCGTTCACCCAGAAGTGGTCTTGCTGATCAAAGAACTGATTAACAGAAACATAAATCCCTATATACCTGAACACGGCGGCGTAGGGGCCAGCGGTGACCTGGTCCAGTTAGCCCACCTCGCCCTTAACCTGATCGGGGAAGGAGAAGTGTGGTACAAAGGAGTGCTGAGACCTGCAGAAGAAGTCTTCAAAAATGAGAACCTGAACCCCATCGGAATGCACATCCGCGAAGGGCTCTCCCTGATCAACGGTACCTCCGCCATGACCGGGATCGGAATGATCAACCTGGTCCATGCGAAGAACCTCTTCGACTGGGCCGTCCTGGCATCCTCCATGATCAACGAAATCGTTGAATCTTACGATGACCATTTTTCTGAAGGACTGAACAAAGTCAAACTCCATAACGGGCAACGACAGGTTGCCTCCATGATGCGATCAATCCTGAATGACAGCCAACTGATCCGCCGCCGTGCCGAACACCTGTACAACGGCAAAACAGAACAGGTTGAAATATTTAAACATAAAGTTCAGGAATATTACTCCCTCCGCTGTGTGCCCCAAGTGCTCGGACCGGTGCTTGAAACCATCATTAACGCAGAAAAAGTACTGATCAATGAGGTCAACTCCGCAAGCGACAACCCCATCATCGATGTCGAAGCGAAAAACGTTTACCACGGGGGTAACTTCCATGGGGATTATGTAGCGCTTGAGATGGACAAACTCAAAATAGCCATTACCAAACTGTCAATGCTGGCCGAACGACAACTCAACTACCTGTTGAACGACAAACTGAACGAAAAACTCCCGCCTTTTGTCAACCTGGGTAAACTGGGACTGAACCTGGGAATGCAAGGAGTACAGTTCACCGCCGTATCCACTGTGGCTGAAAACCAGTCGTACTCTTTCCCGATGTATGTTCACAGCATCACCAACAACAACGACAACCAGGATATCGTGAGCATGGGTACGAATGCTGCCCTGATGACCAAAAGGGTGATCGACAACACCTACCATGTCATGTCCATCCACATGATCACCATCCTGCAGGCCATCGACTTCCTGAAATTCCAAGATCGCCTCTCCTCCTACTCGAGAAAGAAATTTGAAGACCTTCGTACCATCGTCCCAAAGTTCACGGAAGATACGACCAAATACAAGGCTATCCGGGAAATCGGTAACTATATTCTGGAAAATAAACCAAAATTCCCCCTTATCGATTAGTGATGAACACTGACAATTCCAGCGGACAAGTGCAATATGCACTGGTGACAGGCGGTTCCAGGGGAATCGGGAGGGCTGTCTGCAT
>CALMDO010000021.1 GCA_937862805.1 uncultured Bacteroidota bacterium
CTTTGTCGTGACCACTGCTGATCTCATTAATTTTTACAAACAAAACCGGGAGAACTTGTTGCACCAAGGATTCAACCTGGATAGCTTCTTTCGCTTTGATAAGTAATTCACAATAGATACCTTTACAGCAAAATTCACTTCAATTCTAATCCTGATGAAAAAAATCTTTCTACTGACCCTTTTGGTTTCAATGACTTTCGTTGTCTTCGGACAGGTTGAAAAATACTCTAAAGTGAAGATACAGGCCGATGAGCAAGGCCTGCAGCAATTGTCGGCCCTGGGCATTGCCGTGGATGAAGGTATCTTTGAGAAAGGTGCCTTTTTAACCTGTGATCTCTCCCAGACCGAACTTAATACCCTCCGTAAAAATGGATTTTCCTTCCAAGTTCTGGTTGATGATGTGGTGGCAGATTACCTGGAAAAAAATGCAAAGCTTTCACAACTGCCCCCCGTTGAACACCCCATCCTTTCACGTTCTTATCCTGTTCCGGCTGAATTCGAATTGGGTTCAATGGGAGGATTTTGCACCTGGGAGGAATTTCAATCGCACTTAGACAACATGTACAATTTATACCCGACGCTTGTAACTCCGAAGGTTTCAATTGGCCAATCCATCGAAAACCGCTCCCTCTTTATGGTCAGGATTACAGGAAATGTTACCACGAAAGATCCGAAACCTCAGATCCTTTATACCGGAATGCATCATGCCAGGGAACCCATCGGAATGATGCAGTTATTGTTCTACATGTACTATCTTCTCGAAAATTATGCTACTGATCCCGAAATCAAGTACCTGGTTGATAACACTGAGATGTATTTTGTTCCCATTCTGAATCCCGATGGTTACTGTTACAACGAAAGCACCAACCCTTCGGGAGGCGGTATGTGGCGTAAAAACAGGAGAAACAACGGAGGCGGCGTCTATGGTGTTGACCTCAACCGGAATTATGGCTTCGTGTGGGGCGGAGAGGGTTCTTCAGGTTATCCGGGCGATGAGACTTACCGCGGTACCGCTGCCTTTTCGGAACCCGAAACCCAGGTCGTCAAAGATTTCTGTGAAAGCCATCAGTTTGCACTGGCTATCAACTACCATTCCACGTCCGCGTTGCTGCTCTATCCCTGGGGTTATACCTATGATTTGTGCCCCGATGACGACCTGTTCAATCAACAGGCACGGTTAATGACCGGTGATAATAATTACGCTTATGGCCCCACTGCTCCGACCATCTATGTTACCTCCGGAGGATCCGACGACTGGATGTACGGTGAGCAGACCACCAAAAACAAGATCTTTGCTTATACGCCCGAAATCGGCGGAAGCGGTTTCTGGCCCTATTCCAACGAGATCATCCCGTTATGTCAGGAAAACATGCTGACCGACCTGATGGGCGCCCGCTTCGTACACAATTACGGTTCGATAACCGACAATTCTCCTGCCATTCTGTCGCAAACCAACGGGTACCTGAAATTCAGTGTCAGCCAACTGGGCCTCGACAGTTCCAGCGACTTTTCGGTATCCCTTGAACCCCTGGGATATGGCTTTATAGCGACTGGCGATTCCGTACTGCTCAACGGTATTGCCCCGGGTGTTACCGTCACCGACTCCATCTCTTATACCCTCGACCCCGCCATTCCAGCCGGAACTCCGCTGACTTATCTCCTGAAACTCAACGACGGAAGGATCACAAGGGTTGATACTATCCATAAAATCTACGGGCAAGCGATCACCCTTTTCAACGATCCATGCAGTAATCTGAACAACTGGACCCCGGGCGGTTGGGGTATCTCAACCTCCTTCTACCACTCTGCACCAGCCAGTATCACCGATTCGCCCTCCGGGAATTATACAAACAATATCAACAAATCGATCACACTGACCAATGCCATCGATCTGACCACTGCTTCTTTCGCTGCCCTGAATTTCTGGGCCAAATGGGACATCGAAGCCGGATACGATTACGCAGAGGTAAAAATTTCTGTCAACGGGGGATCTACCTGGACTCCTTTAGCCGGAAACTATACCCACCCCGGTACCTCCAACCAGGATCCCGGGAAACCGCTATACGACGGCACCCAATCCTTCTGGGTCCAGGAAAACATTGACCTTTCAGCTTACTTAGGACACCCCGTCAAGATCCGCTTTACCCTTGTGAGCGACGGATACACGACCGGCGATGGCTTCTATTTTGACGACATCAATATCATTACCGTCGGAGCCCCCTCCGGCCACGCGGTAACCGGATTGGTTTCCTACCCCAACATCACAGGCAGCCCTTTGAGCAATGTACTGTTGGAACTAAAAGATAACACAGGGACCACCATTGCCTCTGCCTCCACCAATGAAACGGGAAGCTACTCTTTCAACGGGATCACCGACGGATCGTACACCATCACGGCCTCCACTCCGAAACCCTGGGACGGGGTGACCGCGGCGGATGTTCTACTCTATAAAAAACATATTGCAGGCATTGCGCCACTTTCAGGCATCTTCCTGGCGTCCGGTGATGTCAACGGAAGCGGCACCCTTACAGCTGCCGATGTCCTGCTGGTCAAGAAACGTATCATAATGACTATCAATTCGTTTGAGACCGGCGACTGGCTCTTCAACCCGCAACCGGTGGTCGTCAATGGGGGGAACATAAACCAGAGTTTCAATGGGATGATCTTCGGCGACGCTAATGCCTCTTACCAACCGGCCGGCCAAAAAAGTGCTGCCCCTGTAAACCGGCCAAACAAGTCACGTTGAAAGGACTGTGACATTCAGTTGACAATAATCACTATAATTGGATGAAAAGAGTATGGACAGGCTTTATCTTTGTGGCATTGATTGCAGCCGGATGCCGCAAAGAACCTGTCCCGGATGGGAATGAACCGGTCAACATGGGTCCCGGGTTCTACGATGAGACCCTTGTCGTGGATGGCACCCCAAGGGATTTCAGGTATTACATTCCCGATTCCTTTTCCACCCGTCAACCCATACGGTTGACCTTTCTGTTGCATGGTCTGACCTGGAAAGGTCCCGATGTTCTGGGAACCTACATTGACCTTCTGGCCCCGGAGTCATCCCGATACAATTCGTTGATCATCGCCCCCACGGCGCTGTACGGTCACTGGAATGACCGTCTGGGAGGCTCTTTTCCCGCAACGGACACTGTTGATGACGTCAAATTCCTCCAATCCATCGCTGACCATTTTTCAGCGATTTACCCTGCCTGTGAACCCTCCTATTGTATCATTGGCATCTCCAACGGGGCTATGATGGCCTACCGCATGGCCTGTGATCTGCCCGAAAAGATCCGTGGCATTGCTCCGTTTATCGCAATGCAGGGAGTGGAAGCTGCTTCGACAACAAGAAGCAGCCATCCCGTACCGGTCTTTATCACCAACGGGACCCGTGATCCGGTCATGAAATGGGATGGCGGCCTGGTAAGTACGGAAACGGTTCCGTTGTTAGGGGTTCTTTTATCAAATGAAGAGAATATCCAATACTGGATCCAAAGAAATCAGGCCGATCCAAACCCTGAAGTCGACAGTGTACCCGATTACTGCCATGGAGACAGCTCCCGGGTGATAACCTACACTTACCATGGCGCCGCCGGGGTGGTGTTTAACAAAGTAGTCGGAGGAGGTCATCTCATTCCTAAATACAGCGCACTGCCTGTTGTGCCCGGTTACAACTGTGACTTTGAATCAATGATCGAAGCCTTCCGCTTTTTGCACCGTTTATGAATAAAATTCTTCACCTCCCGCGAAAGATTATCGACCCGCTGAAAGAGCTGTCAGACAGCGGCCAACTTACCGGTATCCTCCTGATCCTGGCTACTTTGGTTTCGATGACGCTGAGCAATTCAAGGTTCGCGGAAGCGTACTCAGGTCTGTGGAAATATTCATTCGGAATTCCGATGCTTACCAAAACCCTCAGCCACTGGATCAACGACGGACTGATGGTGCTTTTCTTTTTTCTTGTCGGACTGGAGATTAAGCGCGAAATATTGGTTGGGGAACTTGCCCGGCCACGTGAAGCATTATTGCCGGTCATCGCGGCGATCGGCGGGATGATAGCACCGGCGTTGATCTTTATCGGGATCAATTGGAATGATAACGCGAACCTCAGCGGATGGGCCATTCCCACTGCCACCGACATTGCTTTTTCCCTGGGTATCCTATCCCTTCTGGGGAAAAGAGCGCCCCTCTCCCTGAAAATTTTCCTGACCGCTTTAGCCATCATCGACGACCTGGGAGCCATCCTGATCATCGCAGCCTTTTATACCCGCGACTTGCAGTGGAACATGCTGCTCTATGCCCTGATCGTCGTTTGCATTATGTTTACTTTTAACCGGTTACGGGTAAAATACCTCTTCCTCTATGTTTTTACCGGATTGCTGACCTGGTTTTTCATTCTTAAATCGGGCATTCATCCCACGTTGGCAGGGGTGATCACCGCTTTCCTCATACCCCGTGATTTGACCGGGAAAATGGAGCATTTCCTGGTAAAACCCGTCAATTTTATCATTCTCCCTCTTTTTGCATTGGCTAACACCGCGATCCCGTTATCGGTTGAGGGATGGGACACCCTGCTCTTTTCCCGACTCTCGCTGGGAATCACCCTGGGGTTGATCATCGGAAAACCCTTGGGAATCCTGTTGCTGACATGGCTCGGGGTAAAACTCGGTGTCACCAGGCTACCGACAGGGACAGGAGCCGCACAGATGTTAGGAACTTCCCTGCTGGCAGGGATTGGTTTTACGATGTCGCTCTTCATTGCCACCCTCTCCTTTGAATCCGGGCAGGCGCTTGACTTTGCCAAACTTTCGATCATTGCCGGATCAACAGTGGCAGCCATCCTGGGAAGTATGATCCTGGCGTTTAAGTCATAAAGTCATTCAGGGGTGAAAAAGCCAATCGCCCGGAACCTTTTTCCGGTCGCCCGACGGACTTTGAACAAAGAGTTCAAGCCCATCGCTTCCGCTACTCTCGATAAAAAGCACCCTGATCTGATGAAATCCTTTTTCCAGCGCCACGGTCCCGCTTTTTTCTGAAGAACTGTGCAGCCCGTCATGATCAATAACCAGTCGGTCATCGATATAAAGACAACTGCCGTCATCCGAACGAAGTGTGAACTGGTACGCGTTGGTCTCCGGGATCAGGATAAAACCGGAGTAGTCGAAACCAAAGAAATCCTCCCGGTTGCGGGGGTCGAACAGGAAATCCGACAGAACACCGCTTTTCACCGGTTGAAGGCCGGTCATCCCGGATACAGCATCGAAAGACCCTTCGTAATAACTGTATTTCAATCCTTTACGCGGAGGATTAAGGTTCGAAGAAAGCGCAGAAGCTTTTTGGGGCATCACTTGGTCGAATTCCTTTCTTACCGTGCCGCTGACCGGTTTACCATCGCGAAAACAGCGGGCACTGAGGAGAACCGACTGACGGATTAGTACCGGTGAAAAGTACAATGGGGAAGTTTGCACCGGATCAGAGCCATCCAACGTATAGCGGATTTCAACGTGGTCGCGGTCGGTGGAAAGTGGAACCCTCAGCGAATCGGTAAAAATCCCGAAGCGGGAATCGATGACCGGAGGTTCGGTCATGTCGGGTTTACCTTTGATTTCCAGAACGATAACAGAATTGATAGCATCCGGGGCCTGCTCCGGTAGCCGGATGGTCAGTGCATCTTCATGGCGTGTCACCGGGAGGTTTTTTCCGGCAGGATCGGCCAACAGGTAAGCCGACAAGGGTTCATTGAGCAGTCCGCTGAGGACAAGTTCCTTCGTCGCTGGCCAATCGAAGACATGGAGGTACAAAAAGCTTCTTCCGTTTTCTTCTTTCCGGGTGCAACGACCCCACGGCAGTGATTTGAAAGGGCTGGCCTGAGTACCATAAATGGAGGTGCTGTTGATCTTCATCCATTGGCCTATGGAATCGAGAATTCGGACACTTTCCGGGGGGAAATTCCCTTCTGCATCGGGACCGACATTAAGCAGGAAATTTCCTCCCTTCGAGGCAATATCGGCCACCATCCGGAGGAGGTCA
>CALMDO010000022.1 GCA_937862805.1 uncultured Bacteroidota bacterium
TTTTATAAACAGATTGTATGGTAAATGGATAGTGTTTTTCTGCAAATTCAATACATTCCTGTTTTTTTTCAGAACGCAATAATTTGCCTAATGTAGCCACAATTTCTACTTTTTCCATTGTGTTTTCTTCAATAAGTATTTTCCGTTTTGAAACATTATCATTGTTCCTTGATAGATTCCACCATCCCCGCCTCCCGCATCTCCTCCTTCAGCGCCGGGAGATGTGGCTTCCGGTTTCGTTTTTAGACCTTCCAGGTTTCCAAAACCTGGAAGGTCTTGTTAAAGTTCCAACAGTTTTTCAATCTTTTCCGTTTCAACTTTTTTAGCGTGACAATATTTAAAATTTTCAAGATCATCAAACCATCCAATCACGGTCTCTCTTTGTACCCTGGTCGGTTTGATTGAAATATAACTCAGGTATGATGACCATGGGTATTCCACCGGATGTTCACAAAACCGGTGATGTACGGGGTTGTTGTGAATATACAGGAGTACCTTTTTCAAATAATCCTGGTTGTTAATATGTTTGCGGTGAAAGTTTTTTTCGAACAGACTACCTGTCCTGCCGTACTTTTTGTTAAATGCCTTTGTGTATGCGTTGAATAAGTTTGAAAAATATTGGTGCGGGGGTTTCAAACCTTCCAGGTTTTGAAAACCTGGAAGATCTTTTATCCTGACCAAAAGATGGAAATGGTTCTTCATCAAAACAAAAGCATAGGTATCAGCGATTTTTTGAATATGTTCGTCGTACAGGTTCAGGAAATATTCATAATTTGTTTGCTCCCTGAACAGATCGCAACCGTCAATTCCCCGGTTATATATGTGATAATACTTTCCGAATTCCAATCGCTCTGTGCTTTGCATCTATCCGACTTTTTTTCCAGACCTTCCAGGTTTTCAAAACCTGGAAGGTCTGGAAAACGTATTATACCACCCCTGCCTTCCGCATCTCCTCCTTCAGCGCCGGGAGGGCGGGTTTACGGTTGTATAGCTCATGGATCAGGTGGCGGGCATCCTCTTCAAGGCCTTTTATCTGAAGAGCCATCTTCAACCATTCGGCAACTTGCTTGTACACGCTCCGCTTTTTATGTTTGATAATATCCTCACATTTGATCCGGATCAATGCAAACACTTCGGCCGGGTAAATGTTCAAGATGGGCGTGATCATCTCCGTAAAATTCCAGGTGTGAAGCGCTTCCTTTTGAACCAGTTTTAAAATTTCAGGATATCGCTCTTCTATTGCCCAAACCCTCACCTTGTAAACATCGTTAAAAATGATTTCATCCGTAAACTTTGTCTTTTCTTCCTCGTTCAGGTAGTCGCGGAGCACGTTATATGAGTCGATATCACCGTCGCGCAGGGTTTTATAGTAAAGCACCTCCTTATAAAACTCTTTGTCGAACTCGGGGAGCAACAACTCACTGAAATAATCGCATAATGCCGCAGGATGCTTCCTGAAAAGCCTCAGACCGACCAGCCTGAAGCTGGTCGGATCATCGGTCCGGTAATAATTGAGGAGCTGTTTTGCCACGTCAAGGTCCAGCTCCATGTATTTCTCCGCTTTTTCGCGCCATGCCAATGGATCTTCGTCGAATGAGGAGATCTTTACGGCCAACTTCGGTACCCAGGAATCATCGATGGCCGAGGTTTCAAAAAGATTCTGGATCTCGCCGGCCGTTTTGGCTGTCTCTGTCAGACTGATCAGCAGGGATTCAAAATATTTCAGGTAGTTTTTCATACCCCTGTAATCATTGAGGTAATGATTCAGCACAGCTTCGATGGCTTTCATCGCCAGTACCTCTGACTTTACCGTGTAACCGAGTGCATCGACCGAACCGGTCATGATCTCCTGATGATCCAGTAACAAGGTGTCGGTGAGATCCTCAAAAATATTATCCGCCCCCGGTATTACCGCGTTCAGACAAGCATCGTACATACCTAAAAGTCTGCAAACCGCGGTTACCACTTGCCCGTTGTTTATTTCTTCAACGATTCCAAGTTTCCATCCATTAAAAATTACATCCAGGTGATCCTCGGCAAAATATTCATAAGCTTCGTAGTCCTCAATATAGCCGCTGTGCCGGGGTACATATTCCCGCCAATCCATATTGTCGAAATCAAGCGTTTCAAGTTCATCTTTCAATTTTTTAGCGGCATCAGCGATAACCTTTTCCGGGTTAACCGGCAACACCCCTGTGGTTTTTTGGTTCATTTCATTATATAATACGGTGAACTGACCGCGCAACGCTTCGTTTTTCTCCAGC
>CALMDO010000023.1 GCA_937862805.1 uncultured Bacteroidota bacterium
ATTGGAGCCTTATCCGCCTTGCCTGGGCATCAGTAGCTTATACCGCTATCGTTCCTATGCAGGATATCCTGGGACTTGATTCTTCAGCGAGGATGAACCTGCCGGGTACCACTTCCGACAACTGGCAATGGAGGTCAAGGCAGACTGATTTCAACCTTGAATTAGCCGCGAAATTGGCACATCTGACTCACCTTTATGGCCGCACACGGAAAATGAAACCCACTCCATAATTGCATGACTATGAAACGTTTTCTCCCGATCGTTGTCCTACTGGCTCCCTTCTTCCTCTTTGCCCAGGAAGTTAAGCTGGAACGGGTAGAACCTCCCAACTGGTGGACCGGTTTCAAAAACCCTGAAGTTCAGTTGATGGTTTATGGTAAGAACATCGCCACAACCACTGTATCGGTTGATTACCCGGGCTTTGTTATTAAGAAAATACATAAAACAGATAATCCCAATTACCTTTTTCTTGATATGACAATTAGTCCCGGTACACGGCCGGGACTGGCTGTCATCCAATTCAAAAGCAAGGATAAGGTTGCCGGAAAATACCTTTACGAGTTAAATGAGCGGAAAAAAGGTTCTGCACCACGAAAGAGCTTTAACGCTTCGGATGTGATCTACCTTTTAATGCCTGACAGGTTTTCAAACGGAGATACAACCAATGATAACTGTTTGGGGATGCTTGAAAATGCAGACCGGTCGAACCCTGATGGTCGTCACGGAGGCGATTTACAGGGGATCACCAACCACCTGGATTACCTGAAGGATTTGGGAGTCACTGCCCTCTGGCTCAATCCTTTTCAGGAGAATAACCAGGAAAAATACTCCTATCATGGCTATTCTATCACCAATTACTATCTGACCGATCCCCGCATCGGAACCAATGAAGAATTCGCCAAACTTTGTACCGCCATTCACAAAAAAGGGATGAAAGTGATTATGGATCAGATACTTAATCACTGCGGGAGCAATCATTGGTGGATGAAGGACCTGCCCTCTCCGGATTGGATCAACCAATGGCCTGAATTCACCCGCTCGAATTACAGGGCCGGAACGGTCAGCGATCCCTATGTTTCGACAGCCGACAGCAACCTCTATGTCAGGGGATGGTTTGACAAGACCATGCCGGATTTGAACCAACGCAACCCCTATCTGAAGCAATACCTTATCCAGAACAGCATCTGGTGGATCGAATATGCCGGGTTGGACGGAATTCGTCACGACACCCATCCCTATCCCTTCAAAGATGTGATGAGTGAATGGGGACAACGAATCCTTGAGGAGTACCCTGGTTTTAACATTGTGGGCGAATGTTGGATGAATTATCCTTCAAACGTGGCTTACTGGCAAAAGGACGCACTCAACAAAGACCATTACAACTCGTGGCTCCCTTCCGTTTTCGATTTTCCGCTGTACGATGCCCTGACGCGTGCTTTCAACGAACCGGAAGGGTGGAATACGGGAATTCTGCGGTTATACGAGATCCTCTCGCAGGACATGGTTTACCCCGATCCGGGGAACCTGGTGGTGTTTGCTGACAACCATGATGTGAACCGTTGTCTTGACACGCAGAATGACGATGTCAGAAAATTGAAGATGGCCTTGGCTTTCGTGCTGACCACACGTGGAATTCCGCAGATTTATTATGGGTCAGAGATTCTCATGACTACGGGCGCTGACAAAGGGCATGGAAGCATCCGAAAAGATTTCCCCGGAGGCTGGCCTTCCGACACACAAAATAAGTTCACAGCAGCAGGGCGGACACCCGCGGAACAGGAGATGTTCGATTATGTTAAGAATCTTCTCACATGGCGCCAGTCAAGCGACGTGGTACATACCGGGAAATTGCTTCATTTCATCCCGGAAAACGGGATTTATGTCTATTTCCGCTACAACGCGAAAGACGCGGTGATGGTTGTACTCAATAACAACGAAGAGACCCGGCACCTCGACACAAAACGTTTCCGGGAAGTATTGGATCGGTATCATTCGGGAACCGATGTAATCAACGGTGGTGAGATTGGTGACCTATCGCTCCTTGCCGTTCCTTCGAAATCAGCTTTGATCATTGATTTAAGAAAATAATTTCTTCACCAGAAAATCCTTTGCCATGCTCGCTATTCAGAAAAAACTATCGAACCTTTTCTATGTGATCTTAGGACTTCCCTCGACCGCCATGGGTTTTGCCTTGTCTATCCAGATCGCAGTGCTCAGTTGGATTTTGAGAACCAAGTACAACCTGGAGATTGATCAGATCGGTATCGTTTGGGCTGCGGGCCCGATAGCTGGTATTCTTGGCCAGCCGATCATCGGGCTGATCAGCGACAAGGTATGGTTCTGGGGAGGCCGTCGTCGCCCGTTTATCATTATCGGAGGCATCCTTGCAGGGTTGATGATCTTTGCCCTGCCCAACATCGACAGACTCAATAACTTTTTTGGTATTGGCAGCCTGATGGCCGTCGCCATCACAGTAGCGCTGACTCTTGATCTTTCAATCAATATCAGCTTTAACCCGACCCGTTCCATCATTGCCGACGTCACTCCCGACGGTCAGCCCCGTACCAAGGGATACACCTGGATGCAATCGGTCTCGAATCTTTTCGGAAGTGGCGCATACCTGATTGGAGCGCTGGCAGGGAACTATTTCCTGATCTATGCCGGTGTCTTCATCGTGCTGCTTTTTTCGATCATTCCCCTGTTTTTCATTGAGGAACCCCGTAAACTGGAAGCCCCGGTTGATGATCAACCAAGCATCACGGGTTCAAAGTTGGCGGGTACTCCTCATAAAGGAGCCACTCAGTGGGGGGAACTTTTTAAACTCTATTTCGCCCATGGCTTTTCATGGTTGGGTATTCAAACCATGTTTGTGTACATGTTCGCATTCCTGGAACAAAATATTCCTTCGTCACCCGGGGTGCCACTCGACGATCAGAATGCCCGGCTGGGACAGATGATCGGCTGGTCGTTCTTTATCCTGAATGCCGCCGGGTCCATCTGGCCGGCCTTTTTGCTGGAACCCCTGAGTAAAAAGTTAGGCAGGGTGAAGACCCATTCGCTTATGGTAGCCATCATGGCCCTGGGCTATTTCGGTATCACCCTGTGGGCTACCAATGCCCTGACCCTCTATTTGATGATGGTTATCCTTACTTTTGGTTGGGCTGCCGTGGTCAGCCTCCCGTTTGCCATCATGTCGGAAAAAGTGGACAAGGTGCGGATGGGATTTTTCATGGGGATTTTCAACCTGTCTGTTGTCCTGCCCCAACTGGTTTCAAGTTCTGTGCTCGGCACCGTCATTAAAAATGCAGCCGACAAGGGAATCATTTTCATCATTAGTGGCGTCTCCCTGGCCATTTCATCGGCGCTTTGGCTGACTGTGAAAGAGGGCAAACCCGTGAATCGAATCCATTAAAATAACATACTATGAAGAAAAACATTTACTCGCTGCTTTTTCTGGCTACCACCGTGTTCCTATCAGGTTGTGGTTCCAAGGATGACATACCGGTGGATAAAACTCCGCAAATGGTCAAACTCACAGCCCCGGTGATCCTGAACACCGATTCAACAGTGGTTTTATTGGCCGATTACCTTCAACGACCCAACCAGATTGATTCTGTTAAGCTCGATCCGGCACTCATGGCAACCATCTCCGCCGATTCAATACAAATGGTCATCCGTCCCGTTGACCGCGACTTTCCCA
>CALMDO010000024.1 GCA_937862805.1 uncultured Bacteroidota bacterium
CATATGTTAAATAATTATTATGTAAATTAGTCAAAATATCCTTCAGGTGAATGTTTAGGAGGTGAATATCATGAGATCAAAAACAACAATGTTTCGAAAAAGAGGTGCGAACGTCTTAAATAGTGAAGCTATTTATTCTGAACCATCGAAAGGGGCTATTGTTTCGCCATTTAGTTTCACAATTGACCCAATGGAACATCTTATTCTGGTTAATTTTGAAAAGGATCCGGATGCGTATTATAATACCTTTGAATTTCAGCAAGCGCGTGATGAAAACGGTGAAAAGCGTTTGTTGGCAATAGCGTACCGGACAGATGGTACGACAGATATTTATTATCAACCAGGTTTCCCTTTTGGATCACAGGATAGTGTTTTAAATGGTGCCAGCTTTTTTGAAAGGCCCTTGGAGGGTGCCAAGTTTGAAGTGACTGCCGATAATATGGAGGTTTATTTTGTCTTCGAAGATAAGATGGGCCGTGAGATAAAAGTAAGCGTCAAAGAAAGTAAAGGACGGAATAAGAAGCCATTCTTTCTCCTCGCACCCATAGGTGCAAATTCTAAGAAACCCATGTCTCTACCCGTTTATTCACTCTATGAAATGTCATTTGCAAGACAAAAATATTCGGATTTAGAGATAGTGATTGATAAAGTAAAACACAAACCGGATACTTTTCCTATGCCAATAGATTGCGCAAAAAACTACTTCACACGCTATTCTGAAGATACATTTAATGTTGATTGGAACAAAAATTTCAAGGGTTCACTAACTCCCTTGACACCTGACATGAATTGTGGAATAGATGACATGGGAACAACCTACGAATTAGAGGAGAATGCAGGGCATTATGAAATAGAAAGAATGAGTACGGGCAACAAGAGACATAAGATTACAATTGAATTTTATCCTGCAATACCCGATATCGTTTGTCTTAGCAATGAAATAGACTTAGATGGAAGCTTTTCAATCACGACCGATAATACACCGGGAACCATCTGTGGAAATTACAATATCAAAAGGACAGGAAACGATATTGATTTTCAGGTTAATCCCACTGACGGATGGAAACCCAACGAAAGCAGGTGGATATTGAAAATTTTATTCTTAGCTGTGAAAATCTTCAAGGAATGGCCCAAAAGCTATGTCTGGAATGCACGGATTACATTGGACGATAGAGGCCAACCCATGATGCAATCCGCCTGGAAAAGAATTTAACAGGTACCGGAAAAATATACCATTGTAAGGTGACATCTGATTAAGACAGACAATGAAGGAAAATGGAAATTAAATCTCTTGGAAAAACTGACATAGAAACCATCATATCCGCATTCGGAAAAGCATTCAGTGACTATGACATTCAACTCAGCACTACTGAGCTCAGAACAATGTGGAAAAGGCGTGGTTTTGATCCTGTTTCGGGAGATATTACCCAAATAGCCGTCGATAAGCCATTCAGAAGAAAAGGAATCGCTTCGTTATTGCTTCTGGAAGTCAGCAAGCTCAATAAAAATCCAAAAACAAAACTAATCAACGCAGAAACTACCTGTACTTCTATTGTAGCATTTTTACAGTCGAAAAACATTGAAATTTCCGGGAAGCAATTTGAAATGATAAAGGAAATATAGACTGACAAAGGATATCCGGTCATAAACAGTGTCACACGAATTCTTTGTTGAAAGCATGTTCAACCTTAACCAATTCTATGAAATGGATAAAACATTGACCTTCATTGACCGACAAGCATTCAGGGAATGGCTTGGCAAATATGGGACAGAGAGTACTGGTGTCTGGCTGCTTTTCAGTAAGAAAGGAAACCTCATCACGCTTTCAGCCAACGACGCGCTGGAAGAGGCCCTGTGCCATGGTTGGATCGATGGTCAAATTCAGTCAATCGATGAGTACACCTACAAAAAGTATTTCGCGCAACGTCTGCCTAAAAGCATTTGGTCCGTCAAAAACAAAAAGCTGGCACAAACACTTCTCGAAAAGGGCTTAATGACCCGGCAGGGTTTGGAAGCCATCGAACGTGCACGGAAAAACGGTTTCTGGGACAAGGCACAACCTGTCCTTATCGACGATGAACAAATCGAAATGTTAAAGGAACTCATTCTCCCGAATGAACCTGCTTATACCAATTTCCAGTCCATGACCCATTCGGTTCAACGTACTTATACGGGCTTCTACCTTGACGCCAAATCTGAAAAAACCAGGAGAGACCGATTGGAAAAGATCATTTCCAGGCTGAATGCGAACTTGAAACCCATGTGAATACAGCAGCCGGGTGATTATTTTTTGATGATCTTGGCCGTGCCGGTAAATGTTTCCTGTACAATCTTCAGGATGTAGATACCGGCCGGTTTGTCAGCAAGTGAACATTCCATTTTGACAGGACCGTAAGCCTCTTCACTGAATACCACTCCGCCCATCAGGTCGTAAATTCTGAGGGTCGTGTGTGCTCCTGTGATTTTTTCAGGTATCTCCACCGTGAATTTCCCGGTGGTCGGGTTGGGGAAGATGCGGAAGGTTTCGTCAGGCGGGCCGGCTGTTTCTTTTTGGTCGGATGGGCTCTGTTTCTTCGCTACGAAGGGTGTTTCAACCGATTCGCAATAGTTATCGGTCTCGGTGATCTTTGCCAGGAGATAAGCTCCTTCCATGACTTGTATGTCGGGCAGGAAGATGATGTTTTGACCGGCCACCAGATTGGCGTAGGCGCCTGATTCGATCAGGACCGTGGTGCCTTCACCCGCTACGGTGATGGTGCGGGTCGCATCATAACAGGCGATGTTGCCCGTTGAAAGGGTGATGTCAGCAAGCGGGCGATCTTCGGGGACAAACGGATTGACAGTAAGTTCAAACAGAGGGGATGCGGCACCCTGGCCACATGCGTTGACACCGCTGACGATGAAGGTACCGGGAAGGGCGTCGGCTGAAAAATCGACAGTAATGATGTTGGTACTGTCGCCTGCAACGATGGTGGCGCCATCAGTCAGGGTCCAGGCATATTTGGTAGCGCCATCTACGGGTTCCACGCTGTAGATGACTCCTTTCCAGCCCTGGCGGACGACTGCAGTTCCTGTGATAGGTCCGGCTCCTGCGGGTAAGGGATAGACAGTAACTGCTTTGATGGAAGGAGTTTCCGGAGTACAAAGATTAGCGTCGGTATAGGTCACAGAGAGTGTCCTGTCACCAATTGCGGTCCATGTGACCTTAATGGAGCGGGTGCCCTGTCCTGAGATGATGGTTCCCCCTTCGGAAATGGTCCAGGTGTAACCGGTCATACCTGCTTCAGTGGTGTAAGTGTTGTTGGCAGAAGGGATACCGCAGATAGTCCCCGGTCCTGTGATGAGGGGGACAGGGAGGGTCTTCACGGTAAGTACCACGTTGTTGGTGTAAACCGTGCCGGAACCTCCGGAACCGCTTTGTTTCACCCGGTAAAAAGTAGTGTTGGTGAGCGCTCCCGGTTGATAAGTCAGGCTGGTGGCGCCCGAGATATCGTTGAAAACAGATCCGTCGGAACTGTTCTGCCAAAGGTAAGTATAGGGAGGAACGCCGCCGGTGGGGGAGGTAGCCGAAAGGGAGGCAGGGGTTCCCCCGGAGCAGACGTTCTGACTTGCAGAAGCGGTTCCTGGTGTAAGTACGGACATTGTACCGGTGATCTGGATGTCATCCACGGCCCAGTAGTAGCCCCAGGTTCCTGTATAGTTCCATTTGAATTTGACCTGTGGTTTTCCGCTTACCGCTGCAATGGCTTGCGAAAAGGTAGCGGGATTGGCTGTAGTGGAAGTGAACTGCGTGATCTGCGTCCAGGTGGAACCGTTGTTGATGCTGTAAGAAAGCGTTCCTGAGGAGCCGGAATAGGCGCGAAAATAGTGTTTGAATTGCAGGGTGACAGTGGTGTAATTCGACAGGTCGAGGGTGGGTGTGAGCAGATCGGCATTCTGGGAGTTCCCGCTTCCGTAGTCATCACTGTTCAGATAGGCGTAGTAACCGGTAAGTGAAGGATTGGGCGATTCGCCTGTAATGGTGCCAAATACCCATATCTGTCCGTTGCCCTGGTTATCGACCTGGCTCCAGCAGTTGGGCATGGATGTAGTGGCAAACGACTCGGTGAAGGGCAGGGTATAGATAGCACAGAGGGTGGTAAACTGTAAATCTTCGCCGTAAAAGGTTCCCGCTGTGTTAGTAGCGTAGGCCCTTACGTGATATGTTGTATTGGAAGAGAGACCGGTAATGGAACTGGTAAAGAGGCCGGTTCCGGTTCCGTCGGTGGTATGGTTATCGGCAAGGGTCGGGTTGGCGGAGGTGCTCCAACATACGCCGCGGGCGGTGACTGAAGAACCGCCGTCGGCGGTCACATTGCCGCCCGATGTAGCGCCGTTCATCGTGATGGGTGAGGCGGCGGTGGTGGTCACCGTAGCTGCTCCCGGTGCAAAAGTCAGGTCGTCACCATAGGAAGTCCCGTCGCTGTTCTGTCCGGTCAGCCGGAAATGGTAGGTGACTCCTGCGGTAAGCCCGCTAATGGAGGCGTTGACGGTCACGGGAGAAGTTCCGCTTCCGGCGGAGGTAACCAGTGTTGAATTGCCATAACTGGTGGTGGTCCCCCATTCGAAATGGTAGTTGGAAGACAATCCGTTGGGGTTAATGGTGCCGTTCAGCACGGCAGTGGTTCCGGTGACGGAAGAAGCTGCCAGGGTTGAGACGATCGGGGCATTGGAAAATTTGAAAGAGGCGATCCGTGTAGCCCAACCGTTTGTGGATGTGGAAGGCATGTATTCAGTAGTGTACCAGAACGTTGTGTTATCTGAAGGATCAATATTCATGGCGGAGTAGTCACCCCACCGGGCATACGAACCGGTTTGTGCGCCGTTGCCGTTGAAAATGCCTTTTTCGGCGATGGTCATGGTATTCAGAGCATCCCCATTCTTTCTCCCCGTGTAGCGGATGGAGGGATAGTTGTTCGTTCCTGCTATTGAATAGCCCATGGCGATATCCCCGCTGGCATTCATCGCGATGCTGGCCATCCAGCGGTTGTAAGCATTGGTCGGGGAGTAGGTTCCCTGCTGGTAAACCGACCAGGAACCGGTAGTTTTGCGGAGTTCGTACCAGCGGATGCCGGCAAGAGAGGAGGTGATATCGACCGTATGGTTGCAAACCATGGTGGAGTAGCTGCCGAAAGTGCGGTACTGCAGCCGGTACATGAGACGGTCGTTGAGTGCATCCAGCTTGACAGAGGATCCTTTCTGCGTAACGGCAGTATAGTTTGTTGTAAATGCGTTGACAGCTAAATTTCCTGCGCTGGTGAAAGTGGAATTGGCAGTGTTTGTAAAGTCGGCATGGAACTCATAAATGCCCAGGTGATCGTTGGATGAACCATCGTACATGTACACAAAATAATTGGGCGGGTTGCCGGAAGGGAAGGCGCCATCGCAGTCGGAAGGCAGCATGCTGTATGGCTCGGCAGAGGAACCCAGGGTGAAGGATATCCTGGTGGCCGTGGCTGAACCAGCCAGCATGGCTGTCCGGTCATAAGCATAAGCCCCGATTCCGAGATACGATCCGCTGGTAATGCCAAAACGATTGCAGGTCATGTAATATCCATCGGGCCATACCCCAAACTTGGGGTAGTCGGGCATGTCGGAGAAAGAGTACTGGTAGCGGTACCAGGAACCTGTAGGATCATTGGTCTGAGAAACGGCGATCATCTGGTAATTGGTGCTTCCGCTTGGCAGCGAGAATTGTGAGAAAATCCACCGGTCGGCCTGTTCGTCATAAAGCACGATGGCATCGCCATCATTGGAATTGTTCGAGAAGCCGGTCCAGATGGTACTGCTCAGAATGGGGCCCAACACCAAGGCCTCGGAAGTTTTGTTATAAATAGAATAATGACAATTAACTACCTGGAAATAGTAATTTGTACTGACATCCCCGTGTGTATCGGGAGGATAATACCCTTCGGTGTTCGTATTTCCCGGGAAGTTCCTGATGGTTGTATCCGAAGTCACCGCACCCGGGGCATTCTGCAGGTTGGGATCGTTCATTCCACCCGGCAGATCGCCGACAGGGCGGGGCTTAATGTTGAACTTGTTCTTGATAACACCCTCCTTCCAGGAATTGTCAGCCCGGGTCGGTGCATATTTGACCATTTCCCGCAAGGGAGGGGAGACATCGAAGTAAACAGGTAAATCAGCCACCGGAACGAGCTGTTCCTGCTGTGCAAAGGCTTCCTGAAAGCAGAAGAGTACAATCAAAAGAGTAAAGTAAGTATGTTTCATATATCTCAGTTACAGATTTATTTTCGGAAAATTTGTAAGGTTTATGTAATATCAAAATTAGTCTGCATAGTTGATTAATAGACAGATAATTGATATGTATATAAATATATACGCTTATTTTCGAAAAAGTTGTAAAAATAGACTTTTTTTTCAAACAAAAACCGGGAAATGAAAAAATGGGAAATTAATGGATATCGAGCCCGTGGAGCATGTAAAAGAGGTGGAGTAACGCGGGAGACAACTCGTCGAAGTACTCATTGACAGCGCGTAAACTTCCCGGGAGGGTGAAGACCAGTGATTTTCCCATGACGCCTGCGAGGGAGCGGCTCACCAGGGCATGGGGTTTATCTGCACCGTATTTCATGCGAATCCGCTCCATGATTCCGGGTATCTCTTTGTCAAGAAGGGGTCTGACCACATCGGGCGTAAAATCCCGTGGACCGATGCCGGTACCGCCGGTGGTGATGACCAGGTCGATGAGTTCTTCTTTGGCCTGGTTTAAAATATCTTTCAACTTGTGGGGGTCATCAGGGATCAGGGCAAAATGAAGGTAATGGTGCAAACCGTGACTGTCGAAAAATCCCCTGGCCAGCTTCCCGATCCTGGGACCGGAGCGGTCTTCATACTCGCCCGAAGCAGCCCGGTCACTGAGGGTGATCACCATCACCCTGAACATCTTTGGATGGTATTCCAGCTCCATCCCGGCTTGTAAGATCCCCGGGCTCAGAACCCGGCAAAAGATACCTTCTTTGGGCATCACACAATCACCCACTTCCCTGAAAATAGCACAGGAGCTCCCATGACACTCCTTGCCGATCCGGGTAACTTCCAATTCAATATCACCGCAGGTAAAACGATCCAACGGATGCGTCGTCCATAAAGCCAGTCCGCTGGTCGTGATGTTTTCAGCAAATTCTCCGGGAACCACTGCGCGTCCGGTGGCAGCCGTGAATTTAGCCATGCTCTCTTCTCCTAACAAACTGACCTGCCGGTTCCAATGACCGGCATGAGCATCCTCCTTTACCCCGGTATGGGTCAGCACAATCCGTTCTACCGGTTTTTTAACCGTTCCCTTGGCAACAGAGGTATTCACTGAAAGAACCCGGACAGCCATTATACCTCCTCCTTTGTTTTTTCAACCAGTTGAATTTCCCCGATGACCATTTTTTTATCAACGGCTTTGCACATGTCGTACACCGTGAGCAGAGCCGTCGAAACAGCAGTCAATGCCTCCATCTCGATCCCTGTAGCGCCTTTGCACCTTGTCGTGGCAACCACGGTAACCCCGGTCTCTTCGAGGGTAGCAGTGACTTCGATGTGTGTGATGAGAAGTGGGTGGCACAACGGGATCAAGTTGCTGGTTTGCTTTCCTCCCTGGATACCGGCGATTTCCGCAACGGTAAGGGCCGCCCCTTTTTTTATTTTGTTCTCGCGGATCAGGGCTACCGTGCCGGGTTCGAGTACTATTTTTCCCCGTGCCACTGCCCTTCTGAGCAGATCGGGCTTGGCGGTCACATCGACCATTTTTGCTTTGCCCTCCTCCGAAACATGCGATAACTTATTCATGATGCAGCGGCTTCTCTTTTGTTTTCAGCCTCCAATATTATGAAAACTTCCGTTAAGATTCACGGTCCCTTTTTCGGGTTTGTTTTTCAACGCGGCTTCCAGCGCCTCTTTTATTCCCAATTGTCTGATATTGAACTGAATATCATTGAACAGACAGGGTCGGATCATGCCGTTGGCAGTAAGTCGAAGACGGTTGCAATGGATGCAATCGCCACCGTGACCGTTCTCGACAATGGTGAAATGACCCTCGGCAAGGCTCATCTCGTGGATGAACCGGACTTCCAGACCGTTTTTTTCGCAAAATTCCCTGACCGATTGTGCATCCGGTTCATCTGAGGAACTTCGAACCACGCAGTTGATCTTTATCGGGGAGAGGCCTGCCTTTCGTGCGGCTTCTATCCCTCTGAAAACCTGCAGCAGGTCGCCACCCCGGGTGATGTCGTGGTAACGCACGGGATCTGTAGTATCGAGACTGATATTGATGCGATGCAATCCCGCACCGGCAAGTGCCTGGGCACAACCGGCCAGAAGGGTTCCGTTGGTTGTGAGTCCCAGGTCTTGAATGCCTTTCATCGCGGCCACCTTTTCTACAAATTGCACGATTCCTTTTCGTACCAACGGTTCTCCGCCGGTTATTCTGACTTTGGTAATCCCCATGGGGACTGCTGTGGCTATGACCCGGAGCATCTCTTCGTACGAGAGAATATCGCTGTGGGAGATCAGGGGAACACCTTCAGCCGGCATACAGTACCGGCAACGAAGGTTGCACCGGTCGGTAACCGAGATGCGGAGGTAGTTGATGTTACGGTTAAAGCAGTCGTACATTTACCAATTCTCCGGTTTGAATTTCAGTGACGCCGGGTGCAATGGTCAGGATGCCATCGGCCAGGGTGTAGGCATTAATATGAGCCGATCCGTGGTACTCGACGGGAAATACCTGATAGCCGGCTACTTTTACGGGAATCATCGTTTTCCTTGAAGAGGGTTTGCGATGGAAGGTTTTTCCCATGGTAAAAGTGAAGGAAGGAGAAGGCAGGTCATGCCCCATCATTCGCAGGAGAAAAGGTTTGACAAGCATTTCGAAAAGCACCAGGGAGGAAACCGGGTTTCCGGGCAAGCCGAACACGAAACGGGAACCCCGCGTACCGAACAGCGTAGGCCTTCCGGGCTGAATGGCCACACTCTTAAACAAAATTTTCACTCCTGCTTGTTCCAGGATACCGGGCACCAAATCGAAATCGCCCATGGAGACGCCTCCTGTCAGCAGTACGCCATCGTGATCGCGAAAAGCCAGGTCCAGAAGGGTCAACAAGGCCGCTTCCTGGTCGGGCGCTATGCCGAGATAATCAGCTCGGACAGGAACCGTTGCCAATTGTGCCATGAGTTGACTGGAATTGGAGTTCCGGATCCGGGCGTCCGACGGTTTTTGCCAAGGTTCAACCAGTTCATCTCCGGTGGAGAGGACAGCGACGCGGGGGAGTTTCGCCACCAGAGGTTCGACAGCTCCTGTACTTGCCAGGACAGCAATCTGAGGCGGAAGGAGCCGGGTTCCTTTTTCAAGGACTTGTTCACCGGTTTTAATGTTCTCTCCCTTATAGCAGATGTTTGTTTCGGTTTTAGTCCCGGTGAAACGGATCTTCTCCTCCCCGGCTGGTTCTGTTAGTTCAACCATGATGACGCAATCGGCACCCTTCGGGACCATTGCTCCGGTCATGATCCGGATACATTCTCCGGGCTGAACGGAGTGCGTTGGCGGGGTTCCGGCAGGGAGGGTACCGGTAATCCGCAACGGAGTGTCATGAAGGTCTTCTTTGCGACACGCAAAACCATCGACTGCAGATTTGTCGAAAGGGGGCATGTCCATATCCGAAAAAATCCCTTCAGCCAGGATCCGGTAGAGCGAATCCTGCCATGAGATACGCTGGCTGCCGGTCAGAACGGCGTTTTCCAGAACGATCTCCAACGCTCTTTCAAAAGGGATCATTGTTTCCATTATCAAGGGGGTTTATAATAAAACCGATCAGAGGCAAAAATATTTTACGGCAGTGGCTTTGAAATGGACCCATACGCTGTTACCTTCTCTTAATCCCAGTTGATCTGCCGAAGTGGAGGTAACCAATGCTGTAAAGAGGATTCCGGCATCGAGGGTTACTTCGCATCCTGACCTCGATGGAACGATCCGTTGGATGGTTCCCTGGAAATGGTTGACCATGCTTGTATCCACCGGTTCCCTCGACAGAACGAGATCTTCTGCACGGATGATGATAAAACCCTCGGTTTCATTCTCTTCGGTGATCAGTTCGATTTCGACGGGACCTGTTCTTGCTTTTGTTTTCCCGTTTTTAACCGACAAGGTCACCCGAAAGAAGTTTTTAATCCCTGCGAAGCCCGCCACAAAGTTCGAACGGGGGTGCTCAAAGACTTCATGGGTTGTTCCTTCCTGTACGATCATTCCGTTGTTGATCACTGCCACGCGGCTTCCCAAAGAGATGGCTTCCTCGAAATCGTGGGTGACATGCAGAATGGTTTGTCCCTCCTTGTGTATCTGTCGGAGCAATGCGCGGAGTTCTGATTTCAACTGATGGTCAACGGAAGCAAGAGGTTCGTCGAGAAGGAGGATCCCCGGTTTCTGAATGAGCGTCCTGGCCAGGGCGACCCGCTGGAGTTCCCCTCCCGAAAGGGTCGCCGGTTTGCGTTCAAGCAAAGATATGATACTCAGTCGCTCAGCCATTTTTTCTGCCGCTTCAGCAGTGTTTTCCTGTACTCGGGGTAGTGCTTTCAAAGCATATTGAAGGTTTCCCCTGACAGTCATGTGCGGGAACACTGCATGATCCTGGAAAACCAAACCAATTCCGCGTCGTTGGATCTTTTCACGGGTGATCTCCCGGCCGTCCAGGAGGATGCTTCCGCTGTCGGGAAGGACCAATCCGGCGATGGTTTCCAACACCATGGATTTCCCTGCTCCCGATTCTCCCAACAAAATGAAATAATCACCGTCCTCCACTGTAAAAGAGACCTCTTTCAGTTCAAAACCGGGAAATTTTTTGGATATGGCGCAGAGTGAAAGCAAGGGAATCAGGATTTTTCGTTGGATTTGGGTTTTGCCATCCACCGGAAGAGGATAAAGAGGGCAAGGGAGATCAGGATAAAGAGGACTGATACCGGACGGGCGTATTTAAGTCCGAAGGCCCCGAAGCGTTCATAGATCAGGACGGGTGTGATCATGGGATGATAGGCGATGATCACCACTGCACCGAATTCACTCATTCCGCGTGCAAACATCAGGATCAGTCCGGAGAGGATGTTGCGCCAGGCCAGCGGCAGAGAGATGGTAAAGAAGACCCGGCCCGGGGAGGCGCCAAGCGTCAGGGCTGCCTTCTCAAGTCGTTCAGGTACCCCGGCAAAGCCATCCCTGGCTGTATTGATCAGGTAAGGAATGCTTACAAAAGCCATAGCGATGGCAATTCCTGCCGGGTGACCGATAAAGTTGAGCCCGATGGCCGAGCCCATTTGTCCCAACACCGAATCCCGGCTTACAAATCCGAGTAAAGCAATCCCTGCAGCAGAGTGGGGAATTACCACGGGCAAGTCGATGATCCCGGTCACAAGTCCTTTGAAAGGAAAATTTTTCCGGGCCAGCAGATAGGCAAAGGGGATGGCGGTGACAGAGAAAAAGAGGGTGGCGGCCAGGGAGGTCCAGATGGTCAGCCAGATGCTCTGTCTGACTTCGGTCTCTGAAGCTGTTTCAAAGAGGGTGGAAGGAGTGGTTTTCAGGAACATTCCCAGCAGGGGAGCAATGATAAAAAGCAAGACCAGCGCACCCGTCAGGGTAAAGAAAAGGTCGGAGGGACTTGCTTTGGTACGCATGAATTCCTTGATGTTGCTACTTTTCACTGCATCCGCTTGGTTATCTGTCTCAGCCGCCGGGAAAGGTCCTGAACAGGCCGGTCAAAATCAGTTCATCTTTTCGATCAGGATTTCCGAAACTCCTTTTACGGCACGATCGGAAAAGAAATCGCAGGAGGGAAAGATCCGGAATTTTCCTCCATCCTCTTCTTTACCGGTTGGAACCACAAGGATGCCGGCCTGATCGTTACGGTTCATGATCTCGCTGTAGGTGTAAACCGAACGATAGCCGTCTTTTCCCACAATTGTCACCAGGCCATTGCGCAGATAAACTTTATTGACGGGATATTCTCCGGCCAACAGTTCGCTGAGCAGTACGCCACTGAACGGCTGGGTGGAGTGGATCCCTCTTCCTTTGCCGTAAAAAACCGTGTGGAGGGTGATCGTCTGCAAAGAAGCAGGAAGGGTCTCAATTTTGCCAGTCGTTCCAGCACCATTGTTTATTGTGATGTCGGGGGAGAAGAGAGGAGATAACTCGCGGTTGACGGTGAAAGAACGGGGATAGGATTTGACAGTGATCCGTACAGGGGAGGAGATATTTCGTTCGGTGATCAGGTCGCACCCGACTATCAGTCTGCTTTCTGACGGAAGCGGCCAGTAATCTTTTGTTTTGCTGGGTACGATCCGCATGACATCGGTGGCAATGAGGATCTGGTGAAGAAAATTCGGATAATAAAGTTCTCCCCATGAGAGGATCACTTTTTCTCCTTTGGCATTCTCTACTTCAACATAGAGATCGATGATGGGAGGAAATTCAGCTTTGTTATTCTTATTCAGGATGCGGTCGTTCAGGATGTCGAAAAGGGAATAGCCATCGTACCGGTAAGCACCGACAAAACCGTTGCTCCCATCTTCTTTCAGCAGGGTTTCTTTGACAATGACGCTGTGTTTTTGCAGTTTGGAGAAATCAACCTTTCCGGGGTTCTCCACTTCGCCGGTTATCTCCAGATCAGCCATTGGTAAGGAATAGGTGATTTCGTTGTCGTAAAAATTGTTGGTCCGGTCTTTCCGATCGGGGGTCAGCGACTGGTTGGGTTGGAGTCCGCCCGGATTTTCCTTTGGGTCAGTCATGTTCTGTGCAAAAGAGGGTTGTAAAAATAATGTGAAAAGGGAGAGAAGCAGGTATCGTTTCATGGTTCTAAAGTTAAGAAATAATTAAAATTTGACGGTAATTTCTGCATTGATCATTCTGCCCGGGCTTTGCTGAAGCCGGTCGTCCACGTATATAACATCGAAGATGTTATCGAGGTTCAGGGCGATGGTAAGATGTTTGAAAAAGGTATGCCAGGCCCTTACACTGAAGGTGCTGTATGCCGGGTAACGCGAGATGCCAAGTACCGGATCGGGTTCGTTTTCGTCGTTGATCCAACGGGATCCAACGTACTTGTAGAGCACGTTGAGGTGGACGATTTTATTTCTCCAGGTGACCCCTGCCGTTGCTTTATGCATCGGGACATCGGTTAGGAACTTACCGGTAAGGTCGACATCTACTGCCGGGTCGGCAGGAACGTAGGTGGTGATGGCAGAATGGGCGAAAGAGTAATTGGCAAAGAGGGTCAGCCAGGAAACCGGCTCGATGTTCAGGTCGATCTCAGCGCCAAAAATATCCACACGGCTGATGTTTTGTTTCTGAAACACCGGCGCTCTTTTATAGCCCATGTTTACCGAATCGCCTGTACTTACATAGTACATGAAATTATGCCCGATAGAATAATAGACAGAAGGAGCCAGGTGTAGTTTTTTGAAAAGTACCAGATCAGCTCCGGTTTCGTAATTATCCAAAGTTTCGGGGTTAAGCGCCGGATTGGAAACTTTAAACCCGTTACGCTTTTTCCCGGTCCGGCAAAGGTCATCCAGGTTGGGTGCCCTGAAACCCCTGGCAACGGTGATATAAACCCGGTTGTTTGCAGTAAACCGGTACTGAACAGAAAATTTGGGATCTGCCTGAAACCAGTCATGACGAGGGATCACGGTATCCTGGTAGGGAACCATATATTCGATGGAGTAGGATGGGTTCTCGATCGTGAAAGAACCGTCATGAAACACTGCCTGGTTCAGCCGGAGGCCGACATCGATCTGCAACCGGTTTTGAAAAAATCGGAAGATATCCTGAGCAAAGAGGGCATAATTTTCCATCCGGCCGCGGTTAGTGATCAGGTCGGTGGCGGTATAGTAGATATCCTGCCCGTCAACGCTCCCCTGTTTGAACTCCAGACCTGCCGTTATTTCCTGGAATCGCCCGGCATTGATGGTAAAATCGGCGTTGATTCCCAGGTCTGATCGTAGGGATTTGACAAGGTAAAGATTGTATTCCCCTTCGCTCATGTACTCATTCATCCTTCTGAAATTCTCTGTCAGGGTGTATGCCAACAGGTTCCAGGAAGCATTCCGCTCCTTTCCCTCGTATCGGAGGGTGGTTTGCCATGTTTCGTGTCGTTCATAAGCGCCATCCACCTCGTAGATTTCGACTCCCCGCCCGCGTTTATCGTTGAAAAAGCTGCCTCCGATGTCAATGGCGTGATTGGCATTGAACCGGTAACCAGCTTTGGCTCCGACTGAGACTTCCCTCAGAAAATTGTTGACAGTGAAGGTATCTCCCGGTTCCAGATATTCCGGTATTTCGGCGTTGTAACCGTCGCTGCGCCTGTAAAACCCGTTGAGGTCATAATAAAAACCTTTGACAGGTCTCCCGGGGCCCAGTAACCCGCTGGCAGCATAACGGAGGCCAAGGGTATTAAAAGTGCCGTAACTCAGGGTGGCAGAACCACCAATGGGAGCGGTCGCCTTGCGGGTACGGATGTTGATCACTCCACCCATCGCACTGCTGCCATACCGGGCGCTTCCCGGCCCTTTGGTCACCTCTATGCCTTCTACATTCTCCCGGTTGATCAGGTTCCAGTTCACCGTTCCTTCATCGGCTTTGTTCAGGGGCATGTTGTCGATCAGTACAAGGGTCCGGCCCTGGTCATTGCCGCTCAGCCCCCGCAATGAAACCACCGTGCTGTTTGAAAAAAGGCCCATGGTACTGCTCAGGTTGACTCCTGAAACATAATCAAGGACGGCGGTGATGTTTTGTCCCGGGTTTTCAGTGATCGTTTGGGCAGGGATCAAATCCATCCTGCGGGGAACATCCTGTTCGGTCAATACCGGACGGTTGCCGGTGATCTCCACTTCGGCTGCTTCCAATACTGCCTCCTGCAGGGTGATGGCCAGGGTGACCTCCTCCTTTCCGGTGTACCGGAAACTCTTTTCAACCGGTTGATAACCCAGAAAAGTAACCTTGACACGGTACTTTCCGGGTGATTGAAGCATTATGGACCATACACCGTTGGCATCGGTCACGGTACCCTGACCGGTTTCCACGACCAGCACATGAGCGCCCGGCAAAGGTTTACTATCCAGGGCCGTTTTCACCGTACCTGTAACCCGGCCACCGGCCATGCACAGGAAAGGAACCACCAACGCAACCATCATCACCCAACCGGTGATGAACCAACGCCTATTCAAGGATAAATTTTCGGGTGTAAGTTTGGTCATTATCGACAAAACGGACCTTCAGAAAGTAGATTCCTTTGGAAAAACCCGTCATATCAACAGAAGTCTTGCTACCGGGATGATTAAGGAGCCGGATCGTTTTGCCCGTTTCATCATAGACTGCTATGTCAGTCAGTGTCCGGGTCGATTGGACCGTGAAAATTCCTTTGCCGGGGTTGGGATAAACAGCCACCTGGTCGGTGAAGAGGATTTCCTCCGTGCCAAGCGTGCTCTGCGCGGTAACTATAATGTCGTCGATGGCAGAGGAGCCTCCCGGGGCCACAGTTCCGCCGTTTACATCGGTATTGGAGTTCATCACCCAGCGGATGTAAACAGATGAGGTGCCTTGTCCTGTGATCGGCACTTCCAACTGGTTGACCACACCGGTGGTCCAATCGTCGGCTACGGTAATGGTACCACCTGGGACATCCTCAAAGGCGGAACTGCTCAAACGCCATTGTAATTTGAAATCGCGGGGGCCATCTGTACTT
Source organism: uncultured Bacteroidota bacterium (assembly GCA_937862805.1). GTDB lineage: Bacteria > Bacteroidota > Bacteroidia > Bacteroidales > FEN-979 > CAIVAT01. The sequence goes on from CALMDO010000024.1 coordinate 15,768, forward strand.
CTTTGTTTGGAAGAAACTTTGAAATTTTTGTAGTCACCAGCCTTGAACTTGGCCGACCAGAACCTCACACCATTGCCTTCCTGCCAACCGGTGGTGGAGGCGGCATAGGTGGTAGCTCCTTCGATGAAGGTAATGGTGTTAATGGTGGAGTCACTCGTAGGTGTTTGGTACAACTGGAAACGCAGGTCGTAACCTTGGTTTTGGTTGGTCCCGAGGTTGGCATTCAGACTGTCGGTGCCGGTGTTAACCGGGAAAGTCCAGCCCGTAATGGTATCCTGGGCCGAAGCAAAACTGACCAGGAGGGTCAGTACGACAAACAGTAAATTTTTTTTCATTGATAACAGGGTTTTAAGGTTAATATTAATTTTATAACTGCCATACATTGAATAGGTTATTGCTGTATTTTAAGGTCAAAAACGATTTTCCCGCTGGTCGTATGGTCAGCGCTGATCACCTTGATCAAACCTCTTTTTCCCGTAGCGGTCATGAAAGGGATCACTTTGCCCGCATCGGCATATTTGAATTTTCTTTTTCCCCAGACATCATCGTAGGAGACGATCAGTGTACTGTCGTTGTGGCAGGCATCAAAAACAGACACCGGTATGGGATCGCCGTCAACGCTGACATCCCATTTGGTGTACCGGAGGGTTGTCCAGGTCGATAACTCCGGGTAGTAGGCAGTGATTGCGCCTCCCTGTTCTCCGGGAGAAGAGAAGGTGGGTGAAGGCAGGTTGTCATCGTTGAAATAGTAGGCGACAACGTCGATTGAGCTTTGGTTGAGGGAAGCAGTGTCGGCGAAGTAACACTTTCCGGTCGCCGGATCCAGGTAATGTCCATAAGCGGTATTGTCCTGGTACCCCATGGTGAGACCTGCATATTCAAAAATGCCGCCCCAGGTGGAATTGGGGTCTTTGAAGATGGTGATGGCGGTAGTGGCAAACAAGCGGTTTTTATCCATCACCTGTACCGTCCACCGTGCTTCCGGTTCAACACTCTGAAAAAAAGTACGGTCAAGGGAGAATCCCATCACGTTCATCCCTGAATCAAGTACCACCTTAACGGTGCCGTCGGGCATGATCTTTTTCACCACCAGATTGGTAATGTTGGCATTCATACCGGTGGCCTCGATACCCAGGCGGATGGCTCCTCCCACGGCGACAATGGAGCGATCGGGAGTGTAACTGCTTCCCGTTTTCAGTAAAACCAACGGAGGTTGGGAATCACCCTCTTTTTGACAACCAGACAGTGTGACGAACGATAAGGGCAGGAAAAAAGCCATCAGAAGAATGAAAACATTTCCTCGTTTTTTGTCATGGAGGATGGAAAGAATTGGTCGGGGAATTTTTTTCATTGTGAATTGTTTTTTGAAGCCTGTTTCTTTAATAAAGGATTGAGAATCGGTTATTTTTTAAGGATGAATGGTTGCAGCGGTGTTGGGACCTTTGATTGGTTTTGTGCAGGCATGGGGATGACCGATGGCTGGCCGTTTTTTTCCATGATTGCCATTCCCTGGTTGGCGGTGAGAAGGTATTTTACAAAAGCGATGGCTGCCTCTTTGTTGGGTGCATTGCGCAGGATGGTCACCCCATAGATCATTGGTTCACCTCTGACCGTCTCTTTTTGACCGGGTTCTTTGCCGTTGATTTCGGTGGATACCGTTGCATACAGCGCAGAAAAAGCGGGGTTTTTCAGGTTGATTTCATCGGGCAGGGCGATGTATTTCAGTTGATGTTGAATGGCGACCGATTTGTAAATAAAGATGTAATCGATGCTTTCGGATTCGATAAGGGGAAGAAGGTCTACCTCTTTAGGGCGCATGTAATTCTGGTCTTTCCCCATGATCTTTTTTGCAAGACCCGGTTTCTTGTAATATTTTTCGGCTAATTGAAGGGTCAGCACGGAACGGTACCCGCAGGGATCGGCATTTGGATCGGCCCGCCCGAAGGCAACAT
>CALMDO010000025.1 GCA_937862805.1 uncultured Bacteroidota bacterium
CCGATGGTTTGCAGGCAGATGACCATCACCAGCAGGCTGACCAGCAAAAGACAGCCACCCGTGCGGATTTGCCATTGGCTGGTAAAATAGGCTTTCCGTGAGAGCAGGTCCAGGGTACGCACATCATCCCTCAATTGCTGATCATCGGGATTGGCAGCCAATCTTTCGTTAAGCGATTGCAGCGCCCGTGAATTAAGCGGATCAGCTCGTTGCAACTGGAACCAGTTGACGATGAGCAAAAAGCAAAGGAGGGCGGCAAAGAATCCGCTCACGAAAGCGATCTGTCGCAATGTTCGTATCACGGAAACCGGTGGTTTCTCTTTGCTCATGGAGTGTTTTTTGGGAGTTTGGTTTTCACCGGGCAGTAATCGATGCAGCGGGCACAACTGAAACAGTGGCCTTTGTCGGGGAGATAATCATCGTGCCACCGGCCGGTCATCCGCCGGGCTATGACCAACCCGAAGACCAAACCGATAAAACCCCCCAGTGCCAGCGCTCCGGTTTTGAAGCGACGGATCACCTCACGGGCTTCCAGGTTGACACTCTCCACGCTTTTCCCCGAAGTGCGGAAGGCTGTCACAGAGAAGGGTTCGGGTTTAATTTGCTGATTGGCAGGGGTGGCCAGTTGCTTCGCCAGGATTACTTTGTTGTTCACCCCGGCAAAAGTCGTATGAAGCAGAAAGCCGGTGCCTGCACCAAGGAAGGTCAGAGCGGGTATCAGCACAACAATCCAGGCCATTTTTCGAATCCTCGAGGAGCGGGTTTCGGGACTTTTATCTGTCAAAGGAAGATCGATGGCATCATAGGGGCAGGAATCTTCGCAAAGCCTGCATCGGATGCACTCGTCGGCGGTAATGGTCAAATGGCGGTGCGACAACCGGCTGGCCCAGTTGAGCAACACACCGTAAGGACAAAGAAAACGGCAATAGGGGCGGGCTAAAAATATCCCTGTTATCAACAGTAATCCTCCAAAGAGGAACATGCCGAAAGAGGCGTTCATCCTGAAAATTCCAACGAAGGGATCGTACCTGCAGATGATGAAATCGGTCCCTGTGGCAGCATAAAGAATGGCAAACCCAAGGTAAAGATAAGGGACCATCCCGAGGAGGCCATTTAATTTCGGACCGGTTTTCTGTGGGTAGAATGAGACCATGTCTTGCAGGGCGCCAAAGGGACAGACGCCGGCACAGAAAGTTCTTCCGAAAAACAACGCAAAGACAAGCGGCAGAATGAAGAAAACGACCGCAGTCAAGGGCAGGATGTAATTGCGATCAAACAAAGCCAGCGCAATGTTTTGAATGGAGCCGATGGAACAAACACATCCTTCCCGGTAAAATCCAAAATAAGCCAGAGAAAACAATGACATCCAGAAAACCCCCTTGCGGGATCTTTTTTTCAACACGAGCCAGGACACAAGGGAGAGCGATAGTGCCAGAACAACGACATCCACGACTTCCATGACCTCAGCACGAGCCTGGGGTAATAAAGTTTCAGGCTGAGAATAGGCTGTCTCGAACTCCGGCCGGGGAAACCGTTGAATGGCTTTAACCGAAAAACCATGGAAAAAAAGGAGGAGCAGAAGGAGCAGTGCCGCTTTGTATTTCATCGGTTTTCCTGGGATTGAGTGAAGTCACCATTTTTGGGTTTCTGTTCAAATCCCCTGAGCAATGAAGGATGCCGGGCGGGAACTTTCCGGTAGGCTCCTGAGGGACAGATCCGTGCTATGGCGCATTGGTTGCAGTTTTTGCAGCGGTCGTGCCTTACCTGGAGCTGGAGTGATCCGTTTCCAAAGGCATCGCAACCTTTCACGCATTTACCGCAGCCGATACAGAGGGATTCGTCGATCGTATATTCGAAGAAAGGTTCTTCAACAAATTTTCTCTTGATGGCATTGGTAGGGCAAAGTTGGTTCTCGGCGGCGGTATCCAACGTTTTCGTGCCAGGTTTAAAATAGCCGCCGCACAAATCACAATACCCGCACATGGCGTAAACATGGACACACTTGACGGCGGAAGGGGTCATGACGCAGGCAGTTGCGCACTGTCCGCAATGGGTGCAAAGAGACGGGTCAAGCTGCCATACCATCTGCCGGGATTCAAAAGGATGGGGAATAACGCACTTGTCAGCTTCCCCGCAATGGGCACAATCGAAGCCGAAGCCACATTCTCCGGGTTTGCCTTTTCGTAAAACCATAGCTCCGCCCAAAACACCCAATCCGGTGAGGAAAGCGGCACGGAACAGGGTAGTAAGAAATTCTCTCCGGTTGGGCATGATCTTTAATTGTTGGAGGTGGTACTTCTTTTAACAAAGATCCTGATTTGTTTTCTTACGGGATCAACCACCAGAATACGTCCCCTCGAATCTGTCGCCAGGTCGAGGCCACGTGTTCCTTCGTCAAAGTCACCGGGTAGGGCTACCACTGCGCTGAATTTTCCCCGCGGGTTGTATACTTTGATCCGTTCAATTCCTTTTTCGCTGGTAACAAAGGATCCATCAGGAAGAAAAGTAAAATGAGAGGGATTGCAGCATCCGCAAAATTCCGGGATCCCTATGCCGGGTTTCCCCCAACTGAGCAATCTTTGACCATCGAAACGGTACTGCTCCAATTCATGTCTTCCCGGATTGGCAATCCACAGTGAACCATCCGGTGAAACTGCCAGATCGAACCAGGGACCGGGGATGACGAATCCCGGAACTTTTCTCACCGGATCTTTTTCACCGATGCGGTTGATCATATTTCCCATGTGATCGTAATGGTAAACCACTTTCAGGCCGGCATCTGCGATCAGGAGCGATGATCCGGTCAAGGCCAGCGAGGTGATCAGGGATCCTCTTCCGGCACTTTTTAAGGTTTGTAATTTTTTCCCCGTTTTATTCCACACTTCGACATGGTCACCCATGCTCATCCAGAGATTCCCTGTGGAGTCGACTGTAAGGGCATAAGCGGTATCCTCAAAATCAAACCGGAGAAGCAGCCGGCAAGCGGAATCATAGATTTCGGCTCCTCCTGCTCCCGTTGTATAAATTCGGTCGCCGGGGCCGGTTGCGATGGCTACCAATCCCTGTAACCCCGAGGGGATGGCCTTCACCATGGTATAAGCCGGTTTCATGGTATCTGCCTGCTTCATTGTTTCCAGGTCATATTTCCAGGGGTTGTTCCCTGGTTCAGGAGATGACAAAAAAAGATCTTTCACCATGAAAAGGATGAGTACGACCAACATCCCAAGAGCGCCAAAGAGGAGTGTTTTTTGTTTCATCGTTTCCGGATATCCAGGCAAACCAGGTTTTTTGAATCGCGCATCAGCAAGTACCCGCCGGTGACGGCCATCGGACCCCAGGAGTCTTCCCCTTCAATGATTTTTCTTTTATCAAGGACTTTGAATCCCTGCGGGGAAGCCTTGGCAATGGTCATCTCCCCGTCATCGTTGAGAATGAAAAATTTGCCATCAGCCTGGATATAAGGCCCCAAACCAAAACGTTCCTGTTGCCCGCTTTGCATCAGGATGCGTGTCCCGTCGCCAGCTTTACAACATACGAACTGGTTTCGTAAACCACCGGCATCCTTGGGCTGTATCCCGTAAAGATAGCCATTGATCAGTACCGGTGTTTGCTGCTCCGAAGCGAGCCCTTCCGAGGGTTTGTATTGTTGCAACATCGTGACAGTATAACGGTTATCTTTTTCCGTTATTTCAAG
>CALMDO010000026.1 GCA_937862805.1 uncultured Bacteroidota bacterium
CCAAACAATTTTTCGTCATATATTCCACGATCGGTTTCTGAAGATCGGAATCTTTAACTTCTGTTTTTGTCTGTGCCATAACCACGGAAGCGATAACACTAAACAGGGAGAGCAGAAGAAACTTTTTCATGGCGTGTCGTTTTATGCGATGCAAAAGTGTCAGCAGATTCTGAATAAAATCTGAAGTATTAACAAAATGTTTTCAGAAAAATTTCAACAGAAGGGTGTGGAGGTTTCCGTCGGTTTGATAGTCGATCGTGATCTTACTGAGTACTGCTATTTTATGGACGATGGCCAATCCGAGACCGACGGAATCTGCGGATGGATCTGATTTCCTGAACCGCTGAAAGAGTTGTTTAGGATGGCAGGTAAGGGGTTTACCTGTATTCGTTATGGATAGTCGGGCAGCGTCGAGCACTATCTCCAGGGTCCCTGCCAACAGGTTATGCCTGATGGCGTTGGAAATCAGGTTGGATACCAGGATTTCCGCCAAAGCAGAATTCATTCTGACAGTCACAGTTTCGTCGAGCGTGGTCGATACTTTTATTTTTTTCAGATCGGTCAACTCTCCGAAATGGTCCAGGATTTTTCTTATAAGGGGTGCTAAAAGGACTGGTTCCTGGTTGGTAAATTGCTCATTGTCAATCCGTGATATCAGCAGAAGTCCCTGATTCAGTTTGGTTATACGGGTGGTTGCTTCAAAGATGGCGCTGATGGTTTTTAATTGTCCTTCGTCGAGCCGCTCGTCCTGGATCAACAATTCCAATTTTGATTTGATTACTGCCAGCGGGGTTTGTAGTTCATGGGCTGCGTTTTCATTGAATTCCTTAAGGTTGAGAAAATCGCGCTGAATTTTGTCAGACATACGCGTGAGCGCCTGGTTCAACCGGTCGAATTCAAAAATGTCACTTTCATTTACCGGAAGCGGCTTTTCACGATTCACATTATAGTTCTCCAGGAGTGTCAGCGTTCTGTAGAATGGAATCCAAACCCTTCGGGAGATGGTATAATTCACAAGGACAAGCAACAAAAGAAGCGTGATGAAAAGCAGTGCAACAACCGCAAGAATCCATGCAATGAGTTTTTCTGTTTCCAGTAATGGCTTATAGATATTGATGGTGTATCCTTTATTCCGGAGTGAGGTGTTTTCGGCGAACAAATGCCGGTAAGAGAGAAACTTCCCCTCCTCGTCGTTGTACATCACCGTATCATGGATTCGATCCGATCGTTTGTTGGGTTCGTAAAGGATTGTCACATCCGCAAGGTGACCGAAAATGGTACGGAAATCGGGTACACTGTCGGAGTAGTTGATGGTCTCCTCGATCAGCATTTTTTCATTCAGGAGCCCCTGGTCGAGTTGAGAATAAAAGATACGGTGCAGGAGCAGGTAAAAAACAAGCCCGGTGATCAGGAAAATCCCGGCCGAAAGCACCAGGTAGTATCGGGTGGTCTTTACCAACAGCCTGATCGTGGTTTTCTTCACTGTACCGAGAATTTATAGCCCATGCCGTAAACCGTGCGGATATAATCCTCTCCTCCTTTTTCGATGATTTTTTTCCGGAGATTTTTGATATGGGTGTAAATAAAATCGAAGGAATCGGCCAAATCCATGGAATCGCCCCAAAGGTGTTCGGCGATGGATTCTTTGGTCAATACCCGTTCTTTGTTTGAGACAAAGAAGAGCA
>CALMDO010000027.1 GCA_937862805.1 uncultured Bacteroidota bacterium
TTCTTGATGTAAAAGGTCTCCATCGGGATGATGGCCGCACTCTTGTTCCGGAATTTTCGTTGCTGGAATTCGCGGTTCATGTCGGTACGGAAGGTGAAGGATTTGGGAAGGTAATAGAAGTTAAAATCCTTGATCAGGGCAAAGGCTTTCGACCGTAACGCTTTGGATTTCTGGAAAGGTTGTACTGCCTTGGGTTGCGCCGCGTAAGTATAGCCCAAACCACCGGTATATTTTTTCTTCAGATCATACTCCACATCCACATCGCGCTGGTAGATTTCCGAATAGGCATAGCTGATGTTGAAGTTCTCAATGTCATAAATCCGGGGTTTTTTATCTCCGGTCCGGTCTTTGCGGACATTCATGAGGTTGAAATTCTTGCGTTGGATGTAAGTCTGGGTGAGACTTTTAATAGAATCTTTTTGGGCTTTGTCATCATAAGCTTGCAGCACATCCTTCAGGTAAAGGTCTGGGTTGAGCGGGTCGTAGAGCGGGCTGTTCTGTTGCATCGAGTAGTCGAAATGCATGGGAATCCTCACCCCCGTTTTAGCCGGGAAGAACTTTCCGAAATCGATGTCGGTGTCGAACCCGAAAGTGGTGATCGCCTCCATGATCCGCTGGGTCTGTTTTTGTTCGAGGGTTCCAAAGCCGGCGCTGTTGTAGCTTCCGGTCACCTGTACCCTGCCAAGGTCGGCCAATTCCAGCGCTATACGGGCCTGAGCGGCGAATCCTCCCTGTTTGTTGAAATCGGAAAGACGGAGTTCGTCCACCCAGATTTCGGCACATTTCGCCTGCCCGTCGTCATCCTGGCCCTGGATGCTTTTTTTGGGGTTTCTCACCCCGATCATGATGGCTCTCACATCGCTGATGGTGGGCGATCCGACCACGGTGATCCGGTTGGCCCCGTCGTACTCCACGTAAGGGGTTCCTGAAGAGAGTTCCAACCCTTTGTCCCTGAGGGCCACCAAACGGTCGTATTTGGCCTGGACCAGACGCTCAAGTTCTATGTCGAAAGCGTTGCTCTCCGGCCAGATGGCATCGGGGTTATCAGAACGGGTTCCCCAGGGAGTGAAGTTGAGGGGGATCTCATATTCGTAATAGTTATCGGTAAAATCGGAGCCGATGCGCATGAAAACGGTCAGATCGCCGGGTTTAAGGTTCTGGCTGCGGATAGCCTGTTCAGCGTGGACGAACATTTTCAGCCTTTTGAACTGTCTGAAATCGAATTCTGCGGTTTTGTAAGCAGCGCGTGCATCGCCATCAACCAGGTTACAGACTTTGAACGACATCGACTGTTCGTTCAGTTTCTGCATGTTGGTAGATCCCCAGTTGGTCTCCCTGTCGATACCGGGGGGCATGACGTAAGGGATGGGTTGTTTGCTGCCGTTCTCTTCGATACTTACTGTGGCAATATCGAACTGGGTGGAATTCTGATAGTCGTCGGGAATGTATTCACCTGGTGAAAGGAGGCTGTAGTTGTATTTTCTCCACTCTCCGCGGGTGAGTTCAAGGGTGGCAAACCGGCAGACGACAGGTCGTTGGAAGTTTTTAAAGAAGATCCGCATGAAACGGATGGAGGTGAAATCGTTGATGTTTCCCACCACCTTATCCGGTGTCCGGATGGGGATTTTGAACTGGTACCAGTTCACGGAACCCCGGGTACCATTGGCCAAGGGCACGTCGGTTGCCCGGTAAACGTTGGTTATGTAATTGGTTCCGGCTTTCATCTGGTCGGCCCGCAGTTGTACCACGTATTGGTAATATCTTTCGGCTTCGCTCAGGGTGTTGTCCTTGTTGATGTCTTCGACGTTCGGCAGTGAGGTGGCAAGGGTGGGATAGGCTTCGGGTGACTGTTCGGAGGTGGGCGAGTTCCCGTCGGATCCGTTGTATTTTTTATACCGGTTCAGGATGCTGCTGAATTGCGGATCATCGTCATAATCAGATCCCCTGAAGTAGTGGAAATCGTCGCCCGAGGGATCGGTCGAAGCGCTCTTGTAAGCTCCCGAAGATTGTCCGAAGGCATTGCGGATCACTGAAATGTAGTTGGTATCGAAGAAAGAGACTTCATCCACGTTGCCCAATCCGTCGTAACCCACATCCTGGTAAGGTCTTGAAGCCGGTTGGTTGTCGAAGGCATCGACCAGCGCCTGCAACTGCGGCACTCTTCCCCAGATGGTGGTATCCACCTGGATCTCGGCATCGGTGGTGGGGAGCCCGTTCTCATAACTCTTCCTGCCATCGCGGAGAATGTCTTCAGAAATATCACCGAGGTTGAAATAGATTTGCCCGGAGTTGGCGGAGTCGTTGATGAAGGGATCCATCATCCAGAATTCAATGTACTGGATGTTGGTAGCATCAAAATCGGTGCTTTCAATCTTTCGCATGATACCTCCCCATCGGGTGGTGGGTGCAATGAGTGTCCCGTCCTGATTGATCCCTTTTGAATAGCCTGATGGCAACACATCATAGTTGTTGGGACCTTTTTCATCGGGGTAATAGGCCATGTTGAGGATGGCCATGTTCACAGGTACTCCGTTGAGGGGTTGTTTGTTGGGAAATATCTCGGTTTCCCACACCTGCCTTACATACGGATCGGAAAGCTCTTCATTGGAGACATTGGGCGGCACCAGGCTGGTGTTCTTGTCATAGAAAAGCGGGTCGATCACGTACCAGGCGAGCTTGGCTCGGTTGAAACCGTAAGCCAGTCCGGTACCTGCTGCGCCTTCGGGGAACATCTCGCGGTTGGCCTGCCCTTGCGGAGTGCTTGCCATAAACCAGGTACCGATATTTTTCAGATCGATGGTCGATTTGGCACCTTCGAAATCATCGATGTAGGTCGTTCCGGCTTTTCCGATCGATTTGGAATGACCGGGTAAAAACTGGGCAAACTCGGCATCCACCGCGATGCTCGAAGGAGCTTTGGTAGAAAGCAGCGGCAGGGCATCGATAAAACGGGTGATCAGCCGCGACTGGGTGCGGTAGCTCAGGTTCATCCCCCAGACGGTATTCGACATCGGCTCGTCGCCGTAGTTGACCTTTTCGGTCAGGGGACGCTCGTTCAGGTTGAGCACTGTCGCCCCGATCATGAAGTCCTTGTTGACCTTGTAATCGATGTGAGCGCCCATCAGCCTCTTGGTCTGAACGTTAAACATCTCGTTGCTCTCCATCGAGATGCTGATGGGGGTTCCCGAATTGAGGATTCCTTCGTTGATGATCCTTACCCGGCCCAGGGTGTAATCAACGGTATAGTCAACATTTTCCTGCAACTGGATGCCCCCCGCGGTGACCCTCACCGAACCGGCGGGTACGTTGAGGGCGTTGAGCGAAATTTCGCTGCCGGCTGATGATTTATAGTAACCGTTGAGGTAAAATTTGTTTTTATCGGGATATTGTTTCGCCATGGTCTTGGTCATGGTATAGAGCGAGTCGAAACAATATTTATTGGCCAGCTCCATGGACCCTTTGAGGTCGTTCGGATCGATGATCGAGTCGCGCAGATCCTGCCCGAAAGGTTCCAGCACGGTGAAGAAGATCCTCCCGTTGCTGGCCTGAATGGTACCGCCGCCGGTGGCAGCCCGGTCGATGAAGTCGAACATCCCGTCGGAAGGGGGGTTGAACTGCTGGTTCAGGTTATCAAAGTTGAGTACCCGGAGAAGGGGTGTTCCTTTGATCCTGCTTTCATTGATGTAAGCGGTCGGTACTCCGTTGGCGTTTCCGGCATAAAGAATGTTGAGGTTGAAGTCGTTGGCCTGAAGCTGGTAAGCACCCAGGGCATAAACATTTTTCATCATCAGCTTCCAGGTCGGTACGCGGGTGTTGAGCGAAGTGCTTTTGAGCAGTTTCACGATGAGGCACTGGGGATTGGTGATTCCCTGGTCGGAAAATTCACCCACCTGCCTGACCACCGTATCGCCCACCACCTGATACTGGTAAGCAACCGCAAGGGTCTGGTCGGAATTGAGGGCAGTGTTAAGGGAGATGAATCCCAGTTTGGGATTGTAACTGTACTCGGTGGGCAACAGTTTACGGGCGCTCTCCACCTTCTCGAAATCTTCACCCGAAACCATCATGAAGGGAGGGCTCTTCAGGTAATCGGTCACCGTGTTGATGTTGCGGACTTTCGCGGTATCGCCCGGATTGGGCATGATGACCTGGAAAAGGTTGTTGGAGTTGTTGGAGGGATACCTGCGTCCGGGATCCCCGGTAAAGAGGCGGGTATTGTAAGGCTGATACTCGCCCAGATCCATGAAAGCAACGATGTTACGGTTCTCGGTAACGGCGGCTCCCACGTTGGTAACCCAGACCTCAATCTTCAGGATGTTGACATTGGAAGTGATGATGGGCAGTGCAGCTAACGACGACTTGTAGGTATCGCGGAAGTTTTGTCCGATGAAGAAGTGTTTGTTCTCTTCGTATTCATCCGCGCGGATATTGAATTTGGTTTGCTGGGCATTACCCTGCACCGTGATGTTTTTGGTTTCGCTTTTCTGCTGCGAATAGAGGGCGGTGACCGTCACCCGCCCGAAACGGAGTTTGGTCTTGATACCGAAAAGGCTCTCTGTTCCGCGGATCAGGTTGGTGTTCAGCGGCATGTTCACATCGCCTGCCTCGATGAGCTGGATGATGTCATCCTCCTTCCCTTCATATTTCAGTTTCAGCTTGTTCTCAAATTCGAAGGTGGCTTCCGTGTTGTAATTGACTTTGAATTCAATTTTATCGCCGATTTTGGCGATGACATTCATTTGGATCTTTTCGTTGAAATCGAAGTTGGTCTGCCGGCGTTGGCGGGTGTTAAGCATGGGGTCGTCGCGGCGGTTGGAGACGATCCCGAAGTTGATTTCTGCAGAGCCCTGGGGCCTGATATCGACGGTGTTGTTACCAAAAATGGTTTCAAAGACCTTTCCGGGGATTATAATCTTGGGTATGATCCCTTTGGCGTTGTCAATACTGGCTGCTTCCGACCTTTCCTGCCAGTATTTGGTGATCATGGTTTGCATGTCCATCTGTTGGAACTCCTCGAAGGTGAGGGTGGTGGGAATGCGGTAACGGGTTTCCCCGATCTTATAGATATAATAATACTGGCGGGTCGCAGGATCGTACTCAATGATGGTTTTAAGATTGGAGGGATTTTTCAGGTAAATTCCGTGTTCTTCACCGGAACCCGGCATCACCTGATCCTCATTGAAAGGGTACACCAGTTTTACCGTATCTCCGCGGGTGGTATCGGAAGGAATGGCAGGAATCAATGGAAACAGAGCAGTCCCATGGATTTTAACAGCCATAGCCGTAAAACCGGAGGCGACAAGGAGGGTCAGACAAATGAAACAGTATAAAAACCTCTTCTTCACACAGGGTTATTGCAATGTAAATTATTCCGGAACCCGGGCGTTCATAATATTTTGAGCGCCTGTTTGATCAATTGTTCCACTGTCAGACTTGTACCTTCCGTGTCAATGACCCTGGAAAGCGCCTTTTCAGCAACCATCTTCGGAAAGCCCAGAATGATCAATCCTGATAACGCTTCTTCTTTCTTTGTATTGTGGAGGAATCCCGATTTTTCATGTGGGATCAACTCCCTGGAGACCTTATCTTTCAGGTCGATGATGATCCGCTGGGCCGTCTTTCCACCGATCCCTTTAACCCTTTGTAATAAAGCGGAATCCCCTGCGGCAATCGCTTCGTACACCTCCTCCGGTGAAAGCGAGGAGAGGATCATCCGCGCGGTGTTGACTCCGACCCCCGAAACGGTGATCAACTGCCTGAAAAGCTCGCGTTCTCCAGGCTCAGCAAAACCGTAAAGCAGCATATCGTCTTCCCTCACCACCAGGTGAGTGTACAACATGCAAGCCTCGTCCTCCTTCAACACGGAATAGGTGTGAATGGAGATGTTCAGCAGGTAACCGATCCCGCCGGCTTCTACCACTGCATAGCCGGGGTTTTTCTCAACCAGCTTCCCTTTGATAAATTCATACATGGGTTAAACCATTAATGATTATTCCATCAGGTTATTATCCAATAAAGCCTGTTCTGTTTCACGCAAAGTGACCGGTTTGGCAATGATCTTTTTCCCGCGGTCGAGGAGAAACAGTGTGGGTGTGGCGTAAATGTTGTAATCATCACACGAAACGGCATTAAAACCTTTCAGCTCCGACACGTTGATCCAGTTGAGTCGCTTTTCTTTCAGGAAATCTGTCCAGGCCGTGCGACTGGTGTCGATCGAAATGGCCATCACTTCAAACCGCCTGGTTTTTTGCTGATCGTAAATTTCTTTCAACCGGGGAATCATGGCCGTACAATGAGGGCACCGGGTTGACCAAAAGAGGAGCAAAGTGTACTCGGAAGTCAGGTCGGAAAGCCGTATCTTTTTCCCTTTCACATCGGGAATTTCCAGCGGCGGAGCTGGATTTCCCGGCGCCAGTTTTTTGAAGGTATCCAGTTTTTTCTGTAAAGCGCTTTTCCGGCTCTGGTCTTCACAGGCAAAGGGATCCTGGAAATTATCGGCAATGTAGGTAATCACTTCATCGAAATGAAATTTGTCGAAACCGCTGACCAGGTAATCAAGCAGGAATTTGAAAACCTCGGCGTTCACCGAAGCAGCGCTGAGCATGATGGTCACGGCCTTGATGAACTCTCCCTCCAGTTGCTTCTGGTTGAGTCGGTTATTGGACCAGAGTGAAAGGTAAGAGATGGACTTGTTGGGAAAGACCTTCGTCCGCAGCAGGGCTGTGTCGTTGAAATTGACTTTGTCGAAATAGTGCTGCCGCAGCAGGTTGATCCGCTGTTCTTTATCCATCCCTGCAGGAATAAAAGGCGACTGATAGACTCCGGCCATCCTGACGGCATAAGTATCGGGGTAAAGTGCAGCCAGAGAGTCATAATAAGCCTGCTGTCCGCGCTGGATCGCTTCCATTTCACGGGAAACTACCTGGTAAAAGGAATCCCTCACCGGGTAATAATCGATTACCGGCAACAACAACTGCAACCGCGCCTGATTGATTCCGTCGAGCTGGGCATAGTCACGGTTGATTTTGTTTTCGAGGGAAGTAAGGATCCGGAGGCTGTCGTCGGGTTCGTTACGGGTCGTCACAAAACTGACATTTTCATGGTTCCAGATCAGGTCAAGGGAGCCATTTTTTCCCCACTGGATCCGGTACATCCCGGGTAGCTGGCGCACACCCATTACAAAACGGAACCGGCCGGCCGAATCGGTCATCACCGAATCGATCCGGGTAGTCTTTTCACCATAAATACTGAAAAGGGTGACCCTTCCCCGCTCCAGGTGACGGATGGTTCCTTCCATCACGTTCTGGCTTTGCAGCAGCGCAGGGAATATAAGGAAGAAGGTCAGGAAAAAAGCTCTGAATCTCACCACCATCACGTTCCGGTCATTTCTTTTTCATCGCCTTTTTTTCCGGTGCTGCGGGACCTAACAACTCCGCCAGCTTGGCAGTCAGGGCCTCTCCCCGGAGGTTCCTGGCGATGATGACTTGGTCTTTATCCAACAAGACATTGGCGGGGATGGAATTGATCCCGTAGATCTTTCCTGCGGCATTGGCCCATCCCTGGAGATCGGAAACCTGCGTCCAGTTCAACTGGTCATCTTTGACCGCTTTCAGCCACTTTTCACGGTTCTGATCGAAAGAGCAACCCAGGATATCAAAACCTTTGGAGTGATAGGCCTGGTATGCTTTTACCACGTTGGGGTTCTCGGCCCTGCAAGGTCCGCACCAGGAAGCCCAGAAATCAACCAGCACTATTTTTCCTTTGAAGGAAGAGAGCGCCACCGGCTGACCCGTCGAATCGCTCATCGAAAAATCGGGAGCAGTCTGCCCTATCGCAACGCGTTGTAGCACGGCAATGCGCTCCCTCAAGGCCTGGGTGTAAGCCGATTTGTTCAAAGTCGTATCAAAAGTGGCCACGATCGCTTCGAGGTCAGGGAGTTCAAACTGCCAACTGTTGCGCATCACGATATAAGGCGCTACCACTGAGGCGGAATGGGCTTTGGCAAAATCAACCAAAGCCTTCTTCAACTCCTGGTCAAGGTTATTTGAAATGGAATCCGTCCGCTTCATGGCAGCCGAATCCTGCGCCTTTTTAGCCTCTTTCCACTCCTGGTAAACGGTCTCCATCTTCTTGTTGATCTCGCCATTGATCTTCATGAATTGCTGATAGGTATCATGAGAGGCAGATCCGGTGATGACCGATTTATCAATGCTGTCGGCATAGATTTCCACTTTGATCTTAGCAGGTTCCATGAAAACAGGAACGAACACCTGCCGTGCCGGCATTGCCACGAACCACATCTCGGGCGATCCGATCTTGCCTTTAAAAGTAAATGATCCTTTTTCCAGTTTCACAGAATCGATCTTCTGCCAACTGTCGGCACTGAATTTTTGAAGAAAGACCATCCCGGTATCCACACCCTGGATCTCTCCCTTGAGGGTGAATTGCTCCTTGTTCCCGCTGCAGGAGGCCAGAATCAGGCCGGCGGCAAGGAAATATAACAAATTTTTCATGCTTAGGGGTATTTTATCCGATTGGGTGGACAAAAGTACGCCTTTTTGTGAAATAAAATAAATCCCTAATTTTACAGGAAATATCTCCGGTATGAAGTGTGTCATTTCCCTGACAAGTACAATCCTGCTTGTCTTTTTACAACAGGTTTCGTGGTCCCAACCCCGGTCACAGCCATCTTCTCAACCCAGGTACGACCTTTCCGTTCAGCCTGTTTTGTACACCGTTGGCTATGCCCACCTCGATACCGAATGGCGGTGGGACTATGAAGAGACCATCCGGGTCCACCTGAAAAACACCCTGGATGACAACTTCCAGCGGTTTGAAAAATACAAACCCTATGTTTTCACCTTCTCAGGAGCACGGCGCTACCGGATGATGAAAGAGTATTATCCCTCCCGCTACGAAAAAATGAAACGGTATATCGAGCAGGGCCGTTGGTTCGTCGGCGGATCATCCGTAGATGAATGTGACGCCAACATCCCATCTCCCGAATCGGTGATCCGGCAGGTTTTATACGGAAACAACTACTTTAAGAAAGAGTTTTCACGCCAGAGCGTCGATTTTCTTCTTCCCGATTGCTTCGGGTTCCAGGCACATCTTCCCTCAGCACTGGCCCATGCCGGCGTGGAGGGTTTCTCTACCCAGAAACTCGAATGGGGTTCTGCAGTGGGCATCCCCTTTAACCTGGGAAACTGGATCGGTCCTGACGGGAAAGGGGTGGTCGCAGCTTTGAATGCCACCGATTATACCGGATCGATCGAAAAACGCCTGGATACCGTTAAATACTGGGTTGACCGGGTGATGGACAATGGTAAAAAATACGGGGTTTTCGCCGACTACCGCTACTACGGAGTAGGTGACGTAGGGGGCGCTCCCCGCGAAAAAGATGTGGTCAACGCCGTTGGCAGCCTCGACCAACCCGACCGCCTGATCAACATCTACCTCTCCTCTTCCGACCAGTTATTCCGCGATCTGACACCCGATCAGAAAAACAGCCTTCCTGTTTACAGCGGTGACCTTCTCCTGACACAACACTCGGCAGGGTCACTCACCTCGCAGGCTGCCATGAAACGATGGAACCGCCAGAACGAACAATTGGCGCTGGCTACCGAACCCTTAGCCGCCATGGCCGAATGGCTGGGCCCCCTATCCTACCCCGCGCAACGGATCAACGAAGCCTGGTGGCTCGTACTGGGCAGCCAGATGCACGACATCCTGCCCGGTACCTCCATCCCCAAAGCCTACGAATATGCCTGGAACGACGAAATCCTGGCCATGAACCAGTTTGCTGCCGCCATGACCAGCTCCGCCACCGGCGTGATCCACGCCATGGATACCCGCGGTAAAGGACAAACCCTCGTTGTTTACAATCCCCTGGCCATCCCGCGAAAAGACCTGGTCGACGCCCTGCTTGAATACCCCGGAGGCGCCCCGCAATGGGTCAGAGTAATCGATCCCGACAACAACGAAATCCCTGTACAGATCATCCCTTTCGGAAAAAATACCCTGAAGATCCTCTTCGTGGCTTCAGTCCCTTCGCTGGGACTGGCTTGCTACGATGTCATCCCGGCAGATAAACCGGGCCGCTACACCACCTCCCTCACCGCCGGGAAAAATTTCCTTGAAAATGAATGGCTGAAAGTCACCATAAATACCGCCGGCGACATTTCCTCCGTCATCGATAAAAAAACCGGTCGCGAAACACTCTCAGCCCCGTCACGGCTGCTGTTTCTGAAAGAACACCCGGAATATTGGCCTGCCTGGAATATGGACTGGTACGACCGCCAACAACCCCCCGCCGGCTATGTTGACGGCCCTGCCGAGATTACTCTGGTAGAATCAGGACCCGTCCGGTCAGTGATCCGCGTCGTACGAAAAGCACAGGGTTCCCTCTTCCGCCAATTCATCATCCTGGTCGCAGGCAAAGAAAACGTCCAAATTCATAACTACATCGACTGGCAATCAAAGGGTGTCAGCCTCAAAGCCTCCTTCCCGCTGAAAGCTGCCAACCCCAAAGCTACCTACAACCTCGGACTGGGAACCATCGAAAGGGGCAACAACGACAAAGATAAATATGAAGTCCCTTCACGCGAATGGTTCGACCTGACCGACCTGTCGGGTAACTTCGGAACCTCCATCCTTGAAAATTGCAAATTCGGTTCCGATAAACCCGACGACCATACCATCCGGCTTACACTGCTTTACACCCCTGCAACCAATTTTTACCACGACCAGGCAACCCAGGACTGGGGTACCCACGAAATCATCTATGCCCTCTATCCCCACAAAGGCGACTGGCGGAACGCCCTCACCGAATGGCAGGCCAGGGCACTCAACCAACCCCTGAAGGTTTTCACAACCGCTCAACACACGGGCCCCTTAGGGAAAAGCTTCTCCTTTGCACAATGCTCGACCCCCCGGATCGACCTGAGAGCCCTGAAAAAAGCAGAAAACGGCAACCATTATATCCTGCGGCTCCAGGAACTTACCGGGCAGGAAATCAACAACGTGGAAATCAGCCTGGCCGGAAAAATCGTCACAGCCTGGGAGGTGGACGGACAGGAACAACGGATCGGCGACGCCACGATCAAAAACGGCAAACTGGTGACCGATTTCAATAAATTCGGAATCCGGTCGTTCGCGGTGAAACCGGAAGCCCCCATCGAAAAAAACACCCCGCGTATCAGTGTCGAACTCCCTCTTCCTTTTACCCTTGACGTTGTATCTGCCGACGGTGAGAAAAGCATGGCAGGAATGGACGGAAAAGGAACTACTTTCCCTGCTGAACTCTTTCCTGATACCCTGAACATCAATGGAGTCCCCTTCAAACTGGGCCGTAAGAACGGAGCGCAGAACAACGCCCTCTCCTGTTCCGGCCAAAAAATTCTGCTCCCCCGGCAACCGGCGGGAAACAGGCTCTACCTGCTGGCTGCAGCAACACACGACACAACCGGTCTCTTCAGGATCGGCAACGATAAAACCACCCTGACAGTCCGCTCCTGTACCGGCAAAATCGGTCAGTTCGACCAAAGGATTTGGGATCAGTTCGGCCGGATTAAAGGATTGACCAAAGGGTTCATCCAACGTGAAGAGGTGGGCTGGTTTTCTCCCCACATGCACCGCGACACCACCAACCTCCCCTACCAGTATGGCTCCCTCTTCCTCTGCTCACTCGATGTAAGTCCCGGTAGTACCTACCTGCAACTTCCTGAAAACGAATCCATCAGGATTTTTGCTGTCACCCTGACCAATGACCCGCTCGAACCGGTCACTCCGGCCTGGCCCCTTTACGACGACTACACCGAAAGACAGGGATTTACTCCCGATATTCCGATCTCCTTCGTGAAAGATAACATGAAACCTGCGGCCGCAATGAAAGCTGTCAGAAAAAAGAACCTGAATGATCTGCCCGGCCGGGTTACCATGAAAGATTATGCCGACATCCACCAACCCAACGGCGTGGTTGCCCGCTATTACTCTCAAAACAGGGACTCTTGCTTCACCGCTGCCGGAATTTACAACGGGATGGACGTCCCGGTGCTCATCGACGGGATGTTCGACCTGATGCCCGGAGATACGGTAAAAGATTGCTGGTCAACACGGGGAGAAGGACGCATCTGGATGGATCTTCAAAGGGAAACTGAGCCCGACAGTATTCATCTTTTCACCGTGCTGAGTACCCACCGTGGTCCACAGAAATTCTCCCTCTGGGGGGCAACCGGCGAAAAAAGTCCCGCGATCACCGGCGATCCGGCAACAGCAGGCTGGGAATTCATC
>CALMDO010000028.1 GCA_937862805.1 uncultured Bacteroidota bacterium
AACACCGTGATCGACTGGGTTGAAAAAAACAGCAATTGGGAGGAGACCCTGGTGATCGTCACGGGCGACCATGAAACGGGACTGCTTTGGGGTGGTGCTCCCTTTACCCCGGTAACCTCCAATGGAAAAGGGAACCTTCCGTCCATGCAATTCAACGCCACCGATCATTCCAACTCCCTGATCCCTTTTTACGCGAAAGGAGCCGGAAGCACCCTCTACCAATACTTTGCCGACGAATACGATACCATCCGCGGCCCTTATATCCAGAATTCCGAGGTGGCCCAACTCATCCGGTTCATGTTTTTGAAGTAGTATTTTCCGGCGTTCGTCCGCTCTTTTCGGCTATTCATGGAATAATATTTTCCGGCAGGGGCTTTCCATGGTAAATTTGACCAAAATTATTTCCCATGGAAACGCTCAACCAGATTTTCGCCTCCCTCGATATCGTTCAAATCCTGATCAATGCCTTTCCTTCCATCGCAGAACCCCTTGTACACGGACTCGAGTCGGTTTTTGTACAGCTGTTCCTCTCAATGAAAGGTGTGATAAAAGAAAATCCCGGATTGGTGACCGGTTCCGTCAGTATCGCCCTGATCTGCTTACTGGTCAACGGTTTCAAGCGATTACGCAAAAAAGAAATACCCGTCCGGTAACGATCTTCTTTAGAAATATCCCGGTTTTAATCAGTCCGCCACCAGACTCCCGGAGATCAATTCGCCTTTAGAGAGCAAATTTTTAACTTTGCCGGACCAATCCTCCGGCCATGGATCTTCAATATTTTTCGCGGTTTTTCGACAACGAGCTCTTCATGTATGTTGTCCTCCCTTTCCTTATCTTCAGTTTCCGCATCGTCGATCAATCCATCGGTACCATCCGGCTGATTTTTGCCGCGAAAGGGATGAAAAGACTGGCGCCGCTCTTTGCTTTTTTCGAGTCGTTTATCTGGCTGCTGGCCATCGGACAAATCATGAAACAACTCGATAATATCTATTGCTATATTGCCTATGCCCTGGGTTATGCCACGGGGAACTATTTCGGGATCCTGCTGGAAGAAAAACTTTCGATTGGTAACGTGGTGATCCGGGTGATACCAAAAAAAGACACCACCGCCCTGATCGATCGCCTCAGGGAGCTTAAATATGGCGTCACGGTGGTCAATGTCGATGGGATGATGGGCCCGACCAAAATGCTCTTTACCACCGTTCGCCGGAAAGAGGCCGGTCAGGTGATCGCGATCATTAAAGAATTCAATCCTACTGCGTTTTATACCATCGATGAAGTGAAAACGGTGAGTGGCGGCTATTTTGATCCCCGCCACCGGTCGGTCTTTTCGATGCTCAATCCCTTCCAGAAAACAGTCAAATAGCGAAATCCTTTGATTTTTTAGGAGAAAAACCGTACCTTAGAGCAAAAAACGACTACCATGGAAACCTATGAGAAAATTCTGAACCTGAACAATGAATTTGAAGCCAACTTGTTGAAAGAGGTTTTAACAGACAGGCAAATTCCTCACGGGATCATCCCTGCTGAAGATACAGCCCTGGGCGGGATCATGGGGATGGAATTCGGATGGGGCTATGTGGAAGCGCCTGAACGCTACCGACAAGAGATCACGAAGCTGTACAAAGAGATCTCCAAAAAAAAATAAAAATGTCCTCGATGGAGAACCTGAGTCAATTTTTTGAGATTCTTTTTGATTCGGAAAAATTGATCTATTACGGAGGACTGGCGTTGTTGCTGGCCGTCATCTTTGCCGAAACCGGTTTATTCTTTGGTTTTATTTTCCCCGGTGATGCTTTGCTGTTCACGGCAGGATTGCTTTGCGGTACACAGTATCTTGATATTCCTTTATGGTTGCTCACCGGCAGCGTGGCAGTGTCGGCTTTTATGGGGAATGTTACCGGTTTTTTCACCGGGAGATATTTCGGAAAAAGATTGTTTCAAAAGAAAGACAGCTTTTTCTTCAAGCAGCGGCATCTGGAAAAATCACATGCCTACTATGAAAAATTCGGTGGGATTGCGCTGATCGGCGGGCGTTTCCTACCGGTGATCCGCACCTTTGTTCCCATTTTAGCGGGAGCCATCGAAATGAACGGATGGAAATTCAACCTGTACAACCTTATTGGCGCCCTTCTTTGGTCAGGGTCACTGATCCCGATAGGATATTTTATCGGTAAAAAGTTTCCGGCTTCGCTCGATAACCTGGAATACATTGTGCTGGGCATTACGCTGGTCACCATGACTTTGCTCATAAGCAGCATCATCCGTTTAAGGAAAAAGACGCCTGGTTCCTGATCAAATAACCTCCTTCGTCACCTCCTGCCGGCCCCAATTCGATGATATGGTCTGCATGGGCTATCACGGCAGGATCATTTTCTATGATCAGCAGGGTATCTCCCCTGGCTGTAAGCCGGTGGAACAGCTTCAAAAGAAAGGCGATGTCAGCAAAATGGAGGCCGGTTGTGGGTTCGTCAAACAGATAAAGCGTCTCTCCTTTTTCCGGCCGGATGAGCCGGGAAACAAGGAGCAACCGCCTCGATTCCCCTCCCGACAGCGTATCCAGCGGTTGTCCCAAACGGAGGTAACCCAGCCCGACCTCTTCCAGAAAGCTCGTCACCCGGATTACTGCCGGTTGATCGCTGAAAAAAGTACGGGCTTCACTGCTGGTCATCTGCAAAACATCACTGATGGAAAGTCCGTGGTATTTGATTTCAAGGATCTCCTTCCGGAACCTCGTCCCGCCACAGGCTTCACATTCGGTTATCACGTCGGGTAAAAAATCCATCGGAACACGGATTGCTCCCGATCCCTGGCACTCCGGACATCTTCCTTCCTTGTTGATAAAAGAGAAATATTTGCGATCGAATCCCGCAGATCGCGCCCCGGAAGTCGCTGCAAAGAGGTTGCGCACCGAGTCAAGGAAACCCAGAAAAGAGGCCGGGGTTGCAGTGGGATGACTAAAACCGGAATCTGTGGTAACTGGTAAAACCTGGTTGAATCGGTCAAACCCTTCAATGGAGCGGCAGCCTGTTGGTCGTTTGTTTTCCCGGGACGCCAGGATGACATCAAAAAGCAGGGTTGATTTACCACTTCCCGATACTCCTGTGATGGCTACGATCCCTCCGGCCGGGATGGTGAGATCGAATCCTTTCAGGTTGTGAGCCATGGCGCCGGTGATTTGAAGTCCGTTGTTTAGCTGCTTTTTCGGGGGAACCGTTGTCGGAAAAGGTTGTTTCAACCAGGGAGCGGTAACCGAGTCGGGATTTGCCATTACCGCTGAAGGCGTCCCTGTGGCCAGTATCCTTCCACCGTTAAAACCGGCGCCGGGACCCATGTCGATCAGGTGATCGGCAGCCAGGATCATATCCCGGTCGTGTTCGACGATCACGACCGTATTGCCCTGATCTTTCAGTGACCGGATCACCTCCGTCAACCGGACCACATCCCGTGGATGAAGCCCGATGGAAGGCTCATCCAAAACATAAGTCAATCCTGTGAGCCCGCTACTCAGTTGTGATGCCAGCCGGATACGCCGGCCTTCCCCGCCCGATAACGTTGAAATGGCCCGGTCAGGGGACAGGTAACCGATGCCAAGGGACTCCAGAACCGTGATCCTGTCCAAAATTTCACGGATCAGTGGAGCGGCAATTTCTTCTGCCGGAGTTTTCCGGAGCTGTTCTTCCAGAGAGTGGAAAAAAGACCGGGTGCGTGTAAGAGAGCGTGAAGCAAGTTCAGCAATGTCGATGTCATCGATGACCCACTCCAGCGTCTCTTCCTTTAGCCGGGTACCATGACAAAGGGAGCAGGTTACGGTCTTCATCAGATACTTCATGCTTTCCCCGCGGTGATCCTCTTGTTTCCTTTTGTACTCTTCATCCACCAGTGCAATCAGACCCTGCCAGGGTCCTTCAAACCGGTGTTCTCCCTCCCTGTTGTCGCGTTTATATTTCCAGACAATGGAATAGGTCTCTCCCGGGGTTCCGTACAGCGCGATCTCGCGAGCCGGTTCGGACAAAGCTTCCCAGGGGAGTGAAAAATCAATCCGATGTCGTTCACCTGCTGCCATTAAAGCAGCAACATATTGACCGTGAGGATCTCCGAAAAATTTCCCCGATCGGGTTCCATCCATCGCCCCGCCCATCAGCGGAAGATGCGGATGGGTGATCAGCCGATCCGGATTGCAGGTCGTCTGTTGTCCCAGGCCGCGGCAGGCAAGACAAGCACCATGCTGGTGGTTAAAGGAGAAGAGACTTGACAGGGGTAACTGACAAGGCCTGTCGACCGCGAGAATACCGTCCTTTGCCTGTGAGTTTTCCGGCTGGTGGTAACCGGTAAGAGTCGATGCAGCTTTTTTGTTGGCGATCCTGGCGAAAAGAAGCCGGTAAAGATCATAGATCCCGGTGGAGGTTCCCACGGTGGAGCGGGGATTGGTTCCGGCTATCTCTCCTCCCACGGCAAAGGTGGCAGTCAGTCCACCGGCTTCTGCAAAGGCAGCTTGTTCCTGCATACCCACACGGCTCCGGAACCAGGTAGAGAATCCGTCAAGGAAACGGTTTTGGCCTTCCGCGTGGAGCGTATCAAAAGCCAGTGACGATTTCCCGCTTCCGGAAACGCCGGTGATGACGGTGATCTGTTCTTTGGGGAAGCTGACGTCGATGTTTTTCAGGTTGTGGGTGGTTACATTTGTAAACCATATCCCGGAGGCTTGCTCTGCATGGGATTCAGGGAGAGTTGACCCTTTCGCTGAAAGGTTTGCAGAAGGGCTTTGAAGCGGAGTCTCTCTTGTCATGGCTTCGGGAGGCCCCATCGCTATGACCCTGCCACCCTCGCGCCCGCTTCCGGGACCCAGTTCGATCAGATGGTCGGCAGCCCGGATAAGATCCGGATCGTGTTCGATACAGACCAGGGTATGTCCTTTGTCAGTAAGTTTCCGAAGTGCCTTTATCAGGACGACCACGTCGGCCGGATGGAGCCCGGTAGTCGGTTGATCCATGATATAAAGCGTATGGGCTGTTTGCGGACGAGCCAGTTCAGTGGCCAATTTGATCCGTTGCGCCTCTCCGCCGCTCAGCGTGGATGAACGCTGCCCCAGGGTCAGGTAGCCAAGACCCAGCTCCTCCAGGATCAGGAGATAATGCAGGATGGTCTTTTCTTCAGCAAAAAACAGAACCGCCTGATCCACGGTCATCTCCAGAACATCAAAGATGTTTTTATCCTGGTAAAATACTTTCAGGGTCTCTTTATCAAACCTTTCCCCCTCGCATGTTTCACAAACCGTTTCCACATTTCCCATGAAGTGCATGCCGGTCAGAATATACCCGGCTCCTTCACACGTTTCACAACGCCCTCCCGGGGTGTTGAAGGAAAAACGGCTTTTGTCAAAACCCATTTCTCTGGCCTTGGGCCGGGCAGCAAACAGGTCACGGATACGGTCGAAAAGCCCGGTATAGGTGGCCGGATTGCTGCGCGGAGTACGCCCGATAGGCGATTGGTCCACTTCGATCACTTTCCCGATTTTTTCTTTGTTTACAATTGTAAACG
>CALMDO010000029.1 GCA_937862805.1 uncultured Bacteroidota bacterium
TTCAAACTCCTTCCACAGTTCGTCGAGGAAGAGGGGTTTGATCACTTTCATGATGTTCTTCTCGGAGGTGTAATGCGCCCCAAGGTTTCGCCGTTTTTCGGGATTCATCACGCTCTGGAAGAGGGAGCCGAAGATGGCGGGGGAGATCTTACCCCAATCGAGGCCGGTACATTCGAGCAGGTTGTCGCGCATGGCCCGGTCGAAGGAGGCGGGAGGGAGGGTCTCTTCGAACAGTTTTCCGTTGACATAGGGAAAAGCGTTCAGATCCTCGTCGAGGTTGGTGAGTCGTTTTTCGGGTGGTGTGTTGAGTACATAAAAAAGTGTTGACAGATGTTGTGCCAGGTCGCTGCCGTCGGCGCGGGTCTTGTCTCCGATATAATCGCGGAACTGGTCGCGTTCGAAAATAGTGCTATCCTCTGCAAAGAGGCAGAAGAGCAGGCGAACCAGGTATAACTCCAGGGGATGTCCGTCGTAACCCACCGCTTTGAGCCGATCGTGGAGTTTTCCCATCAGTTCGGCGGCGCGGATGTTAACCGGGTCCTGTTCGCGGAACACATGTTGCTGATAACCGGCGATGAAACCGAACTCCTTGACATTTTTATAGAGATCCTTCAGTTCAAACCCGGTTTGGGTATCCTCTTCCAGGTTGTAGAGGCGGAACCGGGCAAAATCGGAGACCAGCACGTATTTCGGGAGTTCGTAAGGAGCCAGTCCGGGAAAGTAGTCGAGGGCCTGTTGGTAGGCTTTGTCCAGATTTTTCCCTTTCGATTTGTGTTCGACGAGGATGGTACCTTTCCAGAGGAGGTCGATATAGCCGGTGCTGTCGTCAAGCTTTTTCACCGGTTTTTCGAAGGAGGCGATCTTGCGGCGCGAGATACCGAACACGTCGAAGAACTGATCCCAGAAGGTGCGGGCTTCCGCTTTTTCGCTCGATTCGCCTTCCCATTCGCGGGAAAAGCGGATGGCGCGATCTTTTATTTCGTTCCAACTGAGGGGCATGGATGAGCTTTTTGGGTGATGTTCTGGCGAAATTAAGCATAATTTAACATTAAATTAACACCCTCTCCTCTACAATGGCCGAAAACAGCCTAACTTTGTTGAGCCTGCACTAAAAACTACTATCATTCATCTCTTTAATTGAAAATTCATGAGAAATCGATGGAAAACAATGCTCTGCCTGCTCCTCCTAAGCGGAGTGACTGCATGGAAAGCGGATGCGCAACAGATGATCATCCAGATGGATGACGGCGCACAAAATCCCATAACCATCAGTATGGTCCAAAACATGGGCTTTTCCTCCGGCGACCTGGTTGTCCTTTACCGGTCGGGCGCTTCCGATCAATTCCCCCTTTCCGGTATCCGGAAACTGGTTTTTGATGGCACCATTTCGGTAGATGAAAAAATCATGGGTGATGCCCAACACCTGACGGTTTACCCCAATCCGGCTTCCGGCTTTGTCACTGTGAAAGGGATCCCCGTTGAGGCAACTTCGCTTTCAATCTTTAACCCCGACGGGCGTAGGGTGATGACCGTTCCGGTAACCTCCAACGAAACCGTAGTCGACATTAGTCAGTTGCACGGAGGCTTGTACCTTGTAAAAACCCTGGGTCGTACTTCTAAATTCATCAAACCATGAGAAGAAAAACCATGCTCCTCCTGCTGTTTTGCATTTTCAGCAGCCCTCTCCTGTTGGCTCAGGAAAAGATGTACATCCACCAATCGAATAAAATGACCCTGGGGATCAAGATCAGTGCCGTCGACAGCATCTGGTTCTCAAACGACGGATTGACCGCCTTCATTCAGTTGACCGACACCCTGGTCAACTATCCCATCACAGCCATCGACAGCATCACTTTTGGCGATAACAGCAACACGGTTACATTGAGCTATAATGGTTCCGATGTCACCGTTGTCAACCCGCTTGCTTTCGAAGGGGTCGCAGTGACCGTTACGGGATCGGATGTCGTAGTCAACGCCACCACCCCCGTTCAGGACATCAATTTTCAGTTACAGGGTTCCACACCCGACGGGATGTTCAAAATCTATACTCTGAAAAGGTACAACCTGGTAATGAACGGAATTTCCATCACCAACCCCGACGGTCCTGCCATCAACGTGCAGTCGGAGAAAAAGACCACCGTGATCCTGAACGATGGCACGACCAATACCTTCACCGACGGGCCGGTGTACGCCGAGCCTCCCTCGGGAGAAGACCAGGATGGCGCTTTTTTCAGTGAAGCCAAACTGGTGATTTCAGGAAACGGTTCGCTGATCATCAACGGCTTTGGGGAGGATCAGCACGGTTTGTGCACCGATGATGAGATGGATATCCAGGGAGGTGTGATCACGGTCAACAGCGCCGTCAAAGATGGTATTCATGCCAATGACGGGATTAAAATTTCAGGAGGAACCATCCACGTGACCTCCGAAGGCGACGGTATCGACGGGGATGAGGGATATCTCACCATCACCGGCGGTTCGATCACCACCATCAACGACAGCGAGGATGTGAAGGGGATGGCCAGCGACAGCACCCTGTTGATCTCGGGAGGAACCGTCGATGTCACCGTCAATGGCGATCAATCGAAGGGTTTGAAAAGCGACCGGGAGATCGTCCTCAGCGGAGGTACCATCACCATCCATAACACGGGCGATGCCGTGCTGGAAACCTCCGGCTCGGGTTATGATCCCTCTTATTGTACAGCCATCAAATCAGATGGCAATGTGACCATCTCAGGGGCAGAGATCACGATTGTGACAACGGGTAAAGGAGGCAAATCGATCTCCTCGGATGCCGACCTTATCATGACCTCCGGATCGGTTCAGATCACCAATTCGGGAAACGGTGCCACTTACGTGAATTCTTCCGGTGTGATGGATGCTTATGTGGCAACCTGTTTCAGCACCGATGGCGACATCGACATTACCGGAGGGTCGGTCATCACTTCAAGTTCGGGTTCAGCGGGAAAAGGTTTCTCGAGCGATGCTCAACTGAACGTGGGTAACGAAACATCCTCTCCCACGATACAGATCACCACCACGGGGGCCCGTATATACATCTCGGGATCGGGACAAAACGCCAATTATGCTGAAGCCAAAGCCATCAAGTGCGATTCGGCAGTGTTGATCCAAAACGGTACCCTCACCATTTCATCGGCCGACGACGGGATCAAATCGGAGACCTCCATTACCATCAACAACGCCACGGTCACGATCAACAACTCGGTTGAAGGGCTGGAAGCTCCCTTTATTACGATCAACAGCGGCAATGTCCATGTCAGTGCCTCGGATGACGCGATCAACACGACCTTCGGTTCCGGAGGCGAATTTGATGATGGCAGCCTGATGAGCATCAACGGCGGATATCTTGTGGTAAGCGCCACCCAGGGAGACGGGCTTGACAGCAATGGTGACATCGTCATCAACGGCGGCACAACGATAGTTCACGGTCCGAGCAACGCCCCGGAAGTCGGGATGGATTATAACGGAAGTTGCAATGTTAACGCAGGATTGCTGGTCATCTCGGGATCCAATTCCAACATGACACAGGCGCCCGGAAACACCTCCCAACAACGTTCGTTAAAAATCATGACCAACCAGAGTCTGTCGGCTACGACACTGTTTCATATCCAGGATGCCTCGGCCAATGATGTGCTTACCTTCCAACCGGTGAGAAAATATTACTCCATCATCTTTTCTTCTTCGGCGCTGGTTGCAGGAGCTTCCTATTCGATTTACACCGGAGGGACTTGTACCGGTGGAACACTAACCGACGGGCTTTACACGGGGGGTACCTATTCCGGCGGGACTTTGCGGAAATCCTTCACCGTAAGCGGGACAGTCACGAATGTGAACTTTTAATGTCAGGGATTGTCCGGCCTGGAATCTCTGATTTTCAGCTTCCGTGAAGGTTCACGGCCATATCCTTTGATCAGAATGCTGTCGCTGGTAAGGGTTACCGTTGCAAAGGCATTGACGGGGGTATCGACCATCCCATGGAAGTTCACCAAGTGAATACCATCTGTTTCCTGGTAACCGCCGGCATGATAATGACCACAAAACCATGCTTTTACACAGGAATAGGGTTGAATCAACGCGAAGATTTCACGGTTGTTGAAGAGGGTATGGTTATGCGGTGCGAACAACGGGAAATGGCAGAGAATGATGACCTTTTTTCCTTGTTCCTCTGCTTTTGATAACTGTTGTATCAGCCATTGTTCCTGCACTTTGCCGATCCCTCCGTTCCAGGGCATCGCCGTAAAACGAAGGGTGGAGAAGAGGTCGGTGATCATCGCGTTTCGCTCTTTCTTTTGTGCTTTTGATTGAGGAGCAAAATAACTCAGGTCGTTCCCGTTCAGTACTAAAAACAGCCAATCGCCCCGTTCTACGGCATAATAGTCGTTTTGAAGTCCGAGAAGGGCTATCACTGTTTGTTTATACTCCTTTTCGATCATGAAATCGTGGTTTCCGGGAACCGGGTAAAAAGGTGCTTTCAGGTTTCGGAAGCGGGGAAGGATGGTGTCGTAACTCTCGTACCGATGATCGATCATATCGCCCAGACTGAAGACAGCATCCAGGGGTTGAGCATTGAAGGTGTCGATGCAGCTGTCGAGTTTGGCTGTTGATAACCGGTAGTTGCGTGAACCCAGCGGATCGCAGTCACAATACTGGCAATCGGTCAAAATCCCCAGCCTTATTGGTTTCGAAGGCTGTGCCGTAGCAGTGATCCACATCACCGCAGTACACAAGAAAAAGATTCCTCTTTTCAACATTTAGCCGGGGAACAGGTGTCAGTATTCATTGGGGTTTTATCATGATGTCTTTCGACGGGGCAGGGGTATGAACCTGGAAACGCTTTCCTGATAGGCTTTATAGCCGGGATACTTGCCGGCGCTGATCTCTTCGCTGAAGGCCGAACTTCCCTGAAAAAGGACGATCAGCAGCAGGCATCCGGCGATGCTCCAGTTGAACCATGGTGCCCCTGCTGCAATTCCGAACAGGTAAAAACAGACCCAGATGGCTTGTTCGGAGAAGTAGTTGGGATGGCGGCTGAAAGCCCATAAACCGTTGTCAATAAATCCTTTATGGAAATTTCCGATGGGATCTTCTCCCTTGTTTTGGAGGAAGGCTTTTTTACCGTTTTGATATTTTCGTTGCTGGATATCGGCAACGGTCTCAAGAACGATGAAACACAACATAAGGAAAGCCGCGATGTAATCGAACGCGTTGAGCGGTGTAGTGTTGTATTGAAGTGCGACCACCATGGGGAGGGTGAAAAGCAGGATGAGGATGTTCTGATATCCGGAGATGAAAGCCAGGTTGAACAAGCTCCATTTCCAGCGAGGGGAGAACTCCGGTTTTTGCCGGAGGACTTTCCACCGGTAATCTTCTTCTCCCTCCCAGAAGCGCCAGTGGTAGGCTCCTTTCAAGGCGAAATTGTAAGTCAGCCGGATACCCCAAAGGGTCACCAGCAGGCTCATCAACACCAGCCGGGGATGAAAATCGCCATAGCCGGCAACGATCCAGGCATAAGCGATGGGGAGCAGGCTCCAGAATTTGTCAACCTGGCTGTTGTTGGAGGTGATCTCCCCGACCAGGAAAGTGTATCCCACGGCAACGGCGGTAATGATCATCAGGGTATGAAGGGCTTTCCATCCGACGGGGTCTGGAGGGGTACCGAAAAAACAGGTGACGATGGGAACCACGATCAGGGTGATTCCTAACAGGATTGCGGTGTTGATGATTTTCATTTACA
>CALMDO010000030.1 GCA_937862805.1 uncultured Bacteroidota bacterium
CAATTGAAAAAAGCTGCGACCCTGTTGGGAAATGGCGATTTCAGTCATGAAGTTAAAGTTACTTCAGGAGACGAAATCGGGTTGCTTGCAGCGACTTTTAATACCATGACAGCCCGGATAAAAGAAGAACGCGAAAAAAGAATTCAGGCCCTTTTCGACGGCCAAGAGATGGAACGTCAGCGATTTTCCCGCGAATTACACGATGGTCTCGGGCAAAAACTGATCGGAGCCAAACTTCAGCTTGAAAATTGTACGGAAACTGATATTACCTGTCTCAAAACAATCTCCACCGATGTAAAAAACTCACTTCACAGCATCGTTGATGAATTACGAAGGATTTCGAACGATCTTATGCCGGCAGCATTAGAAGAATTAGGAATGGAGACAGCATTGAAAAACCTGTGCAGCGATGTTGAACATCAAACCAATATTGAAGCAGAGTTTGATTCAGGCTTGTCAGCGCTTATCAAAGGAAAAACAGCCGTGTACATTTTCAGGATCGCTCAGGAAGGAATCCAGAACATCATCAAACATTCGCATGCAAGCCGGTTTTCTTTGCAGCTTATAAGGAATAAGGACGTTCTGATTCTGATCCTTGAAGATAACGGAGATGGGTTCGAAGTCGTCACACCTGCCAAAGGGAATGGCCTTTCCAACATGAAAGAAAGAGCATTATTGCTGGGCGGATCATTCACTATCGAATCAAAACCGGGAAAAGGAACCACAATCAGAGTAAAAATTCCATTGACAAATGACCCACCTCATTAAAATCATCATCGTTGATGATCATCAGATCATTCGCGACGGGCTTTCAAATATGATACAGGAAGCTGACGACATTATTCTTGCTGGATGTGCATCAGGTTATGATGAAGCCCTCCAACAGATCAAAATATCGAATCCCGATCTGGTTATCACCGATCTTTCAATGCCAGGAAAATCAGGAATCCAACTCATCGGAAAAATTCATGAACTGTACCCTCACATCAAAATACTGGTATTGTCGATGTATGTTACAGACGATTACATTTTTAACACACTGAAAGAGGGCGCTATGGGATACCTTCCCAAGCAGGATACCACAAAATCAGAGCTGTTAAAAGCCATCAGAACGGTTTATAAAGGACATCAGTATTTTTCAGACAGCATCGCCCAGCAAATTGCCATGTCGTATTCGAAGAAAGCAAAAAAATCAGCAGACATGGACTCGGCAGTACATTCGCACGATTTAACCAACCGCGAACGTGAAATTCTCAGATTATATGCCGATGGTTTTTCGAACCAGGAAATATCCGAAAAACTAAATATCAGCACCCGGACAGTCGAAACCCACAAAAACAATATCATGCAGAAGTTCAATTTCCGCAGTACCGTCGATATGGTGAAATTTGCTATAAGAAATAAACTTTCGGAAATCTAAGGGTTTTACACAGTGAAGTTTCAGTAATTCCGCTATTCCGGGATCGTTGTAAAAGTTCTTCTTTTGCTTGAAAATATTCATCAAATGAAGAAACTTCTGCTTTTCGTTCTTGTGGCCCTTTTGATCAGTACACAAACTACATTCAGTCAGAATTCAAAAAAATGGAGTGCTGATTTTCAAATAGGTTCCGATTTCATGAGCAGGTATATCTGGAGAGGGATCAATCTTGGCGGAGCCGGTCCCAGCATCCAGCCTACCCTCAAACTCAATGTCGGGAATGCCGATCACCTTTTCTCCATTGGTGCTTGGGGGGCTTATACTTTCAGTGCAACTTCCAACCAGGAAGTTGATTTACTCCTCTCCTATACGTTTAAGGGGATGGTGACTTTGATGGTCACTGACTATTTCTTCCCCGGTCTTAATCAAGGCAGCCGTGACCAATATTTTTGTTACTCCAAAGACAGCACAGGGCATGTTTTCGAGGGTGCAATCATGTTTAATGGCACCAAAAAAATCCCGTTCACGTTGATGATCGCGACCAATTTTTATGGAAATGACGCCCGCAAAATGAAAATGGTCAACGATTCCACCTTTGTCGAAGATGGAATTCAATACTCAACCTATATTGAGCTTGGATTCAAGAAAAGCATCAAAGGATTCGACTTTAATGCTTTTATCGGAGGCACCATTAACTCGCCCGATTCCGACCTTCACGAAACAGGATATTATGCAAATACCAAAGCAGGATTGACCAACGTAGGGATCAAAGT
>CALMDO010000031.1 GCA_937862805.1 uncultured Bacteroidota bacterium
ATTTATGTATGGTTGTGCATGATACGAGAGGCGAAGATTCGTTGTGCTGCCATTAGAGAGTCCCGATGCAGTCCGGTTTGGTTTTCCTGTGTGGCCGGATGGCGATCCGCATCCCGTCGGCTTGCAACAATTGGCTGACCAGGGTGTAAGATCGAAGGGTGGTCGGTTTTTGGTAATCCCTCATGAGATATTCATCAATGGTCTCAAAGCCGGTCGGGTGTTTCTGGTGGTTTTTCAGCACATCGGAACCCAACCGGCGATCTTCCGGCAGCGTCACCTTCTCCAGCGTAGTATAGTCAGGAAAACCCTGAAAGCCGTATTCCGACATAAATCTGCCGGTTTTTTTTTCATAGACTTCAAACGGCTCTTTTCCCCACCAAACGCCCCAGTAGTGCGAATCTCCCTCTCTCATGCTCAACGATCGCCCCCAGCCATGGAGAGGGGAAGATTCAATGTAAGGATGCCACGGGTCATAACGATCCAAAACCGCCGGGATCAGGCTGTCGAAGAGGGCGAGGTAATCATGATATACAGCCGTTGAGTCGGCTGGGGAGTATTTGTATTGTTGTTGCCAGCCCCAGTTTTTCCATCCTTCATCCACTTCATTGTTACCGCACCAAAGTGCGAGACAGGGGTGGTTTCGGAGCCGGATCAACTGATCCCTGACCTCTGCCGCGACATTATTAAAGAACGCGCTGTCACCGGGAAAAAGCGCACAGGCAAACATAAAATCCTGCCAGACAAGGATACCCTTCTCGTCGCAGAGGTCATAGAACTGCTCTTTTTCGTAAATACCGCCTCCCCAGATCCTGAGCATGTTCATGTGAGCCGTCCTTACCGCCTCGACTAAAGTTTCATAATCAGAATCGGTTACGCGTGGAAGAAAACTTTCCTGGGGAATGTAATTGGCTCCCTTGATAAAAACCGGTAACCCGTTGACTTTAAAATAAAACGACTGCCCGATGCTGTCGCGATCTTGTACCAGCTCAATGGTTCGTAACCCGATCCGTCGTTGCCCCTTTTCTATTATTTGATTTCCCCGGATAAGCTCCCAGGTGATCATATAAAGATGCGGTTCACCCATACCATTGGGCCACCAACGGATCGGATCGAGAATATTCAATTTGCAGGTTATCATGTTGTTTCCCCGAACAACCCTGAAAGCATGGGAGAAAACTTCACCTGAATCGGCACGAATCACCAGTCGCATCGAATCCTCTTTTTCAGCCTGAATGGTGAATTCACTTTTTATAGTGGCTTTTTGGTTGGTAATCTCCTCCTGTACCAGGTTCACCGAGGCAATTCTTGTCTCTTCCCAAAAACGAAGAAAGACCCGTTGCCAAATCCCGCAGGTAATAAAGACAGGCCCCCAGTCCCAGCCATATTGGTAGCCGGCTTTGCGGCCGACGACCCTCTCATCGCCCGGTAATTTCAAGGGCAACCGTGAATAACGTTCACTGTTCTTAGCCGCAGCCGGATGAAAAAGAACCCTGATGGTATTGATTCCCGGATGGCATTTTTTGTTGATCGCAGCACTCCATGTGCGAAACATGTTGTCGCTTTCAAACAAGAGGTTATCATTCAGATAAACGCTTGCATAGGTGTCCAATCCGTCGAAAACCAGTTCAATGTTTTGCTTGTCCGCAAGGGTATCATTCAGGAAGAACGCCTTTTGGTATTCCCAGGTCTCATCACCGATCCATTGCAATTGTTTTTCATTCTCGCCAAAAAAAGGGTCCGGAATCAAACCGTTGTATAAAAGATCGAGATGGACGACACCGGGAACTTTGGCCGGCAGCCATTGCCCGGTATTTGCCCTGCGGAATGACCATTCTCCATTCAAATCATGGGTCCGGACCTTTTGTGCCGGGGAGGGGATTGCAAGCAAAACCAGCAGCCAGAGCGGCAGTGTAAAGCGTTTCTTCAAAAGTCACCAGTTATGTCTGCAAAAGTAACCATTCGTGTCAAAGCGTGAAAATTTTGTTTACTTTAGTGACCTTTTAAACCGATCTCAATGATGGACAATAATGAACTTTTAGAACGTTTTTACGAACGATTTGGAGGGAGGGATCATGCACCGCGTCTTTTTTTTGCACCGGGCAGGGTAAACCTTATCGGGGAGCACACCGATTATAATGGAGGATTTGTTTTCCCCTGTGCTTTGCAATACGGCACTTACCTCGTTATCAGGCCTTCCGGGAGTGATATCCTCAGAATGGCTTCACTCAATTTCGATTATTCCTGCGAAATCAATACTGCTTCCATTTCAGAAAAACAATCCGATTTTTGGGTCAACTATCCATTGGGAGTACTTGATCAGTTCCTCCAATCGGGCTGTCCCATTCCGGGAATGGACATGCTTTTCGCAGGCGATATCCCCAATAATGCCGGACTTTCATCTTCCGCATCCATCGAGATGGTGACTGCTTATGCTATGACTGCATTATTTCAATTCACACAATTCTCCATGATGGACCTGGTCAAATTGTCTCAAAGGGCTGAAAACCAATTTGTCGGCGTGAATTGTGGGATCATGGATCAGTTCGCTGTCGGAATGGGACAAAAAGACCATGCTTTGTTCCTGAATTGTCAAACCCTGGAATACAAAGCGGTCCCTTTCTTACTCAGGGATTTCAGCCTGATCATTGGCAATACCAACAAAAAGAGAGGATTGGCCGATTCGAAATACAACGAAAGGGTGGTGGAATGTCAATTAGCTGTAACTTATCTGGATACTACGATGCACCTCTCTAAACTCGGAGATATCAGTTATATGCAGTTTTACAAAATCCAGGATCAGATTCCCGATGAAATCATCCGTAAGAGGGCTCGCCACGTGATCTCCGAAAACCAACGTGTTTTAAACGCGGTGAGCAGTCTCCTGAAGGGAGATCTGGCCCAGTTTGGTGCCCTGATGAATGCCTCGCACGAATCGTTGCGTGACAATTACGAAGTGACAGGGTTCGAGTTGGATACATTGGTCGAGGCGGCCTTGAAAATCAACGGGGTAATTGGCGCCCGGATGACCGGCGCCGGTTTTGGCGGATGCACGGTCAACCTGGTACGCAACAATGCTGTGGAAGAATTTATCAAAAAAACCAGCGAAGGTTACGAACGCAAAACAGGTATCCTGCCAACTTTTTACCATGCAGTGATTTCTGATGGTGTACGCGAGATCCTTGCCGATTGGTCATGAAAATGCTGTCAATCAATAAGCATTTATCTGTAAAACATTTTCTTAATTCTTTTTGGTATGGGACATAAGAATGGAAAATCAAAGGAAAAAAAGTTTGAAAAAAAACCAAACAATAATACTCAGGAAAGGGAAATAAAAAGCTCTATCCTCACCGATCATAGAGGATTGAAGGATCCTGAAGATGAAGGAAAAGACAAACTTCCCAGCCGTTTTTACGAGGAAGAGTTGGCTAAACTGCAGGTTGAGTTGGTTCGGCTTCAGGAGTGGATAAAATACAAGGGTTTGCGCGTGGTTGTCCTGTTTGAAGGCCGGGACGCGGCTGGAAAAGGGGGTGCCATCAAAAGGATCACAGAATCACTCAATCCCCGTGTTTGTCGCGTAGTGGCTTTGGGTGTTCCTACAGAAAAAGAGAAAACTCAATGGTATTTTCAGCGGTACACCTCGCATCTCCCGGCGGCCGGAGAAATGGTGCTCTTCGACCGGAGTTGGTACAACCGCGCGGGAGTTGAAAGGGTGATGGGCTTCTGTACCGATGCTGAATATTGGGATTTTCTGCGTTCCTGCCCCAATTTTGAAAACATGCTCATCCGCTCAGGGATCATCATGATTAAATACTGGTTTTCGGTGAGCGACAAGGAGCAGGAAAAACGTTTCCTGCAGAGGATCAACGACCCCACGCGCCGATGGAAAATCAGCCCGATGGATGTGGAATCACGTACAAAATGGATTGAATACTCCAAAGCCAAAGATGAGATGTTCGCTTATACCGATACCAAGCAATCACCATGGTACGTGGTGGAAGCAGATGACAAACGACGCGCAAGGCTGAACTGCATCAGTCACCTGCTTTCGCTGATACCCTATGAAGAGGTTCCCCGCGAACCCATCATCCTGCCTCCGCTGGAAAAAGACAAAGCTTATGTAAGGCCTCCTATGACCGAACAAACCTTCGTCCCCAATAAATACTGAAAGCTGACTTTCCTTCTATTTAAGGACCGAAAAATGGTAGCAGGTGGTTTCCTTGTAGGTCTCACCCGGCCGTAAAATAACTCCGGGGAAGGAAGGCTGGTTGGGTGAATCAGGAAAATGTTGCGTTTCCAGGCAAAAGCCGTAATGTTGATCATAACGTTTTCCGCCTTTTCCGATGAAAGATCCATCAAGAAAATTACCCGTGTAGAACTGAACTCCCGGCTGGGTGGTAAAGATCTCCAGTTGCCGTCCGCTTCGTGGGTCATAAACCTGGGCTGCAAGTGATAAAGTTCCCGGAGTTTTACGCAAAACATAGTTGTGATCATAGCCTCCTTTAACCATGGCAATTCGTGAGCCAATCGCTTCCGCATTGTTGAAATCCATGGCACTTCCCCGCACACCGGGCAAGTTTCCTGTCGGGATCAATTCTCCGTTCACCTCGGTGTAACGGTCTGCATAGATGTTCACATAATGGCCCAACACGCTGGTATCGGCTTCACTGAGGTTGAAATAAGAGTGGTTGCAGATGTTGATAGGGGTCGCTTTATCGGTGACGGCTTCTACCTGAAAAGTCAAAACATTATGATTATCGAGTGTATAAATGATTTTTACAGTGAGATTCCCCGGGTAACCCTCTTCCCCGTCTTTACTGAGATAGGTCAACAGCACTCCGGTACGGGTTGAATCCTTCAATACTTCCGCATTCCAAACTACTTTGTCAAAACCTTTGATTCCACCATGCAACGCGTTGTTCCCGTTGTTGACCGCGAGTTTGTAAGTCTTACCATCCAGTGTGAACCTGCCTTTGGCGATCCGGTTGGCATACCTTCCCACAATCGCTCCGAAGTAAGGAGAACCTTTCAGGTAACCGTTCAGGGAATCGTAACCCAAAACGATATCCCCTGAATGACCCTCTTTATCCGGCATCATGATCGAAGTCACAATGCCGCCGTAATTGGTGATTTTTACGGTCATCCCGTTCATATTGCGGAGGGTAAACAAATAAACAGGTTGGTTGTCGATGGTTCCGAAGGACTTTTTCATGATGGTCACTCTTACAGATTCATTATCCCAATCCATAACAGAATCCAACGAGGAAGAATCGCCAATTTTCACATTCACGGATCCCGGTTCATTGCAGGAAAATAAAGTACCCAGTACCATGACCAGGAGCAAGTATCGTTTGACCGATGCCATGTTTGTATGGATTGATTTACTTGCAAACCTAAGCAAATTTCCTTTTCTGAAAAAGTATTTTCTCTGTTATCTCCTTCCGGTATCAGGATCAATGAATCGAATCCAGTCTGGTTTTTAGCTGGATGGCGCTCTTTTTGAATTGTTCCATAAGCAGAGGATTGACCGGGTTGGCTGCCGGGGATTCGAGTTTTAAGGGGTTGGTCGGTTTCCCGTTTTTGTAGACTCTGAAATCGAGATGAGCGCCTGTGGAGAGCCCGCTGCTTCCCACGTACCCGATCACCTCGCCTTGTTTGACCATTGATCCGGCTTTCAAACCCTTGGCATAGCCCGACAAATGGGCATAGGTGGAGGTATAGGTTGAATTGTGACGTACACTGATGAAACGGCCGTACCCTCCGTGCCAGCCCATTTCGTTGATCCTGCCATCGCCCAGAGCCACTACCGGTGTCCCGCGTGGTGCAGCATAATCTACCCCGAAATGAGGGCGTGCAATCCGCAGGATCGGGTGCATGCGCGAAGCGGTGAACCGCGAACTGATCCGAGAGAATTTCAAAGGAGCTTTTAAAAAAGAACGCCGCAGACTTTGCCCCTTCTCATCGAAATAATCTCCACCACCGGGTTGGTCGAAATAAAAGGCATAGAAATCTTTTCCATCGCTTGAGAACATTGCGGCGTGGATCTTGTCGATTCCCACCGGGGTATTATCGACGAACAACTCATCATAAATCACTTTAAAATGATCGCCTTTCTGTAAACTGTAAAAATCAACAGTCCAGGCAAAAATATCAGACAATCCCAACCCAAGGTTAACATCCAACCGTTTTTCCAGAAAACAATTCCACAGGGAACTGGTGATGGTCCCCTGTACCGTACGATTGAGCCGGGTCATCTTTTTCTGGTCCTTATAAACCTTTAGGGAATCTCTGACATCATAAACGACAAAATCGACGGAATTGATTTCATAGATAAAATAATGGAGTTTTGGAACCGAATCTTTGCCCATGATCTTTGCCCAGGCGTTCCCCGAGCGGATTTTCCTGACATCAAACACATTGCGGGTC
Organism: uncultured Bacteroidota bacterium; assembly: GCA_937862805.1. Classification (GTDB taxonomy): domain Bacteria; phylum Bacteroidota; class Bacteroidia; order Bacteroidales; family FEN-979; genus CAIVAT01. Next base: position 6,424 of record CALMDO010000031.1, read on the forward strand.
TCACGGGCAATACGGTCGATCATTTGGGACGAAACATCGCTTTGAAGCA
>CALMDO010000032.1 GCA_937862805.1 uncultured Bacteroidota bacterium
GCACAACTTACTGAATTCATGACCGGTATGGACACCCGCATTGGCTATCCCAATGAACACCTGGCCAGCGAAATACCCCCGGAGATGACAAGCCCCATGCACGCCACGGGTATCGGACTGGTGATCGAGGGGATCGGCCGTTTTGAAAAAGAGATGGAAAAAATGAAACCGGAGACTCCGTCTGCTGAACCCTCAACCGATTCGAGTGAGGAAAAGAAAAAACGTCAAAAGGAGAAAAAAACCAGGGATACCACCAGATTTAAAGGCTTTCCCGACCGCTTTTTAGACAAAATCCGCAACATTTTTGAAGAGGATGTGGAATGACCGGCTATTAACAATCATTCTGTTAATAAATAAATTTCCTAAAGGGATTTTCAAAATTCTTTCTTAATATTTTTAAACAATTCAAAAAACGATCATGATGGCCGAAATTCTGAAATTCGATCTGCCTAAAAATCAATCTTCTATTATTAAAGTTATGGGTGTCGGCGGAGGCGGAAGCAATGCCGTGAACCACATGTTCAGGGAGGGAATAAAAGGAGTCGATTTTATTATCTGCAACACCGATGCCCAGGCAATGGAATCAAGTCCGGTTCCGGTTAAGATCCAGTTAGGGGCCAATCTGACCGCCGGTCTGGGAGCCGGCGCTGCTCCATCGGTCGGACGTAACGCAGCGCTGGAAAATTCTGAGGATATCCGGGCTGTGCTTGAGAAAGGCACCAAGATGCTCTTCATCACAGCCGGACTTGGCGGTGGGACCGGTACCGGGGCAGCACCCGTGATCGCGCAAATTTCCCGTGAACTCGATATCCTTACCGTAGGGATCGTGACCATTCCCTTCAATTTCGAGGGCAGAAAAAGGAAACAATCGGCCGAAGAAGGGATCCGGCAACTGAAACAAAATGTGGATGCCCTGCTCATCATCAGCAACGACAAACTGCGGTTATTGTGCGGTGACCTGCCCCTTTCGGAAGCTTTCAAACGAGCTGACAATGTACTCACTACGGCTGCTAAAGGGATCGCCGAAATCATCACCGTAACCGGTTACATCAATGTCGATTTCGAAGATGTGAAGACCGTCATGAAAAACAGCGGGGTAGCCATCATGGGAACCGGCGTCGCTGTCGGACCCAACCGCGCGCAATTAGCAGTTGAGGAAGCGCTCAGTTCCCCGTTGTTAGACAACAACGACATCGAAGGAGCAGGGAACCTGTTGTTGTACATCTCCTCCGGAAAGAATGAGATTACGATGGACGAAGTGACAGAGATCACCGATTTTATCCAGAGTAAAACGAAATCAACAGCAGAAGTGATCTGGGGAAATGGCTACGAAGAAAGCCTGGAAGACAAGATCAGCGTAACCATCATTGCTACCGGGTTTGACGAAGATCACAAACAAAAAGATCCTTCAAAACCCGTAGATTTCACGGTACATAACCTCTATCCTGAGGTTCAGACCCCAAAAGTTGAAAAACGCATCATTCCGGTTGAACCTGAGATCCCCTTCTTTTCACCGGAACCGGAATCCATACTCCCGGTCAACACACTACCTGAAATTGAGATGGTCTCCCCGGAACCACAACCTGAAGCTGCCGAACCCCTGAGAACCTTCGAATTCAATCTTGATTTCCCGAAAAGTGAAATTCAGCCGGAACCCACACCCGCACTGGTCCATGAATTCGAACCGGCAGATCAACTGAAAGAAACTGAACCGGTTATCAACATCGTACCCCGTACCGTTTCCCCGGAAACCATCTCCACGGAACCCGACGCCAATGATTCTCAAAACAGGAAAACCTATGAAAGAATATCGAAACTGCGGGCATTGAGCGAAAAACTTAAAAACCTTACGCCGATCGAAAACAACCTTTATGAACTTGAAAGCGTTCCTGCCTATAAACGCCGGAATATAGAACTCAACGAAACAACCCCCTCCTCTGAATCACAAGTGGCAAAATTCATGGTTTCCGACAATCCTGACAATGCCATCGAGAACCGCCGTGAAAATTCATTTTTACATAAAAAACTGGATTGATGAACCTCGAACAAAAAATCAACGATGAGATCAAAGCAGCCATGCTGGCCAGGAATCCACAAAAACTGGAAGCCTTAAGAGCAATCAAAGCTGCTTTGCTACTCGAAAAAACAAAGGAGGATGCGGAAAGCACTATCAGTGAAGGAACAGCATTGAAAATTCTTCAGAAACTGGTCAAACAACGCCGTGAATCTGCAGAGATCTATGCCAACGCACAACGCGACGACCTGGCACAGAAGGAACTGTTCGAAGCTTCCATCATCGAAACTTTTTTACCGCAACAACTCTCAGCAGAAGAGGTCACAGCAGTGATAACCCGCATCATTGA
>CALMDO010000033.1 GCA_937862805.1 uncultured Bacteroidota bacterium
CCTGAAAATCAGCCCATCAAAAGAAACTTTCTGATGGGAACCGACCGTTTCGGCAGAGATTACCTGAGCCAGTTAATGATCGGTACTCGTGTCAGCCTCTCAGTAGGCTTTATCTCCGTGGCAATCTCTCTTCTCCTGGGAATCCTGATCGGCTCCCTTGGAGGTTTCTACCGGGGCCGGACTGATCATTTTGTGATGTGGCTCATCAACGTGGTCTGGTCGATTCCCACCCTCTTGCTGGTAATCGCTATCACCTTCGCTTTGGGCAAAGGATTCTGGCAGGTTTTCGTCGCTGTCGGACTGACCATGTGGGTAGAGGTGGCGCGGGTAGTCAGGGGACAAATCCTCTCTATCCGGGAAAAGGAGTTCGTCGAAGCAGCCCGTGCTTTGGGTTATTCCGATTTCCGGATCATTTTCCATCATATCCTTCCCAACGTGATGGCAGCTGTTATCGTGATTTCCGCGGCCAATTTCGCATCGGCTATTTTGCTGGAAGCCGGTCTTAGTTTTTTAGGCTTAGGAGTGCAACCTCCGGTTCCATCCTGGGGATCGATGATCAAGGAAAACTATGGATATATTGTCCTCGATTATGCTTACCTCGCCCTTCTCCCCGGGTTAGCCATTATGCTGATGGTTCTGGCTTTCATGCTGGTAGGCAATGCTCTGCGTGACGCGCTCGATGTGAGAACTTCCTGAATGGGGCATTAAAGTATTATTGTACATTTTTGTACTTTTGCAAAAAAACTACAAACATGGCAACAATCACTTTAAATGGCACACCGATCCATACGATCGGCACCCTTCCCCAAGCTGGTCAGACGGCTCCCGATTTTCTTCTTACCCGAACAGATCTTTCAGATCTTAACCTGTCGCATTTAGCCGGGAAGAAAATCGTTCTGAACATCTTCCCCAGCCTCGATACGGCTGTTTGCGCCACCTCGGTCAGAAAATTCAATGCCGAAGCTGAAAAATTTCCCAACACCTCCGTGCTATGTATCTCTAAGGACCTTCCCTTTGCCCATTCGCGTTTCTGTGCGGCTGAAGGGTTAAAGAATGTCATATCTGCCTCCGAGCTCCGCAACCAGGATTTTGGCAAAAACTATGGCGTACTGATCACCGACGGACCGTTGGCAGGACTTTTTTCCCGGGCAGTGGTCGTGATCGACGAATCAGGCAAGGTTATTTATTCCGAACAGGTTCCTGACATCGTTAAAGAACCCGATTATGAGTCAGCCATCAAGGCACTGAAGTAAATTGATCCCCGGATTAACGAATTTTTCGTACCTTTGCGCTCTCCTTTTCAGGGGAATGCAAGCGGATGTGGCGTAACTGGTAGCCGCGCAAGACTTAGGATCTTGTGCCGTATGGCGTGGGGGTTCGAGTCCCTTCATCCGCACTTTAAGTATTTATTTAACCTGATTCCTTCATGAACATCAAAAAAGAAAATACCGGCGACTACACCGCTACCATTACCATCGGGATAGGCCCGGAGGATTATAATGAGGCAGTTGAAAAACAGATCCAGGACCACAAACGAAAAGCCAACATTCCGGGATTCCGCCCCGGCCATGTCCCGGCAGGATTGATCAAAAAAATGTATGGAAAAGCCATTCTGGCAGACGAAATCAATACACTTCTCTCTGATTCATTACACGGGTACATCAAAGATGAAAAACTGGATATCCTTGGAAATCCTATTCCCTCACTGAAACAAGACACACCGGTCGATTTCGAAAATCAAACCGATTTCGAATTCTGTTTCGACCTGGGTCTCTCCCCTGCCTTCGATCTCCAATTCAACAAAGATGTTGAAATGGAATACCCGGTGATCAAAGTGGATGACACTATGATAGACAAATACATCGAGGATACACGGAAACGCTTCGGAAAACCTGCACCTGAAAACACTGAGCAGTCACCAGAAGCTGAAAACCACCCTTTATCCGGTGAGGAGGCTGCTGCCCCTGAAACAGAGAAGACGATTATCCCGGCGGAGATGACACCGGAATTTTTCAGACAAGTTTACCCTGGCAAAGACATTGAAACAGAGGAGGATTTCCGCGAACAGGTAAAGAAAGATGCAGAATCAAGTTTCGTAGCAGAGACCGACAAACTCTTTTTCAACAAAGTCACCGAGATGCTGGTAAATAATACTGCCATCCCTCTGCCAGATGACTTCCTGAAACGCTGGCTTGTCGAAAACAACGAAGGTAAATACACACCCGAAGAGATCGAAAAGAGCTACTCCTCCTTTGCCGAATCGATGAAATGGCAACTGATCGAGAACAAACTGATCCGCGAAAACCAGATCGAGGTCACCGACCAGGACATCCGCCAGTACATCAAAACCTTTTTCCTGCGTCAAGTCGTCACAGGTACCCCTGATCCTGAAATGGAATCAAGGTACGAAGGTATCGTCGACCGGTTTATGGAAAATAAAGAACAAGTCCAACGAATCAACGACCAATTGTACAACGCCCGCCTGCTGGAACTTTTTAAACAGACCCTGACCGTCATCAACAAAGAGGTCACCTTTGACGAATATCTCCGGTTGGCAAATGAATCCCATCACCATCATCCTGACGATTCCGGCGAGGATCACACCCATAATACTGAACACGATGCCGAAAATCCTGGGACCGAGCAACAACCCGGAGAACAAATCGACATGAAACTTTAATTCTGTACCTAATATTTACCATAACATTTGTAATATGGACGAGTTTTCTAAATATGCCATCAAGCATCGGGGCATCAACAGCCTGACCTTGGAAAAATACAGGTCCATTGCGGCCAATTACATATCACCCACCATCATCGAGGAGCGCCAGCTGAACATTGCCACCATGGACGTTTTTTCGCGCCTGATGATGGACCGGATCATCTTCCTGGGCGTTCCGATCGATGATTATGTAGCCAACATCATACAAGCACAACTTCTTTTCCTGGAATCGGTCGATTCCGGAAAAGATATCCAAATCTATCTTAACTCACCGGGTGGATCCGTGTATGCAGGCCTGGGTATTTACGATACGATGCAATACATCAATCCCGATGTAGCCACCATCTGTACCGGAATGGCTGCCTCCATGGCCGCCATTTTACTGTGCGCAGGCGAAAAAGGGAAACGCACCGCCCTCAAGCACTCCAGGATCCTGATCCACCAACCCATGGGAAGCGCAGAAGGTCAGGCCTCCGACATTGATATCACCGCGCGGGAGATACAGAAAATAAAAAAGGAGTTGTACGAGATCCTGGCCCTCCACTCGGGACAAGCCTACAAGAAAATTCTCAAGGATGCTGACCGCGATTACTGGATGACCAGCGAAGAAGCACTGAAATATGGCATGATCGACGAAATCCTCGTACGTTCCAAAAAAGACAAATAATTATCAGGTTATGCCCCGATCAGTAGATAAATGCTCTTTCTGCGGTCGTGAGAAGAGTGAAACACTGGTTCTCATTGCCGGAATAAACGGACATATCTGCGACAGTTGTGTCCATCAGGCCCAGATCATCCTTCAGGAGGAACTGGCCGCTGAAAAGAGCAAAGACTTCCTGGAACACAAACTCCCGAAACCTGCCGAGATCAAAAAGCAACTGGATCAATACGTGATCGGGCAGGAAGAAGCCAAAAAGGTAATCTCTGTCGCCGTTTACAACCATTACAAACGTATCGGTCATACACTCCGGAGTACCAAAGACGAGGTAGAGATCGAAAAATCAAACATCGTCATCGTCGGGGAGACCGGAACAGGAAAAACATTGCTTGCACGGACCATCGCTAAATTGCTAAATGTCCCTTTCTGTATTGCAGACGCTACCGCTTTGACGGAAGCCGGTTATGTGGGAGAAGATGTCGAGAGCATTCTTGCCCGACTTTTTCAGGTGGCCAATTACAACGTGGCAGCCGCGGAACGGGGAATTGTTTTTATCGATGAAATCGATAAAATAGCCCGCAAAGGAGATAACCCCTCCATAACCCGCGATGTGAGCGGAGAAGGAGTACAACAAGCATTACTCAAAATGCTCGAAGGCTCCATCGTTAATGTTCCCCCCCAGGGTGGAAGAAAACACCCTGAACAAAAGATGGTACAGATCAACACCCAAAACATCCTCTTCATTACCGGAGGAGCCTTTGACGGGATTGACAAAAAAATAGCCAATCGTCTACAAACCAGTAAAATAGGTTATAAAATCGACAAAAAACACGATGCTATCGACAAAAACAACCTGTTACAATACATCTCACCCGTCGACCTGAAAGCCTATGGCCTGATCCCTGAATTGGTCGGCAGGCTACCCATCACCACCTTTATGCATGCCCTCGATCGCCCAACCCTCCGAAGAATCCTTACAGAACCGAAAAACTCCCTTATCCGGCAATATACGCGGCTCTTCGATATCGACAACATCAAACTGACGTTTGATGCGGAAGCGCTTGATTTCATCGTAGATAAATCTATCGAATTCAAACTGGGCGCCAGAGGCCTCCGTTCGATTCTGGAAGGGATCATGCTCGATCCGATGTTTGAATTGCCCTCCAAAAGCGGCAATAAGTCACTTTGTATCACCCGCTCCTTTGTCGAGGAGAAATTTAGTAAAACAAATATGTCCCGATTGAAGGTGGCCTGATATACCAAATCATTCCGTTCCTTCGTTATCTGATGGACAATCTGAGACGGGGTACTCATGTGGAAGGGACTATTCACCATCGGTTTAATCCTGGTTTTCATCCAGGAGATCTTTGGACAGGATACCACCCGGATACAAGTCCCGGCTGAACTTTTTGAAGGTGATACACTGGCCCTGGTCACGATCAACCCGGTCATGATCTTCCCGCCTGTACGCTTTGCCACCAAAAGACAGTCGGTTCGTTATGACCGGCTTGTCTACAACGTCAAAAAGGTCTATCCCTTTGCAAAACTAGCCGGGGCGAAACTAAAGGAATACAAAACAATCCTGGAGGCTTTGCCAAATGAAATAGAGAGGAAAGCCTTCACCAAAAAAGCTGAGAAAGAACTGGAAAACCAGTTTGGCGATGAAATCAAAGAACTGACTTTTTCGCAGGGGAAAATTTTGATAAAACTCATCTACCGCGAAACGGGCAACTCCACTTTCGATATCATCAAAGACTTGCGGGGCGGATTTTCCGCTTTTATCTGGCAGACCCTGGCCCGAATTTTCGGCTACAATCTCAAGTCGATGTATGAACCCGACGGGCACGACCAGGCTATCGAACAAATTGTCCTGATGATTGAAGCCGGAGCCATTTGATGCAGACAATGTTTTTAATAAAATTAACTTTGCTGACGATTAGCTGATAAATACCCGGATGAAACTTTCGATCATCATTGTCAATTATAATGTCAAATATTTCCTGGAACAATGTCTCCATTCTATTTTGAATGGCAGTCAGAACCTCCAGACAGAGATATTTGTTGTTGACAACAACTCGGTCGATGGCTCCATCAAAATGGTCAGGGATAAATTTCCCGGGGTTAAACTGATCGAGAACAAAGACAACAAGGGTTTTTCCGCTGCCAACAACCAGGCAATCCGCGCTGCTACCGGGGAATACATCCTGTTACTCAATCCCGACACGATCGTGGAGGATGATACCCTGAACAAAGTGGTGGATTTTATGGATCTCAACCCAGATGCAGGCGGACTGGGCGTCAAAATGATTGACGGAAAAGGAAAATTCTTACCTGAAAGCAAACGGGGACTGCCTACCCCTTTGGTCTCATTTTTCAAAGTTTTCGGACTTTCAGCCCTCTTCCCGAAATCGAAACTATTCGGGAAATACCACCTGGGCTATCTCGACCAGGATTCGACCCATACAGTTGATGTCCTTTCAGGAGCCTTTATGCTGCTTCGCAGAAAGGTTCTGGAAAAGACCGGACTCCTGGATGAATCCTTTTTTATGTATGGTGAAGACATCGACCTGAGTTACCGGATCACACAGGCTGGTTATAAAAACTATTATTTCCCCGGAACCAGGATCATTCACTACAAAGGAGAAAGCACAAAAAAAAGCAGCCTCAACTACATTTTTGTCTTTTATAATGCCATGATCATCTTTGCCAGAAAACATTTTTCAAAGAAAAATGCACGGGTTTTCTCCATGATGATCAATTTTGCCATCTATTTCAGAGCCTTTTTATCGATTCTGGCGCGTTTTCTCAAAGGAATCATCCTCCCCCTCACCGATGCCCTCCTTCTGTTTACAGGGATCCTTTTCATCACCAATTACTGGGAGCGCCATTTCATCTTTCCTGAAGGAGGCCATTACCCATTGGCCTTTCTTTACATAGCAGTTCCTATCTATCTTGTGATCTGGATTCTCTCCATATACCTCAGTGGGGGTTATGACAAACCGGTCAGGCTTCGGAAAATCATTCAGGGGATGGCCATCGGAACCATCAGTATCCTGTTCTTTTACAGTCTGCTGAATGAACATTACCGATTCTCCCGTGCACTGATCCTTCTTGGAGCCTTATGGGGTACAGGAGTCATTACAGGCCTGCGTTTTCTGCTCCACCTGTTCGAGGTAAACGGTTTCCGGCTCAATGCTGAAAAGAACAAGCGGTTCATCATCGTAGGTGAAAAAGAGGAGGTTGAAAGGGTCTCCGAACTGCTCCAGCGAACCGGGATGACCCCGGCTTTCATCGGCATGGTCAGCTATCACCAACACCGTAACAATACCAATGGTTTCATCGGGCACCTGGGCCAGATCAAAGAGATCATCACCATATATAAGATCGATGAAGTGATCTTCTGCGCTAAAGATGTTCCGGCGCAGGTGATCATCGATAAAATGTCAAACCTGAACAATGAACAGGTCGATTATAAGATTGCCCCTCCTGAAAGTCTTTCCATAATTGGTAGCAATTCAATAAATACATCCGGCGATTTGTACGTGATTGATATCAACACCATCATCAAAAAATCAAACCGCCGCAATAAAAGATTGTTGGATTTGATCGTTGCTGCTACATTACTATTGCTATACCCCTTCCTCCTCTTTATAGTGAAACGACCGCTGGGCCTGCTGAAAAACATTGCTTTCGTATTCCTGGCTTTCAGGTCATGGGTTGGTTATATAGCGCATCCGGAGCCGGAATCACAAAGACTCCCCGCGATCAAACCCGGTGTGCTGAACCCGCAAGATGCCTTCCGTGAAAAAACCATCGACGACGAGACCATCCTGCGACTGAACCTGCTCTATGCACGGGATTATAACCTGGCCAACGATATCAACATCATTCTCAAAGGTTTAAGAAACCTGGGAAGAAATTAAAGAAAACAGTATCTTTGTATCAATTCATTACTTATTGTCATGGCAAACAAAGAGATCATTATACCCAAACTGGGTGAGAGCGTTATCGAAGCGACCCTTACCAAATGGATTAAAAATGAAGGAGACCCGGTTACCGAAGATGAACCGTTGGCAGAAATCGCCACTGATAAAGTGGATTCAGAAATACCTTCACCTGTCTCCGGAGTCCTCGTCAAAAAACTTTTTCCTGAAGGAACGCCAGTTCCCGTGGGAACAGTTTTCGCCATTATCCAAACTGAGACCGTCGAAACCGGTGCCTTGCCTTACTTCAAAAAAGAAGCACCAAAACCGGCAAAACCGCTTCAAACCGTCCCTGCCGAACCGGAGACACCTGTTGATTCAAATCCTGAACTCCCGGGATCATCAACCACCCGTTTCTATTCTCCCCTGGTCAGAAACATTGCACGACAGGAGGGAATCTCCTTTGCCGAATTAGACCAGATTCCAGGTTCCGGCAACAACGACCGCATCACCAAGCAGGACCTGCTTTCTTACCTGGAAAAGAAAAAAAACCAAAACATCACCTCTCGGGATGATGAACCAATTCTTCCACAAACTGCCGTGCCTCCAGTCGCACGCGGTGCCGACCGGATCATCGAGATGAACAGGATACGGCAACTGATTGCCGGTCACATGGTACGCTCCGTGCAGACATCCCCGCATGTCACTTCTTTCATGGAAGCCGACATGACAAGGATTGTAAGGTGGCTTGATAAAAATAAGGAGGAATTCAAAAAACGTGAAGACCAAAAACTTACCTATACTCCGATATTCATTGAAGCCATCGCGAAAAGTATCAAGGATTTCCCGATGATCAACGTTTCGGTTGAAGGAAACAAAATCCTGGTCCATAAAAACATCAATGTCGGGATGGCTGTAGCCTTGCCCGACTTCAACCTGATCGTTCCGGTAGTAAAAAATGCAGACGAGAAAAACCTGACCGGGCTGGTCAAATCGGTCAATGACTTAGCCGGAAGGGCCCGAACCGGCAAACTTCTTCCCGATGAGATCACCGGAGGTACCCTCTCGCTTACCAACCTGGGCTCTTTTGGCACCCTGGCCGGAACACCCATCATCAATCAACCCCAAACAGCCATTGTGGCCGTTGGCGCCATTAAAAAGAGAGCCGTCGTCATCGAAAGTGAAGCGGGCGATATGATCGCCATCCGCTCCATGATGGTCCTATCAGTTACCTATGATCACCGGGTCATTGATGGTTCACTTGGAGGACAATTTCTCACCAGAATAGTCCATTATCTAGAGAATTTCAACATTGACCAAACCATCTGATGGAGCTTAAACTGACCCGCCCTCTTGCCTTCCTTGACCTGGAAACCACCGGTATCAAAGTAGCTACCGACCGAATTGTCGAAATATGCATCCTGCGTGAACAAAGTGACGGGACCGTGAAGGTAGTCACCCACCGGGTCAACCCGGAAATGCCCATCCCTCCTGAAGTAACAGCAATCCATGGGATCAGCGACGAAGATGTGAAAGATGCTCCCACCTTCCGGCAACTGGCTCCCGGTCTGAACCATTTCCTTGAAAACTGTGACCTGGCCGGCTATAACTCAAACCATTTTGATATCCCGCTTCTGGTAGAAGAATTCCTCAGGGTTGGTCTTGATTTCGAGATGAAAGGTCGCCGTCTTATTGATGTACAGAACATCTACCACAAAATGGAACCCCGCAACCTTGCTGCCGCCTATAAATTTTACTGCCAGCACGAACTCGTTAACGCCCACAGCGCTGAAGCTGATACACGAGCCACATACCAAATCCTCAAAGCCCAACTTGACCGCTATGCGGAAGTTGTGACCAGAGACCGGAAAGGCAATGAAATCCGCCCAATCGTCAATGATGTAAAAGCACTCAGCGATTTTTCATATACTAATAAATCGGTTGACCTGGTTGGACACATTATTTACAACGAGAAAAACCAGGAGATTTTTAACTTCGGGAAGCATAAAGGGAAACCCGTATCACAGGTATTCCGGGATGAACCTTCCTACTACGACTGGATGATGAAAAGTGAATTTCCCCTCTCCACCAAAAAAGTCATCACTTCACTCAAACTAAAAGGGTTTAACAACGATTCGGTTAAGCTGGGTTTGTTATGACCCGACCCACAAAAGACAGACCGTTTATCCATGAAAATAATCTGTATCGGCCGAAATTATGTCGACCACATCAAGGAACTGCATCACACGGTACCTGCCGATCCTGTCTTTTTCCTGAAACCTGACACGGCATTGCTGATCCGCAACCGCCCTTTCTATTACCCCGATTTCTCCCGCCTGATCCATCACGAAGTTGAACTGGTGATGAAAATATCGAAAGTCGGCAAAAATATCCAACCTGCCTTTGCAAACTCATATTTTGATGAGATTGCTGTCGGACTCGATTTTACAGCCCGCGACCTTCAGGATAAGGCCAAGCAGAACGGCCTTCCCTGGGCTCTTTCCAAAGGATTTGATCACTCAGCCCCACTGAGCCGTTTCGTTCCAAAAACCAAATTCCTTGACCTGTCAGACATCTCATTTCGCCTTGACCTTAACAGCAAAACCGTTCAGACAGGGAATTCCGGACTGATGATCTTCTCCTTTGATCAAATTATTTCTTACATCTCCCGTTTCATGACCCTGCGTACCGGCGATCTGATCTTTACAGGCACTCCGGCAGGAGTAGGCCCCGTTCAGTTAGGAGACCAACTGGAAGCCTATATCGAGGATCAGAAATTTCTGAGTTGTACGGTGAAATAAATATCAGGTTATAACCAACTCCTCAACAATCCGGCTTCCTGCCGCTGCGTTCAGTTCACTAATGATTCGGGTACGTGAAAAGATGAGCTCATTCTTCAGAGCAGCCGGCTCTACTTTTACGTACAATTTATTACCCCTGAAGGAAAGCTTCCGGGTGTGGGCCGCTACTGTATTTCCGACAACCTTTTCCCAGGAGGCCATGATCTTTGCCTTGTCGATCTTTTCATTCAGATGATATTGGGCTAAAAATTCCTCAATGGCCTTCCGGAGTGGTTTTTCGTTGGCGTTTCTCATGACTGGCAACCTGTTAATTTTCACTGGAACCATCGGTACAAGGGACGGGTATTCTGAATATTTTATGATCAATCTCCATGGCGTCAAAGATCGACCGGATCCGTTGCTCACTGGTATCGGTGATAAAGACCTGTCCAAAGCTGTTTTTGCTGACCAGCTGGATCAGTTGCGCTACCCTGAGATCATCGAGTTTGTCAAATACATCATCCAACAACAAAATGGGTTTAAAACCCTTAATCTGGCAAGTGTATTCAAACTGGGCCAGTTTGATGGCAACAACAAAGGATTTTTGCTGACCCTGGCTACCGAATTTTTTAACCGGGAATCCATCGAGTATGAAGTCCAGGTCATCTTTGTGGATCCCTACAGTTGTGTATTGCGCCGTACGATCTGCCTGAAGGGCATTCCTGAAACATTCCCCGTAGGTCGAATTTGAAACCTGGGATATATAGTTGATATCAACCTGTTCATCCTCCCCCCCGATGAGGCTGAAAAAATGACGGAAAACAGGAATGAATTTTTTAAGAAAACATTCCCTTTTCAGCCCCACCGCTTGCCCCCTGCGGATCAATTGTTCATCCCAAACAGCCAATGCTTCCTCATCGAAAAATCCGTTTTCGACAAAAGTGCGAAGCAGGTAATTCCGCTGGGCTAAGGCCTTATTGTAATGAATAAGATCGTCGAGGTAAATTTTATCAAACTGTGAAATGACACTGTCGATGTACCTTCGACGTAATTCACTCCCATCGTTGATCAGGTCCCGGTCGTAAGGGGAAATCATGACCAGTGGAAAATTTCCGATATGATCAGAAAGGCGGTCATACTCTTTTTTATTGAGAAGGAAACGTTTGCGTTGGTTCTTCTTTTGTATGCACTGGATCAATTCCCTGGTCCCTGCATCCCGTTCAAAAGTTCCATGGAGGGCAAAAAAATCATCACCATGCCGAATATTCAGAGAGTCAAGAGCAGAGAAAAAACTTTTGCAAAACGACAGGTAATGAATCGCATCCAGCAGGTTGGTTTTACCCGTGCCATTGTTGCCTACGAAACAATTAATCTTGTCGGAAAAAATGAATTCTTCCTGTTGATAGTTCTTGAAACTGGTCAGGACAATTTTCTGAAGGTACATGCTATCCTCCGTAATGATGAATTTCCGATTCAATCTGTTCCATCAGCCACATGGGAGTAGAAGTAGCGCCACAGATACCCACCTCGTCCACTCCCGTGAACCATTCCTGCCGGAGTTCTGATATGGAAGAAACCAGCCGCGTGGAGGGATTGACTTCCTTGCAAACCTCGTAAAGGATCATCCCGTTGGAGCTTTTTTTCCCACTGACAAAGATTACGAGGTCAAACCGGCTTGCAAAATCCCTTAGATAAACTGAACGATTGGAGACTTGGCGACAGATACTGTCGTTCCAATCAAAATCGACAGGGTCACCGCCCGCTAAGGTAACCATCTTTTGACGGATGGTATGTGCAATATCGTGGAATGCTTCAATGTTCTTGGTAGTCTGGCTGTAGAGTCTGACCGGTCGTGAAAAATCGATCCTATCCAGGTCCTCCGGGCCACCAATCACGACGGCACTCCCCTTGGACTGTCCGACCAATCCATTAACCTCTGCATGGCCTTCTTTTCCATAAATCACAATTTGACCATTGCGGCTTTTCATCTCCTGGTAACCTCGTTGAATGATGTTCTGAAGGTTCAGAACGATTGGACAGGAGGCGTCTATCAATTCAATGTTGTTTTCGAGTGCGGTTTTGTATGTTTCAGGAGGTTCACCATGGGCCCTGATCAGGACTTTGCAATTTTTAAGTTCCCTGAGTTTCTCATTGTTTATAATGACCAGACCCATCGCCTTCAATCGATTCACTTCCATGTTGTTGTGAACGATGTCACCCAGACAATACAGCAATTTATCCTTTTTCAACTCTCTTTCTGCAGCTTCAATGGCGTAGACCACCCCGAAACAGAAACCCGAGTGCGGATCAATGGTAACCTTCACGGCTATTGCTTTTTGGTGAATTCCCTGAAGTTGACAGAAAGCGTCAGGTAGTTGCGTGTTTTTCCGGGTATATCAAAGGACAGCGCATAATCGAGATGAAACATTTTAATCCGAAGCCCTGCACCCATCGAGAGACCGGAAGAGATACTGCTGCTTCCATATAATTTCAGCTCTTTATGACGCTGAAAGTTGTAGCCCGCCCTGACCTGTACCACTTTGGCAATGGTGAGTTCGGCACCGAGAACGATGTGGCGCAAAAAGTTGTCGGCGAATTGACCGGCACCGGTTTTCTCCTTAACCTCTCCTGTGATGGGATCCGGCTGGTTATCGGGGTCATCGGGATCGAAATAGGTAAGATCCCAGCGGTTCAGGTTGGTAAAGGTCTGGGTAAAGCGCAATGGGATGTGTTTCAGTTTTTCCGATAATGCTATTTGCAATTCAAAGGGGAGCGGTGTGCGCTGACCGGAAACATAAGGGGAGATTTCGATTCCAAAGTTATGGGCTATCAGGGAGGCTGTAAAAGACTGGTCTTTACTGGTATAAGAACCTGCTACATCGATAGCAATTCCGAAAGAGCGGTATTGTTCCAGTTGGGAATAGATGAGTTTTCCGTTCGCTCCTATGGAGAAAAGCGGAGTAAGTCTGCGCCCCCATCCGATGTTGAGCGCGTATTCTGATGCGGTGAAATCCCCTGTCGGGTTTTCTGAGGCATCCATCCCTGTAAACTTTCCATAGTTGATGTACTGGAGGGCTCCTGAAAAACTTCCGGCTTTTTGAAAAGTGTGGGAATAGGCCACGAAACCATAATTAATGCCGCCCGGGGCATTGACATAACTGAGACTCATATTATTGGCCATCTCCGTATCGATGAAGGAAGGGTTGGCCTGGGTCAGGGAGAGATCGTGGTCATTGACTGCCAAGGAACTGCCACCAAGGGCTGCCATCCGGGCGGAGTTGGTGAATCCCAGGAACTGATAAGTGTTAAATCCACCGATCTGCCCTCGCAGGGATCCGGAAAGAAGAATCAAACACGGTAGTATATAATGTATCTTTTTTATCATGGAGGAGACGGGTCTGTCATGAGGTTGGTAAATTATTCCAACGGTCAATCCGTGAGAATATTTTATTGGCGCCTTTAGGTCATCAATCCACGACCGGTTTTTCGTATCTTTTTCTCTTCTGTCAGATCGGTTGCCAGTTTGTCAAGAATCCCGTTGATAAATGATTTGCTTTTGTGCGAACTGAATTGTTTGGAGATTTCAATGTACTCGTTAAGTGTCACCTTTACAGGTATCTGTGAAAAATACATCAGTTCTGCCAAGGCCATCTTGATAAGAATAATGTCTGTTAACGCGATCCTTTCCAATTCCCAATTCTGGGTACGGGATTCTATCATGCGGTCCATTACATCACTCCCCATAATTGTTTTTCGAAACAGGTCCAGCAGGAATTTCTTGTCCTCTTTTTCCTCTTCTTCCGGATCTTTTATGAAGAGCGCCATCAATATTTCCTGGTCCCCAAAATTTTCAGAGATCAGTTTAATGGTCTTTGAAAGGAACCCCGAAGCAATTTCGAAATCGTCAGACCAGTAGATACTCCGGTCTTCACAATAGGATTGCAGATCAGATGATTTGGCTATCAGTTTTCTGAATAGTTTCTCCAAATATTCTTGGTCTTCTTTATAGGAGGTCTTTCCTGAATTCAGGTATTCTGCAAGGTCTTTGCTGCTTTTTAGTTTCTGGTAAACCTTCCTGACCATTTGTTGTTCTTCGCTCCAGGAAAATTTGTATTTCTCCAGAGCATCCAAAAGGTTCTTGTTTTGTTGAAGTTGACGAAGAACCCTGTTTTCAAGCAATTTCAGGTTAGGGTTCAACTCTTCCGCAGTAGGATAGAATTTCGATTTCGACTCTTCCATCCGGTAGGAATAAAAATGGATGATTTCAAAGAGAAAGGAAAAAAGAAGATAATAGAGTTCATAAAATTTATCTACACTTCTGAGCAGGTTTCTTTCCGCCACTTCAGGACGGGATTCACCTCCCTGAAAATAAGCATAAAGGGCTTGAAGAACTTTAATTCGATATTGTCTTCTTCCTAACATAAACCATACTTATAAATGGAACTGCGGTTTTCCCGTTTGCGGCTGCAAATCTACGGAATAAAGAAATTAAATTTGATTTTCAAATAATATTTTTATTTTTGCGCTCAAGGATCATATTTTCTTCGGAAGAAGCATTAATACCAATTTTATCATGGAGGATTTTGAAAACAAAGACAGAGAGCGGGGAGAAATTTTTTCACGTGCTGTTCGGGCCGGAAAGAGAACCTATTTTTTTGATGTGAAAGCCACCATCGGAGAGGAACATTATCTGACCATCACCGAAAGCAAAAGAAGGTTTAACAACGAACAGGGAAAATTTGTTTACGAGAAGCACAAGTTATTCCTTTACAAGGAAGACTTTGAGAAATTCCATAACGGACTCAGCGATGCCATCGAATTCATCCGGACCGGGAAAGCGCCGGAGCGGGCGGAGACAATAGTAGCCGATGCGCAAGGTTCCGATCTTGGTCCAGGGTTCAGCAGTACCCATACCAATATTGAGTTCGAAGACCTTTCGCCCGACAGCGAAAAGATCTGAAACGGTCACCCGCCCGCTTCATTTTCATCCGACGGCGCCTGCCGCGGATAAAAATTTTCAACAATCATCAGTCGATTGCTTATTCGGTGTATTTTTGCGTATTCGTATTCTTAATTAAGATGGGGAAAGTCATTGCTATTGCCAATCAGAAAGGAGGGGTCGGCAAAACCACAACAGTCATTAACCTGGCAGCCGGTCTGGCCGTTCTGGAACATAAAACACTGATCATTGATGCTGACCCTCAGGCCAATGCCACATCCGGCGTTGGTTTTGATCCCCGCAATATTAAAACCAGCATTTACGAGTGCATCATCGATGACGCGGAACCCAGAAACATCATCCTGAATACAGCAACCCCTTACCTCGACCTCCTTCCGGCACACATTGACCTGGTGGGCGCTGAAATCGAACTGATCAACCTCCCTAACAGGGAAAAAATGATGCGCAAGGTTCTTGCCCCAATTAAGGAGGATTATGATTTCATCCTTATCGATTGTTCTCCCTCGCTTGGCCTTATCACCGTCAACTCCCTTACCGCCGCCGATTCAGTGATCATCCCCGTTCAATGTGAATATTTCGCCCTGGAAGGTTTAGGTAAACTGCTCAATACCATAAAAATAGTCCAGGCCAGACTGAATCCCTCACTCGATATTGAAGGGATTCTTCTCACCATGTACGACAATCGTCGCAACCTTGCCAAACAAGTGGCTGAAGAGGTAAAAACACATTTTCAGCAAATGGTTTTCCGCACCATCATCAACCGCAACATCAAACTGAGTGAAGCGCCGAGCCATGGAATGACCATCATGATGCACGACATCAACAGTGTGGGAGCCGTCAACTACCTGAACCTGGCAAGGGAAATTCTACAAAAAAATGAACTGACCCAGTTAACCGACGCCGAAAAAGAGATCAATGTCTGAAATTCATGGGAAAAAAAAAGCACTGGGAAGGGGTTTAAGCGCCCTGCTACAAGATTCGGAGGCCGATACTTCTCCCGGAGAAACAACATCGAACTTCATATCAGGAGCAGCAACCGCCATCCTGATCAACCAGATTGAAGCCAATCCCTTTCAACCCAGAACCCATTTTAACGAATCCGAACTGGCTGAATTGGCCATTTCGATTCAACAACATGGCATCATCCAACCCCTGACCCTCCGGAAAACCGGTCCGGGTAAATACCAACTTATTGCCGGAGAACGACGGCTGAAAGCATGTAAAATTGCAGGCCTCACCGAAGTCCCAGCCTATATCCGCATCGCCAACGATGAACAGATGCTGGAAATGGCCCTGGTAGAAAACATCCAGCGACAAGACCTCAATCCGCTGGAAATTGCCATCAGTTTCCAACGGCTCCTCGAAGAGTGTAAAATCAGACAAGAGGAGCTAAGTCAGAAAGTAGGGAAAGACCGCTCTACCATTTCCAACTACATCCGGCTATTGAAACTGCCGACGGAAGTCCAGGTCGCCGTGCGCGATAACCTGATCTCCATGGGCCACGCCCGGGCTATCATTACCATTGAAGATGAAAAAAATCAACTGCTGATCCTCCAGCGAATCCTTGAAAAAAGACTTTCAGTACGCCAGGTCGAAGAATATGTCAGAAAAATGTCCGGGG
>CALMDO010000034.1 GCA_937862805.1 uncultured Bacteroidota bacterium
TTGTCATGTTGATACTCCCAACCATCATCAATGTTGATATAACTCCATCCGTGATCTATCAACCCGCTCGCTTTCATTGCATCCGCCGACTGGCGCACCTTTTCATCGCTGACGCTCAAACCCCAGCAATTCCAGCTGTTCCAACCCATGGGAGGGGTCAACGAAATGAGATCCCCGCAGACAATCTTCAACCCCCGCTCATCAGAACCGAGCTGGTTTTCTACCTTCAGCCTGACAATAAAATCTCCCTTTTTTTTCAGTGTCCCGGTGATGATTCCATCGACGGAACTGATCTTCAAGCCTTCCGGTAAATCCAATGCTGTATAAACCAATGGCGCTTCCCCCGTGGCGCTGACCTTGAACTGAAAGGGCGACCAGGGCCTGACTCCGAAAACAGCAGCCCCGGTGATACGCGGCTCGGGAAGAGGCCTGGGAGTGAGTATCCGTGGAACATCCGCCGTGTCGGCAATATGCAGCCCGGTAACTGTTTCAGTAAAGCTGACTGTCAGATACGCCGGTCGATCAAAACGGGAAGAATAGGTGATTTTTTTATCCATGATCAGGCCCGGTGTCAGATCAATACCGGTATCCTCAAAGTAAAGTTCCACGCCATCCTCTTTGCTCATTGCCCTGATCACAAGCCGGCCCTTGAACTCATCTTTCGTCGAGATATTTGTAATCCGGATTTGCTTGATTAAAGTATTTTCCCCTTGAAAATCCCATGGTGTGGAAGTCAGGTCGAAATGTATATAGTCGTCCAACACCGGCATGGAAGCCGAGAAAGGCTGGCTGAACATACCACCGGGGCCGCTGAAATCAAAAACCCTGACAGCCAGAACATTCTCCTGGTCCCACAAGATCCTTGGATCACCGGCAGCGACGAGGTACTTGCGGTCAAGATTCCATTTGCCGTAAATTTTACTGAATTCATCGGTGGGTAAAGCGCCCGAAGGCAGCGACCGGCCATTCTCACCGATCAGGCTGCCATTGAGGTAAACCTGGTCACAATCATCGATCTTCCCCAAATGGAATACAAGGCTGTCTTTTAAGAAACTCTTTTCCTTTAAAGAAGAGGGAATGACGAACTTCATCCGATACCAGGCGAACCCGTCATATTTTTTGAAACCCTGCTTCTCCCAGGTTTTCGACGGATTGATGGTATCCCATAGCGAATCTTTGAAGGCAGGAGAGGCCCACTGCCGATCATCACCGGGATGGAATTTCCATCCCGAATCAAGCGAAACGATTTGTTGTTCAGGTGTTTTTGAACAAGAAAGGAGCATCGCAATGCCAAGCATCAATAATCCGGTAAATCTTTTCATCTTCTGCTTAATTTTTACGCAAGTTAAAAATTTCCGGCAATACCCGGGACGGACGTTCCGTTTTATAATATTCGCTAACTTTGTAGCGCCTTTTAGATATTATACAAGGGCAACGGTGCAATAGCAAAATTACGGGTGTGGTCAATCCAATGAGAATAATCAAAGTTACCGGTTCAACGGTGCTCCTTTTGGTTTTATTATTCAGCACTACCGGTATCAGTTTTTATTATCATGAATGCCTTTTCAGCCACCATAAAGCGGTCCAATTTTATCCGGAATTTCGTCATGAAACGATGAATAACTGCTGTTCCGGGAGTTGCTGTTCCACTGCTTCCGATGTGACTTTATCCACAATGTCAAACGGTGGGTCTCAGTTATCCGCTGCTCCCTGTTGCCTCAAGAGTTACCATTTTCTAAGGTTGATCATTGATACCGACCCGGGCCAACGGTTTACCTCCTGCCCGGTAATTCCTTGGCCTGCAATTGTTCCGGGACTTCCAATCGAACCGAAGGTTGATCCCTTGTTGTTTATCAATACTTTTCGGAATTCCTTTCATTCACCTCCTTTTGAAGGTTGGAGACGAATCGATCTTTTTCATCAACGCAAAACTCCTCCCGCGGATCCAACCGCCTGACCCGGAGAACCCCTCTGTTACTTTTCAGACTTTAAGTGAATTTCACCGTACCGGATGACGGCTGTTTTACTATGACATAGCCCGCTTTTTCGGTAATAAGTAATTCCCAAAAATAATATCGATGAAAAGAAAAAATAATATCATCTTGTTTTTTACCTTTCTGACGATCCTGATGACAGGGGAGGAGGGCAATCTCAGCGCCCAGGTGATCAACGGCATCGTAGCGGAGAAAGATCCATCCGGAAAAGAGACCCCCCTGCCGGGAGTCAATGTTTTCTGGATCGGAACCACCAAAGGAACTTTTACCAATCCTGAAGGTCAGTTTGAACTTCCATTCAAGGGAATTCGTGATTACAGGCTTGTTTTCAGTGCAATGGGTTATCAGAAGGATACGTTGAAGGTCAATAGCAACCAAAAAAACCTCCGGGTGGTCATGGAGACAAGACGACAGTCGCTCGGGGAAGTAGAAGTCAAAGGCCGGAAGGACAACACCTTTATTTCCAAATTGCGTACACAGGCCACTACGGTCATTTCGACCGGAGAACTGCAACGGGCAGCGTGTTGCAACCTGGCCGAAAGTTTTGAAACCAACGCCTCGGTCGACGTTTCGTATTCTGACGCCCTTTCGGGTGCGCGCCAGATACAATTGCTGGGCCTTTCCGGGATATACAGCCAGATTATGACCGAAAATGTTCCACTGATCCGTGGCCTGGCCACCCCGTTTGGACTGAACTACATCCCGGGATCCTGGATGGAATCGATCCAGGTGGCCAAGGGGACCTCCTCCGTGGTCCAGGGTTATGAATCGATTACCGGGCAGATCAATGTCGAATACAAGAAACCTGAAACCGCTGAAAAGCTCTTTATCAACCTTTACGGGAACAGCAACCTGCGAATGGAGGCCAATGCCGATGGCGCTTTGAAGATCAATGATAAACTGAGTGCTTCGCTGCTGCTTCATGGTTCGACCTTCCAACATAAGTTCGACCGAAACGGCGACGGGTTTATGGATATTCCTTTGACCACAACAGTCACAGCAATGAACCGGTGGGATTACCTGGATCCCGGGAAATGGGTTTCCCGGCTTGGGATCAAGTACCTCTTTGAGCAAAGGAATGGAGGACAGATGAGTTTCGAAAAGAGTACCTGGAGCACCGATACCAACGGTATCACCACCGATGCTAAAAAATACGGGTTGGGAATTACTACCAATCGGTTGGAACTTTTCTGGAAAAACGGGATTTTTTTCGGAAAAGATGGAAAATCGAGTCTCGGTTTGATCCTCTCAGGCATCAATCATCAGCAGGATGCCTTTTACGGAATCAATACTTACCATGGGCATGAACAGAATTTCAATGCCAACCTGATCCTGACCTCCGGATTTGACGAGGATCGTCACAGGATTTCGGCCGGGGTCAGTTATTTTGCCGATGATTACAGCGAAAATTTCGTGCAAACCCGCTTGAAGTACCGCTACCAGTCCCTGCCGCCCGATTCTCTCCCTGCACCAGCTGACCTGTTTACCCTGGTTGGCGATTCGGTCGTGGAGCAGGTGTTCGACCGCTATGAAAGAGTTGCCGGAGCTTTTTTTGAATATACTTTTGATATACACGGGAAGTTTGCTGTCATTGCCGGGTTGAGAGGGGATTACAACAACCGTTTCGGCTACTATTTCACCCCGCGCCTCCATGTCAGGGTGAATCCTTCTGCAAACACGACCCTCCGCGCTTCTGTGGGGAAGGGATACCGGTCGCCCAACCTGTTGGCTGAAAATAGTGCGGTTTTCGTGAGCCAGCGGGCGTTATACATGGCTCCCGATCTGGGAAATGAAGTGGCCTGGAACTATGGATTGAATTTTGCATGGAATTTTACCCTTTTTAACGAAAAAGCCGAGCTGGTCGTGGATGCCTACCGTACCGATTTCGTCAAACAGGTGGTGGCGGACCAGGACAGCCTGCCGGGTGCACTTTTGTTTTATAACCTCGACGGGCCCTCGTACGCCAACAGCTTGCAACTCCAGTTCACATTTTCGCCGGTCAAACGGGTTACCATCACTACAGCCTTCAGGCTGAACGATGTTTGGCAGACAGAAGGGGATCAGTTACTTCGCAAGGTGATGATCAACCGGTTTAAAGGGATGGTTTCATTGGGATATGCCACCAAATTTGAAAAATGGAAATTTGATCTGACTGGTCAGTTGAATGGCCCGGCCCGCCTCCCCGATACGCAAAAAATGCCGGCTTCGCTCCAACTTCCGGGATATTCGCCGGTGTGGTTTAACCTCCTTGCCCAGGTGACACGCAAATTCAAACATTTCGAGGTTTATCTGGGAGGGGACAACCTCACCAATTTCCGTCAAACAGATCCCATTGTCGAATACCGGAAACCCTACCATACCCATTTTGATGCCTCCATGGCCTGGGGACCGATTACAGGGATTTCTGTGTATGCAGGAATCAGGCTGACGATTTAACCAATAATCAGAATTTTTCATTACTTTCACTTTTTATTCCTTCAAAAACATGGAAAAATTAATTAAAACAAAACACAATATACTGATCTTCATTCTTTTAATCTTTCCCGTAATCCAATTGTATCCTCAGGAGAAGAAAAACGCGGAGATTAAGATAAAGACTTCGGCAGTTTGTGGTATGTGCAAAGGCCGGATTGAAAAAGGCCTGGCTTTCGAGAAAGGAGTCAAAGATGTCACCCTTGACCTCGAAACCAAAGTAGCGACCATTCAATACAATACAAAAGCGACAACTCCCGAAGAACTCCGGTTAAAGATATCCAAACTGGGATATGATGCTGATTCACTTATGGCCGATAAAAAAGCCTATGATAAACTGCCGGTTTGTTGTAAAAAGGATGCACCGCCCCACTGACAAGGAAGGTACCCGATATTGGGATATAACCGCAGAAGCATTGAATAGAGCGGATAATTCCGGGTCACTGGAAATCTCTTTCAATTGACGGAAAAAAAGAGGGCACCCTTATGGAGCGCCCTCTTTGTAATGGTGGTAGTCTAAAGGTTATTTCTTTGCTTTAGCTTTTTTAACAGCCGGTTTGAGCGTTACTTTGGCTTGTTTGATCACGGCCTGTGCTGCTGCCAGCCGGGCGATGGGTACGCGGAAGGGGGAGCAACTGACGTAGTTGAATCCCAGAGAATGGCAGAATTCAACGGAAGAAGGTTCTCCGCCATGTTCACCGCAGATACCGATCTTGAGGTCTTTGCGGGAAGAGCGTCCTTTTTCAACGGCGAGGCGCATCAGTTGGCCCACTCCTTCAAAGTCGATGACCTGGAAAGGATCGACCGGGAGGATCCTCTTTTCGAGATAATCGGGAACAAAACCGCCAATGTCGTCGCGGGAGAACCCAAAGCTCATCTGGGTCAGGTCGTTGGTGCCGAAGGAGAAGAACTGGGCAGTTTGGGCGATTTTATCGGCAGTAAGTGCTGCGCGTGGGATCTCGATCATGGTTCCGACCAGGTGGGGAATCTCTTTCAGTTTGAATTTTTTGCAAACATCCTGGTAAATCTCGTCGATGATCAGGTATTGGTGTTTAAGTTCCAGCTCGGTACAGGTGACCGGGATCATGATTTCGGGGAACACCTTTTTCTTTTCTTTCAGCAGTTCGGCTGTGGCTTCAAAGATAGCCCGAACCTGCATTTCGGTGATTTCCGGGAAAGTGATGCCAAGGCGCACTCCGCGGTGCCCCATCATGGGGTTGGTTTCATGCAAAGCATCGGCCCGGCGGTCGAATTCCTGCATGGAGATTTTCAGGCTCTCGGCAATTTTTTTCCGTCCTTCTTCATTCTGCGGGATGAATTCATGCAACGGGGGATCGAGGGTACGGATCGTAACAGGGTATCCGTCCATGGCTTCAAGGGTTTGTTTTATATTTTCCTTGGCATAGGGGTAGAGTTCGTTCAACGCTTTGCGGCGTTCTTCTTCCGTTTTGGAGGCGATCATTTTACGAAGGATGAACAGCGGTTTTTCGGCATTTTTACCGTAGAACATGTGTTCAGTGCGGAACAAGCCGATCCCTTCGGCGCCGAAAGCCCTTGCTTTGGCAGCATCTTCGGGGGTGTCGGCGTTGGTGCGGATCTTCATCGTACGGATGGCATCACACAACTTCATAAATTCCTGGAAATCAGGATTCTCTTCGGCTGCTTTGATCATCGGGATCACTCCGTTGTAGATATAACCTTTGGATCCGTTAAGGGAGATGGAGTCGCCCTCTTTCAGTGTGATATCACCGATTTTCATGGTTTTTTTGGAGGCTTCGATCTTCAGGGTTCCGGCACCCACGATACAGCATTTTCCCCAGCCGCGGGCTACCAGTGCGGCATGAGAGGTCATCCCGCCGCGGGCGGTGAGAATGGCTTGTGCAGAGCGCATCCCTTCGATATCTTCCGGGTTGGTCTCTTCACGGACCAGGATAACGGTTTTTCCCTTTTTTGCCCAGGCCACTGCATCTTCAGAAGTGAAGACGATTTGTCCGGTTGCTCCTCCGGGGCCCGCAGGAAGACCTTTGGCATTGGGTTTGGTGTTCTTTTCTGCTTTGGGATCGAGGATGGGGTGGAGCAGTTCGTCCAACTGGGAAGGTTCAACGCGGGATACGGCTTCTTCTTTGGTGATCAGTTTTTCATGGTACATGTCCAAGGCCATTTTAACAGCAGCCGGACCATTGCGTTTTCCAACGCGGCATTGAAGCATGTAAAGTTTCCCATCCTGGATGGTGAATTCGATATCCAGCATGTTGCGGTAATGCTTTTCAAGGGTTCTTTCGATCTTGTTGAGTTCCTTGTACACTTTGGGCATTGCCGTTTCAAGGGATTCCAGGTGTTTGGTATGTTCGTTTTTTCCCACTTCATTGATGGGGTTCGGAGTCCGGATACCGGCAACCACATCTTCGCCTTGTGCGTTGGCCAGCCATTCACCGTAGAAATAATTTTCACCGGTAGCGGGATTGCGGGTGAATGCAACACCGGTAGCAGAGGTATCACCCATGTTGCCGAATACCATCGACTGTACGTTGACGGCGGTGCCCCATTCATCGGGGATGCCTTCGAAACGGCGGTAAGCGATGGCCCGTTTCCCATTCCAACTTTGGAATACCGCACCGATAGCGCCCCAGAGTTGTTCCATGGGATCTTCGGGGAAGGGGACACCCAATACTTTTTTAACGATCTCTTTATATTGTTCGATCAATGCTTTAAGATCATCGGCAGTAAGCTGGGTATCACTTAAATAGCCCTTCGATTCTTTTGCTTTGTGAAGCGCTCTTTCAAGTTGTACCCTGACGCCCATGCCCTCTTTGGGCTCAATACCTGCAGCCTTTTCCATAACGACATCGGAGTACATCTGGATCAACCGCCTTTGGGAATCATAGACAAAACGGGGATTCTTGGTCTTTTTGATCAGTCCTTCACGGGTGGTATTGTTCAAACCTACATTCAGAACGGTTTCCATCATACCCGGCATAGAGGCGCGGGCGCCGGAACGAACCGATACTAAAAGGGGATTGTTCTTATCACCAAAAGTGGCACCCATCTCTTTTTCAACTGCTTTCAGACTTTCAGTGATCTGTTTCTTTAACTCCTTGGGATAACTTTTTTTGTTTTGCTGATAGTAAGTACATACTTCCGTAGTGATGGTGAATCCGGCAGGAACCGGAAGACCGATGTTGACCATCTCTGCAAGGTTAGCGCCTTTGCCACCCAACAGGTTTTTCATGTCGGCTTTCCCTTCCGCTTTTTTACCACCAAAAAAGTATACGTACTTTTTGTCGTTAGCTTGTTTTGCCATGGTTATCAATGTTTTAGTTTGCATAAATTTTAAGCCTGCAAAATTACAAGAAATTTCGCCTTCTACAACAAAATCAGGGGGAAATTAGCGTGTCAAAAAATTCACCGGTCCCATGTTCCCCATGTTCCAGAGGATCCATTGCTGACGGCCCGAGAGGTATGCCGTTGGCATTACCGGATTCCATTTGAGGGGATTGGGAAGAATAGCAGCGATCAACGCCGCCTCACCGCGGGTAAGCGAGCTGGCAGACTTTTTAAAATAGGCACGGGAAGCCGCTTCCACACCATAAATCCCTTTACCGGTCTCAATTACGTTCAAATATACTTCCATGATGCGTTGCTTTCCCCATACCCACTCAATCAAAACCGTGAACCAGACCTCCAACCCTTTTCGTATCCAGGACCGTTGAGGCCATAAAAAAACATTCTTGGCTGTTTGCTGTGAGATGGTACTGGCCCCACGGAGTTTTTTCCCCTCCTTTTTCAGGTTGTATTCCCTCGCCTTTTCAATGGCATCCATGTCGAAGCCATGGTGTTCCTTGAACAGGTTATCCTCGGAAGCGATAACAGCCAGCGGCATCGAAGGGGAAATTTTATCCAGGGAAACCCAATTTTTCCGAAGTTTCAATGGTTGATTGTCTGATGATTGCTCTATCATCCGGATCACCATCAGCGGGGTCACCGGGGGATTCACAAAACGGTAAAGGATGACAAAAAAGATGGATGACCCGAGACCGATTGCCATCAACCATAAAAAAACGCGCCAGGCTTTCTTCAAAAACTTTTTCATCAGGAACTCTCTTTTTCCGGCTGATGCCAGCCGGATCTTTCAAGAGCCAAAGATAATACATCTTTGCTCTCTTGGTAGTATGGCGTTGTTTTCCTACTTTTGCAACCTAATTCAAGCCTTTATATGAGCAATTTTATCGGTATCCGTCATGAGGATAAATACAAACTCGAACGAAGAGCCCCGCTTACTCCCAAACATGTAGCCCGCCTTGTCAAACAAAAAAAACTCGACATCATTGTCCAAACCTCCGAAAAACGCGTTTTTACCGATGATGAATACATCCAGGCCGGCGCAAAAATTGCCAAAGACCTGAAAAAATGCTCCGTGATCTTCGGTGTAAAAGAAATGCCGGAATCTTTTTTCGAACCGGGAAAAACCTATGTTTTCTTTGCACATGTGGTGAAGGGACAACCCTATAACATGGACATGTTGCGCAGGATGATGGCGCTCAAATGCAACCTGATCGACTATGAGAAAGTGGTGGATGAACAGGGGAAACGGCTGATCTTTTTCGGGCGGTACGCAGGCATGGCCGGTATGATCAATTCCCTGTGGGCCCTGGGACTGCGGCTGAAAGAACAAGGCCACGACACAAAACTGCCCCGGCTCAAACAGGCACACCATTACCACTCGCTCGAAGAAGCTAAAAACGATCTTTCGGCTGTGGGTCAACTGATTGCGGAGAATGGCATCGATCACAGCCTGCGACCTTTCGTGGTAGGCTTTACCGGCTATGGCAATGTCTCACAGGGCGCTCAGGAAATTTTGGGCTTGCTCCCCGTAAAAGAGATTTCACCTGCCAAACTACTGGAGTTGCATCGCAGGAAAAAACTACCCGATAACCTTGTTTACAAAGTCATCTTTAAAGAACAAGATCTGGTTGAACGAATCGATGGAGAACCCTTTGATCTCCACGATTATTACGCCAATCCCCAAAATTATCAGAGTGTATTCGAAAAGTATGTGCCCCTTCTTTCCATGCTGATCAACTGCGTTTACTGGGATAAAAGATACCCTCGCTTGCTTACCAAAGAGTACCTCAAAAAACTCTTCGGCAAAGGTGAACCCCGGCTGAAAGTGATCGGCGATATCAGTTGTGATGTCGAAGGGTCGGTGGAATGTACCCTGAAATCTACCGAGATCGACGATCCGCTGTTCGTATATCATCCGGATAAACAAACTATTACAATGGGCCATAAGGGAGATGGAGTATTGGTCATGGCGGTTGATATCCTTCCGGCAGAGCTGCCCCGCGATTCCTCCGACGGCTTCGCCGATGTTCTCGTTAATTTCGTGAAACCCATTGCAGATGCCGATTTTGAAGAACATTTTGACGATCTCGACCTGCCCAAACCCATTAAAAAAGCTTTGATCCTCCATAAAGGAGAACTTACTCCCGAATACCAATACATGGCTGATTACCTGTAATAACCTGAAGCAATATTTTTGAAGAAAGACCTGTTAATACCCGCTGAAAAATGAAAAAAATTCTGATCCTGGGTTCAGGAATGGTGGCTCAACCCATCATCCGGCACCTCCTCTCGAAGAACTTCCTGGTCACCGTTGCCTCTAACACACCCGACCGTTCCGACGCGATGATAGCCGGTCATAAAAACGGAACAGCCATCTTCTGGGAAGCCGAAGATGAAACATCACTCGACCGGATGGTCAGTGAACATGACCTGACCGTGAGCATCCTTCCTTATGTTTTTCATGTGATGGTTGCGAACCATTGCGTGAAACATCGCAAGAACATGGTGACCACTTCCTACGCCAAACCGGAAATGAAGGCGCTCGACAGCGCTGCCAAAGAAGCGGGGATTATCATCCTGAATGAAATGGGACTGGATCCCGGAATCGACCATATGTCGGCCATGCGGATCATCGACACCATACACCAAAGAGGTGGAGCCGTCATGGAGTTCTATTCCCTTTGCGGTGCCCTGCCTGCACCAGAAGCCGCTCAGAATCCCTTCCGCTACAAATTTTCATGGAGTCCGAAAGGTGTTGTATTAGCAGGAAACAACGACGCCTTATTCCTCAAGCACAATCAGTTGGTGAACATTCCTACCCGCGACCTGTTCAAACAGCCTTTCAAGGTTGACTTCCCGGAAATCGGTGCACTGGAAGTATATCCCAACCGCGACTCCCTGGCTTACAGGGATATTTACGGTATCCCCGAAACACAAACTATTTTCCGCGGTACTTTCCGTTATCAGGGTTGGTGTGAAACACTCGATCTTCTCAAACAACTGAACCTTATTTCCCCCGAAAAATTCGATATGAGCGGAATGAGCTATGCTGATATGGTCGCTCATCAATTGTACCGCTTCAATAAAACATTTGAAAACCAACCAGGCAAGGGCGAAGGGATCCTGGATAAAGTGGCCAATGCGTTGGGAATCAGTAATGAGAACTATGCCCTGAACGCGATACAATGGCTGGGACTTTTTGATGAAAAAGCCATGGGCCGGACGTTCGATTCAACCTTCGAAGTAACCTCTGACCTGATGATAGAAAAAATGCAACTCGCTATCGATGAAAGAGATATGGTGGTGATGCAACATACCTTCCTGGCCGGATACTCCGACGGGAGCAAAGAGGTGATCCGTTCCCGAATGCTCGATTTCGGAACCCTTGCCACCGATACCTCCATTGCCCGGACCGTAGCCCTGCCCGCCGCCATTGGCGTCGAAATGATCCTCAACGGCAGCATCCCGGTAAAAGGAGTCCATATCCCCGTTATCCCCGAAATTTATAACCCGGTACTGACACGTTTGGAGGAATTGGGCATTAAAATGAAAGAAGAATTTGGCC
Source organism: uncultured Bacteroidota bacterium (assembly GCA_937862805.1). Lineage (GTDB taxonomy): Bacteria > Bacteroidota > Bacteroidia > Bacteroidales > FEN-979 > CAIVAT01. Next base: position 11,374 of record CALMDO010000034.1, read on the forward strand.
TTCCCCTCTCGGAAATGATCGGTTGACCACAAACCCTTAACTTGTGACACCATGGGACCAGGTGAAATTATTGTTGTCATCATTCTGATCATCGTTGTCTATGCCATTTTCAGCATGCGGAGAAAACCGTCCGGTAAGGCCAATACCGGTTCGGGGAATTCGATTCATGATGATGGAACAACGAATGGGAATTCGACCAGGGGGACAAACGCTCCCCGGAAAAAATCAGGGTACGCCAAATGGGTGGGCGGTGGACTGGGATGGGTATTCGGAGGCCCGATCGGCGCAATCTTAGGAGTAGCCCTGGGTTCCATGTTCGACGGAATGAGCGGCCCCGGGATGCAATACAGGGGCACCCCGCGGGGCGATTTTGCCATGAGCCTGCTCGTCCTTTCAGCAGCCGTGATGAAAGCTGACCGGAAAATCGTAAGATCAGAACTGGATTATGTCAGGAGTTTCTTCATTCAGCAGTTCGGCGAGGAAGAGGGAAATCGCATGATACTGATGCTCAGAGAAATATTAAAACAGGAGATCAACATACAGGATGTTGCCGTGCAGGTCGGCCAATACACCGACTACGCCGTCAAACTCCAACTGGTCCATTACCTTTTCGGGATCTGTGCAGCCGATAATTACTTTCAGGATGATGAGGTGGAGACAGTCAGGATCATTACCGGGTTGATGGGTGTTTCATCTTCCGATTATACCTCCATAAAAGCGATGTTCGTCAAGAATAACGGATGGGCTTACGATGTGCTGGAGATCACTTCCTCCGCCACCGACGAGGAGGTCAAGAAAGCTTACCGCGATATGGCGAAAAAACACCATCCCGATAAAGTGGCCAACCTGGGTGAAGATGTCAAAAAAGCAGCTACCGAGAAATTTCAAAAGATCAACGCTGCTTATGAAGAGATCAAGAAACAGCGGGGTAAGTTATAGGGGGCAGGCTGTCATCTTCTTGTTTCCAGCGTCTCAAGGGAGATATCCATAAGTGGGTAACGTTGCCAGTTTTCATAATCATAATGCCACCATTCGCTCGGCATCACCCGGAAACCGTACTGTTCCATGGCCCGGATCAGAGTTTCTCTGTTGTCGGCTGCTCTCTTAGAATCCGGTTTGTCAGCGACCGAGGCATGGATGGTAAAATCGTCATAGCCGGTAGGCATTTCTACCTCTTTCCCGGTTTTCAGATCGATCAAACTTACATCCACAGAGCATCCGCGGTTATGACGTGAACCTTTGGCCGGATCAGCGACAAAAAGGGTATCTTTAACGATCTCCCAGAACAACAGGGTTGCTGCATAAGGACGGTAGGCATCGAAAACCTTCAGTCCCAGACCCTGTTTTTCGAG
>CALMDO010000035.1 GCA_937862805.1 uncultured Bacteroidota bacterium
TATATCAACAATGAGTTACAGATGACCATTGCCCGTCGCAAGGATGATCTGAGGTCCTTGTCAAAAGCTTTTGATCTTTCCGAAAAAAGACTCTGTCGTTACAATGATCTCAAAAGGGCAGGGGATCTTCGGCCGGGGCAGATCGTTTATCTCCAACCCAAACGACGGAAAGCGGTCCATGAGATTCACCAGGTACTTCCAGGAGAAACATTGTATGAGATTTCCCAGTTTTACGGGATCAAGTTAAAAATGGTCCTGAAAAGAAACCACCTTGCTCCGGGGATTGAGCCTGATGCGGGGACCATTTTAAAACTCAGGTAAATGGTTAAAAATCGGGTAACCGGTAACACCGTAGGAATTTTCCATAGCCCACCACCAAAGAAAGCCCGGGATGGTCGGTCAGATACCCCAGATCAAATGGGGTGTTGCCTCTGATTCCCGAACCAATTTCCCGGTTCCCGTGCATATCGAAGAGTGACAATTCATTGGTTTCCGGTATACGCAACCCCACCAGGATCCGCTGATCCGGTAACCGGATCAGGAAAGGCGGTGAGGTGACATCCCGGCGGAAGGAATAAGTGAATACCAGTTTAAGATTTTCCTGATAATAGTCGATCCGGTTCTTATCAATGATTATCAGTTCCTGTGATCCGCCTGGGATGATGTCTTCATAAAAAAAGTAATGGGCCGGTGTATAGGGATTCAGACTGACAGAATTGACAAGGCCATTGTCCTGAATGAATTGGATATCTCCTGCAGTGCCGGAAGTAATAAACAGTCCTTTTTTATGGGTATGATTGACATATAAATTTGAATGGGTATTGTGAGTAAAACGGATGCCCGGATCGAGGATTTTTTTCCCTTGAAGATCAACGATCAATGAATGACCCTCTTCATCGGATATGCTTAGGTAGTCACGGCCACGGGCTTTCAAATGGTTTACCGGTGCTGTGATGTTTCCTTCCAGTGCAGGTCGTAGCCAATCGCTCACCGATAACCCGTCCAGTCCAAAATGATAGACCCGGTGATCTCTTAAAGCCACCAACAGGGTCAAGGGTTTTCCTTCGGTTGGTTCAAGCAGGGTCACCGGACTTGTGGCCGTCATGGGGAAGCGCATGGGGAATTTTTCAGCGAAGAGCCCGTCTTCTCTGATCATATAGAGGTGGGTGTCGGTGTTGAACAGAAGGAAGAGGGAATCGTTCCCGGGAAGTTTTAGGGGTTGGATCTCACCTGATTTTTTGCCCATGAGCTGGATTTTCCATTCGATTTTGCCTGAAGCACTGATCCTGTAAAGGTTCCCACTGATGTCGGTGGCCAGGATGAAAGGAGGGGTATGAGGGGCTCCACGAAAGATCCGCGGATGGTCTGTGATGGTGGTATCCAGCTTTATCTCCCAGGAAAGGGGGCCCTCTTTACCCAGGTTGGGATCATACCGAAGGAGGATATTGGAATAGAAGAGTCCATCCAGGTTGGAAAACTGGAAGGCGATCGATTCAAATTTTCGGAGGCTGTCCATAACCGGAGCGAGTTGGAGGTTTAATTCCGGGCTGAGTTGTGAAGAGAGGAAGCCGGTCGCGTAACGGGTATTGAAATAGCAGTAGATGTTGCTGGTTTCACTGAGATCTGAAGAAAAATCCTGATAGATTTTGTCGTTTGCCAAGGTGGTATTGTTTAGCCAGGCGTTGATGACCGGTTCAAGATCCTGAGGAGAGGGGGCAAAGAGGATAAAATCATTGAGAATGGTAAAGCAGCGCGGGTCAGTTTTCGCAAATTGTTCTCCGAAAAGGGCTGGCAGGAAACCGGTTAAAGGAATCCTGTGAATCATCCGGCTTTTGTACGGAGACGAATCGGCTTTTACGTTCATGGCTTTTGCCAGTTCTCCGAGTTTCCTGACTGCCAAAGGTCCATCGGAACAATGAAAAGCGGCATAAGTGACGGGTAGGCTGTTGGCTTCACCCGGCATCAGGAAGATCCCTCCTTCCCGGTCGATCCAGGGAAGGAAATAGTCGCTTATGTTGACATGGTACTGTCGCGAGAGGCGGCTCACTGCACTTTGGTAGAGTGCAAAAGTTTCTTCCCTGGGAGGTTTGTTCTGAATCCGCAGAGAGAAACGCGCCGGGTCGCTCCAGGAATAATTGATAAAATAGAGGGACTGATCAGGAATAACCGAAGGAAGTTCTGTTTTCAGGGGTTTCTGGTCGGAGAAAAGGGAGAGAAAATGTTGGTTGCTGTCGGAGGCGACGGTGATCCCGCTAAACAGGAGTTCATCTTTTTTAACGATAAGGTCAAAACCGCTCCAGTCTGCAAAAAAAGCAAACCGGATCAGGTCAGGAACTGTTTCAACCCGTGTAATTTTAGACAAGACCAAAGAGAAGAACCGGTAATTGATAAAGACATTGGCGTCAGCTTTTTTTCCTGAAGTGGATTCAACCAACCTGAACCCCGGAGAGGCAGCAAGGGGTGTATTCAGTGAGAGCCGGTCGATGCCTTTTTTAACAAGGTCGGGTTGGCGGGAAGCCAGAAGGACCCCCTTGATTACGGCAAAATAGACCGGATTCCGGCTCCCTTTGAACTGGACCCTGTGAAGTCGGGTGGTGAAGTAAGGGGTTTCAGTGAGGAAAACAGCATCTTTGCCAGCCTCTTTCAAAAAGGAGAGGAGATGGTCATCCGGTGCCTTTCCCTCCACAGCTGTCAGGTAGAGGGTACCGAAGCTGTTCCTTCCGCTGAGGGTAACCGAGACCAGTACATCTGATTGAAGGAACCGTTTTCTTAATCCCTCATTCAGCTTGAATAAAGAATCAATGAAATGAAGTTCATTTTTTACTGTGTGTACACCCGGGAAGCGTGAAATGGCTTTCCAAAGCAGATTGGAACGGTCAAGCTCTTCAATGAGGGTACTTGCCTTGTTAAGTTTAATGATCATCGCGGTATTGCCCGGAATAGCGTTAAATGGCGATTCCGAAGGGGTACCAATCCTGGAATAGAGGGAAATGGCCAGCCAGAGAATTCCGGTCAGAGCTGCAGAAGCTGCAATAATCAGAAGGGAAATCCTTAATTTTTTCATGGCTGAACCATTTCAGATGGATAGCACAAAGGTATTGGAAAAATAGAAGAAGCGTGTTCCTTTTTATCTTACAGCATCAAACTGCAATTTAATTTGTTCCGCATGTTTGAAACTTCTCCTGTGGTAGGGTGAAAGTCCATACTGCGCGATCCCGGACCTGTGGTTTTTGCACGGATAACCTTTGTTGTGTTTCCAGTCATAATGAGGAAATTCATCATGGATCTTCACCATAAAGTCATCACGATAGGTTTTGGCGAGGATGGAGGCGGCGGCAATGGAGCAGTAGGTGGCGTCACCGTGCACGATGGTATGGTGGGGCAGGTCATGGTAAGTCCTGAAACGGTTCCCGTCGATCAGGAGCAGTTGCGGTTTCACCCTGAGAAGATCTAATGCCTGGTGCATTGCCAGTATAGACGCATTCAGAATGTTGATTTCGTCGATAACTTTTTCATCCACTTTGCTCACAGCCCATCCAATCGCCGTGGCTTCAATTATTTTTCTGAGATCGGCTCGTTGGCGTGCAGTCAGGAGTTTGGAGTCGTTAAGTCCTTCAAGGCTGAAGTTTTTGGGAAGGATCACCGCTGCTGCAAAAACAGGCCCGGCCAGGCAACCTCTGCCGGCTTCGTCACAGCCGGCTTCGATCATGGTTTCAGAATATTGACTTTTTAGCATAGAGATTGATTCCCCCGTGAGATATCACCCCGGCTGAAGTATAAAGTTGATAACTACGTTATTGACCAACAGCCACATGAAAAGGATTCCAAGGATTATTTCAACCAGGCGGTGCTTTTTCAGACCGGTCAGTGCTGTTGTGAGGACGAGGGTGATGGAGGGTGTGGCAATCGCTATATGATAAGCCATCAGGGAGTGTGAAATGAAGAAGGAAATTGCAAAAAAGAAAAGTACCCATAAAAACAGGTTGTATTTGATGCGGATCTCCACTTTCCCCTCCTTTCCCCCTGAGCGGTTTTTTGCCATTGCCCAGAACAGGAGAAGGAGGATGACAACGGATGGTACCAGGGTTTCGGGGCCAATGGTAACCGGGAGAGCCATTTTTTGTTTGAAGAAGGCAGTAAATTGGCCGAGGGTTGTCAGGAATTCATCGTTCCAGAAAAGAAAGACAGCAAGGTATAGAAAAGGTGTGAAAAGGCCAATGGTCGCAGCCATCCATTCCCGCCAGCGCCCGGATCTGAACAGCACAAAACTGATCAGAACCAGAAAAAACCAGGGGAGTGCAGGCAGGTAAAACAGGGCAGCAATGGCCGTGAAAAATCCGGTGGCAAAAACCCGATCAAAGTGCTCGGGTTTGTTGTAGGTAATGAGCAGGTGGTGTAGAACAAGTAGAATCAGGGAGAGTGCCAGGAGGGTCGGGGTCAGGGTAAGCTGTTGAGGAAAGATGCTGTTAAGAACCATGAAGATCATCGCACTCAGGGATGAATTCTTGGGTATCAGGTCATTGTTGTTGAACAAATTCAGTATGAAATAGGTGTTCCACCAAAGCAGGAGAAACGCGAAGATGACTGCCATAAGCGGAAGTCCTGAGAAGAGTTCGTAAACCAGGTTATAGAGTATGACCGGGCCTTCGGGTAATGGAAGTTTGGGCGGGTGAAAAAATGCCGGTAGCCATAGCACTATCCCTGTCAGGCCAATTATAAAGTACTGAATGAAAAAGCTTGACCGGAAGAACCTGATAAATCCCATGATAAAGGGTTATTTGGGTGAGATCAGATCTTGTCCGATATCCTTTCTGTAATAGCACCCGTCAAATGCAAATGCCGGGAGCGATTGGTAGCAACCATCCAAGGCTTTGGGCAGGTTGTTGGCAAGATGGGTTATTGCCAATACCCGGCCTCCGTTGGATATGATCTGGCCTGCGTAGGGGTCGAGGAGGGTACCGGCATGAAACAGAAGGATTCCGGCAGGTGGAGGGGGAGGGTGGATGATTGTACCTTTTTCGTAAGAACCCGGATATCCCTTGGATACCATCATGACAGTGGCTGCTGTTTCGGGATGGATCTCGACCGTTTCCCGCTCCAGCCGTCGGTCGGCAATGGCTTTCAGAAGCGGGACCAGGTCGGATTTTAACCGGGGGATAACCGATTCGGTTTCGGGATCTCCCAACCTGCAATTGTATTCAATTACGTAAGGATCTCCTTTTACATTAATCAGTCCAAAGAATAGAAATCCCTGATAATCTATTCCTTCCGACAGCAGTCCGTCCATGGTAGGCTGGATCACGCGGGTTATGACTTTATTCATAAAATCCTGATCAGCAAAGGGAACCGGTGAGACTGCGCCCATTCCTCCGGTATTGGGCCCGGTATCGCCCTCGCCGATCCGTTTGTAATCTTTGGCTTCGGGTAGAAGTTTCCATGTTTTTCCGTCGGTCAGGATAAAAACCGAGAGTTCGATACCTGAAAGGAATTCTTCTATCACTATTTTCCGGGAAGCCTTTCCGAATGCACCACGGAACATCAACCGGGAGAATTCTCTGTGCGCCTGGCTAAGATCGTCACAAATCAGGACGCCTTTACCGGCGGCAAGACCGTCAGCTTTTAACACGTACGGAGGGTTGAGGGATTCCAGATAGGCGAATCCGGCTTCAGCATTTCCGGGTGTAAAAGTTCGGTAATTTGCAGTGGGAATATGGTGTCGAACCATGAATCTTTTAGCAAAATCCTTGCTGCCTTCAAGCATGGCTGCATTTTTCCTTGGCCCGATAACCGGGACGAGCCGGAGGAAATGATCGGCTAAAAAGAAATCATGGATTCCCTTGACCAGTGGGTTTTCCGGTCCTACGACAACCATATCGATCCGGTTTCCCATTACGGTCTCTTTGAGAAGCGGGAAATTCTCAGGATCGACCGGAAGGTTGGTGCCCAAACCGGCTGTTCCTGCGTTTCCCGGAGCAATGAAAAGCCTTGTAAGAAGGGGACTCTGAGCGATTTTCCATGCCAGGGCATGTTCCCGTCCCCCTGAGCCAAGCAGCAGGATGTTCATAAATGTTCAGGATTTAACAGCTTTTTCAATCGATTCCCATAACCTGTCGGCAGTTTGTTGCCACGAAAAAATATTTTTTCTTCGTTGCCCCCTTGAAATCAGTTCGTTACGTATGCTTTCGTACTGGTAAGCTTTATATAACGCTTCCGCGATGGATTCAGGATTGAAGGGATCCACCAGCAAGGCTGCATCTCCCGCTACTTCTGGCATGGAAGTCACATTGGAAGTGATTACCGGAACATCGCAGCGGAAGGCTTCCACAATAGGGATGCCGAAACCTTCAAAGTAGGAGACATAGGTCAGGGCGAGGGCGGCGCCCAGAACCCTTGACAATTCTTCCACCGATAAGCGACCGGTAAAAATCACGTCATACGAATAGGTCATCTGGTTGTAAGCCCTTTCAATGTCACTGGTCCACCATTTTTTTGCACCAACGATCAGCAATTGAACTGCGGAAGGGTTTGATTTTTTGAACAGATCGAAAGCCCGGAAGAGGTTGATGAGATTTTTGCGGCGATGAAGCGCTCCGATAAAGATAAAATAGGGCAATCCGCGGCTGTATTGATTCCGGACCCTCTCTTTTTCAGGGATCGTGAGCGGTTGGTAGATTTCGTGTGCTCCGTCGTAAACCACATCAATCTTTTCGGGATCGACTTTGTACTGGTTTACAATGTCGGTTTTTGAATAGGTGGAAACAGTGGCGATCCGCACGGCTTTGGCTGCATATCGGGGGAAAAACTGACGATAATATCGGCGGGTCCAGTAAGGGATATCCTGCGGATAATGTTCAAAATTGAGATCGTGAAAAACAGCCATGGAAGGCACCGTGGTTTTAAGTGATAAAAATCCGTCAGGAGAGAGAAAAAGGTCTGGTTTTATTTTGCTTAGTAATTCGGGAATAGAAAATTCGAACCAGGTGTAATACAAAACCGGATGGCGGGCCTGTGGAAATTGAATGATGGGTGTTATGTTATCGGAAAAGAGGAATTCAGGATTGTATTCCCGGTCGAAAATGAAGTAAAAATGGTGTTCAGGGTGCTGGACTGTAATTCTTTTCAATGATTCATAAGTGAACCAACCAATCCCTTCGAGTTTATTCTGAATGAGCAGCCTGGTGTTGATGGCTATGTTCATGGAAGTATCGCCGGTACGGAATTTTTATTAAGTTTGTAGCAAATATCCGAATATTTTTTGAGTTATCATGAAAGTATCGATCGTGGTAACTTTTATTTTGGGTTCATGCAGAAAAAATTCCTGACCAACCTGGGGTTGCTCCTCTTTCTTAATCTTCTCATAAAACCTGTCTGGATTTTTGGGATCGATCTTACCGTACAGCGAACCGTCGGGGTGAGCGATTATGGCTTTTATTTTGTCATCCTGAATTTTTCTTTTCTTTTCAACATTTTGCTGGATCTTGGGATCACCAATTTCAACAACCGGAACATAGCGCAGAACAACCATTTGCTCAACAAGCACTTCTCAGGAATTTTGGTTGTCAAATTTATGCTCGGGGTCCTTTATCTGGTGACCGCTTTTATTGTCGCCCTGATCCTTGGTTACAGTGGTCCTCAGTTACGCATGTTAGCCTGGCTTGCACTGAATCAGTTCCTGCTATCCTTTATCCTGTACTTGCGGTCAAACATCTCAGGCTTTCTGATGTTCAAAACCGAGAGCATGTTATCGGTACTTGACCGCTTATTGATGATCCTTTTTTGTGGTACCCTTTTATATACGCACGTTGCCGATTCTCCCTTCAGGATTGAATGGTTTGTTTATTCGCAAACAGCAGCCTATTCTGTCACAGCCATCATCGCTTTTTTCATTGTGGTGAAAAAGGCCCGATTCAGGAAACTTAACTGGAACCTCCCTTTTTTCCTGATGATCATGAAGCAAAGTTTTCCTTTTGCATTACTGGTACTCCTGATGACTTTTTACAACCGGCTGGACCCTGTGATGCTTGAAAGCCTGCTGCCGGAAAAGCTGGGCAATGAACAAGCCGGTATTTATGCTTCGGGATTCCGTTTGCTGGATGCTGTCAACATGATCGCCTACCTCTTCTCCGTTCTTTTAGTCCCGATTTTTTCGAAAATGATCAAGAACAAACAACCCCTGGAACAAATCGTCAAGCTCTCATTTACACTGATCATAACCCTGGCAGTGATGGTTTCCGTCTGCTCGTTTTTTTACGGAGCTGAAATCATCGACCTCTTGTATGATGCTCATATTGCCGATTCTACAAGGGTTTTCCGCATGCTGATCCTGGGATTTGTTGCCGTTTCGTCGACTTATATTTTTGGCACTTTGCTTACAGCCAACGGTAATCTGAAACAATTAAATTACATAGCAGTTGGAGGGTTGGTGATCAATTTTGTGCTGAACTTTTTACTCATTCCCCGTTTTATGGCAAGTGGCTCAGCCCTTTCCAGCATGATCACCCAGTTTACAATGGCCATTGCCCAGGTTATCCTGGCCCAACGGATTTTCCGTTTCCATGTGAACTATCGTTTTCTTACCACCCTGATCCTTTTTATCACCGGCGTGATTCTGCTCAATGTTGTTTCAAGATATCTTGTTTTCCCCTGGCCATTTCTGCCTTCACACCTTACCTGGCTGGGTAATTTTACGCTTATGATCGTCGCCTCGGTTGTCCTAGCTTTTATTTTACGCTTATGGAGCTTTGGCGCTTTAATCAAAATTGTGAGCGATCACAACCGATGAATTCCTGACGCTGTAACTTTCTTTTGGACATTTAGAATTAATCGCTATTTTTGACAAAAAATTGATCTTTCTGTTATGCCCGATGAAATCAAAAGAAATGAAGAATTCGATTCTTCCAATCTTGTCATATTTCTCTACAAATGGCGTAAACCTTTGTTCTATGTGATGGCAGGAGCCATCTTCTGCTCCTGGTTTTTTTCTCTCCCCCTCTTCCTTACACCAAAATACAAATCAACTGTCATCCTCTTTCCAGCCAGTTCGGGAAGCGCTTCTAAAGCCTTGCTGAGTGAAACCCCCGGTAAAAATGATAATCTGATCGCCCTGGGAGAGTCAGAACAAGCAGAACAACTGCTGCAGATTCTTAATTCCAATAAAATCCGTGACCGTGTGATCCGGAAATTCAACCTGATGGAACATTACGGGATTGACAGCACATCACGCTACAAAATATCGAAGCTTTACAAGGAGTATGAAAAAAATATCAGTTTCCGGTCGACCGAGTACCTGGCTGTGGAAATCGCTGTTTTTGACAAAGATCCGGAAATGGCCGCGGTGATCGCCAACACCATTGCCGCGCTTCTCGATTCGACAAAGAACGACATGCAAAGACAGCGATCGGTTGCAGGATTCCGCATCGTTGAAGCGGAATACCTCGCCCTGGATGCCGAAATCAAAGCCATCGTCGATTCCCTGGTAACCCTTGGAAAATTAGGTGTCAACGATGTAGAATACCAATCACAGGTACTGAATCAGCAAATGGCTGTCTCGATCATGAACGGGAACAAAACAGCCATGGCAGCCCTCCAGAAAAAACTGGACATCCTGGGTCAATATGGCGGGATCTACCTCATGCTGAAAAACAGCCTGGAATTTAAAACAGAGCAATTGACCGTGCTCCAATCAAAATACAAAGAAGCCAAAGTGGATGCCGAATCCAATCTACCCCAGAAATTTATCGTCAGCGACGCCTACAAAGCTGAACGCAAATCCTATCCCATCCGTTGGCTGATCATTGTAGTCACTACTTTTTCCGCGGTCTTTCTTGCCATCATCGTAATCATGGTGATGGAAAAAATCAATAATTATAATTCCCACAAAAAATTCAACCTGGAACAATCCTGAATAATCCACTGTATCTGTAATTTCAACAAAAACCAACATGGACAACTTTTTCAACAGCAGGAATATCATTGAAGTAGTATTAAAATGGAGAATACACTTGGCCATTGTTATTGTTGCTACCGTCGTTTTGTCGGCTTTTTTTTCCAGCCCGCTTTTCATTACACCGCTGTTTAAATCAGACGCCGTTATCTATCCCTCCAATATCTCACCCTACTCTGCCGAAAATGTCACAGAACAAGCTGTGGAGGTGCTTCAATCAAGGGATATCCGCGACAGTGTTGTAAAGAAATTTAACCTGGTCCGCCACTGGGAAATCGATTCCACAGCCAAAATCGTCAAAACCCTGATCCAGAGAGCTTATAAATCGAAAGTTCAGTTTTCCACCACCCCTTACGAGGCCATCAAAATTGAGGTTCTCGATCCCGATCCCGATACGGCCTGTGAGATCATTAACGCCATTCTTGATTATTATACATTGAAAGTCAGAAAATTACAAAAAGATAAGTTTAAAGAGGTGTTGGGTAACTACGACTATGTACTGACAAAAAAGAAAAATTATCTGGATTCGCTCAAAGCACGTGCCGACACCCTGGGGATGAAATACGGGATACTGGAATACAGTAACCAGACCCGTGAAGTGATGCGTGCCTACCTGAGCGGGGGAAAAATGAACAATCCGGAAGTCCTCCGGTTAAAAAAGAACCTGGAATCAAAAGGGGTTGAAATGCTGTTGCTTCGCGACCTCATCGGGATGGAGGCCGGTTCATACAGCAATATGAAGTTTGACGCCGACAAAGCCTTGTTTAATTACAACAGAAATTACAGTTATACCAACGTGTTAAGCAAACCGCTGCCGGCTGATAAAAAATATTATCCAATCCGCTGGCTGATCGTATCAGTATCAACCATTACCACCTTCCTCCTCTCGCTGCTGGTGATCGGATTGATCGAGAACCGTCATTTCTTTAATATTCCAACCAGAAAACATGCGGGATAAGCTGCAGGAATTGAAGGCTTTTTTGTCGGGAACCAAAGGTACTTACGCGGTTCTTTACGTGATCAGCGCCCTTTTTATCGGGTTCAACTGCCTCTTGATCTACCATGAGATCTATTGGTTATTGCTTTTGCCGGTGTTGATGATCATCATCTACTTTTACTTCTTTCATCTTGATAAAATCCTTTTACTGATTACGCTGCTCACTCCGCTGGCAATCAACATTACCCAGCGTGAATTGCGGATTGGCCTCTCAGTCCCCACCGAACCCCTGATGTTCGGAGTTCTGTTGATCTTCCTCCTCAAGCTGATCCTAAACAATGATTTTGACAAACGGATATGGAAACACCCGTTGACCCTGATCATCCTGTTACAATTGACATGGATCCTCATTACCAGTCTGACGAGTGTCAGGCCCATGGTCTCCTTTAAATTTTTATTGGCCAGGCTTTGGTTCGTTGTTCCATTTTACCTTTTTGGTATTCACTTGTTCCGCGACATTGCCAACAGCCGGCGTTTCATATGGTTTTACGCGATACCCCTGGTGCTGGTGGTTTTCTTTACCATTTATAACCATTACCTCTGGAGTTTCGAACAGCAGGCCGGGCATTTTGTCATGGAACCTTTTTACAATGACCACACTGCCTACGGCGCCATTCTCGCGATGTATATCCCGGTCTTCTTTGGATTTATGATTTACCCGGAATACTCCAGGTTGACCCGGTTTTTCTCCTTCATCGTTTTGATCATTCTCCTTGTTGCGCTGGTGTTGTCCTATTGCCGGGCTGCCTGGATCAGTCTCGCACTGGCCATTGGGGTCCTCTTCCTGGTACTGTTGAAGATCAAATTCCGATGGATTGCACTCACGGCTGTGGTACTCGGGATTATTTTGTTCACGTTCCAATTTGAGATCCTTACGGCCATGGAACGAAACAAGCAGAGTAAAGCGGCAACGCTTACCGAGCATGTCCGTTCTATCAGCAATATCTCTACCGACAACTCCAACCTTGAAAGGATCAACCGCTGGATGTCGGCCTTCAGAATGTATAAAGAAAGACCCCGTTTCGGATGGGGACCCGGTACCTACCAGTTTGAATATGCCCCTTTCCAGCTTTCCGGGGAGAAAACTTTAATCAGTACCAATGCCGGCGATAAAGGAAACGCTCACAGCGAATACATCGGGCCGCTGGCTGAACAGGGTTTACCGGGAATGTTGATCGTCGTGGCGCTCGTTGTCTTCATGGTGATGACGGGCCTGAAAGTTTATCACCGGACAAAGATCCGGGAAATCAAATACCTCAGCATGTCAACCACGCTGGGGTTGATCACCTATTTCATTCACGGGCTGATGAATAATTTTCTTGACACCGACAAAGCCTCTGTCCCTGTATGGGGTTTCATGGCCATCCTGGTGGCAATGGATATTTATACAATCAGGGGGGAAAAAGAAAACGAAACGGTTGAAACGCCGGTTCCGGAAGCTTCCGTGAAAGATTAAAATCCCTTGGATTTAAGAGTTTTGAGCAATTCTGGCAATTGCCGGATCGAAGCCATTTCACGCCATTTTTTCCGGGCCTCTTCAGCCGGGGTGCCAAAATAAGTTTTGCCTCCCTCAAGGGTCTTGTCAACGGCTGAAGTGGCCAATACGACTGCTTTAGCGCCAACGACCAGGTCTTTATTCACCGATACATGCCCCCATAAAATAACGTCGTCCTCAATGCGGGTTACACCGGCTATGGCACAATGTGCGCCAATGAGGCAATTCCGGCCGATATAGGTATCATGACCCACCTGGGTATGGTTGTCCATCTTGGTACCCTGCGAAATGGTGGTATCGCCGGTAACCCCTTTATCGATGGTCGTAGTCGCTCCAATCTCCACGTCGTCTTCAATGACGACCCTCCCGCAGGATTCAAATTTCCGGTATCCTTCAGGGCGCCTTTGAAAATAGAAGGCGTCGGCTCCCAGCACGGCACCACTGTGAATGACAACACGGTCGCCGATCACTGTGTGATCATAGATCGTGACATTGGCGTGGATCAGGCAGTTTCGACCGATCGTAACATGGTTACCGATGAACGTACCGGGTTGAATCACAGAACCTTCTCCGATTTTTGCCGTAGGACTCATCATCGCTCCTGCTTTTTCAAAGGGGCGGAATCTCATCGCCAGCGCTACAAAAGCATCGAAAGGCTTCTCACAGATCAGCAAAGATTTTCCTTCCGGGCAATCGACACGGGTATTGATGAGAATCGTACTGGCCTTTGATAGGAGGGCCCTGGCATAATATTTCGGATGATCGACGAAGGTGATATCCCCCGGCTCAACCATGTGTATTTCATTCAGACCCGTGATCGGGAAATCAGGTTCGCCTGCCATGGTAGCGCCGGTCAGGGCGGCCACTTCGGAAAGGGTTAACGGGGATGGAAATTTCATAAGCAGCTATGAATCAAATTTTTACACGTTCCGCATAATCGCCTGTCCTGGTATCCACCTTGATGGTCTCACCCGCATCGATAAAGAGGGGCACTTTAACGGTGGCGCCGGTTTCCACTGTGCTGTCTTTTAGCGTGTTGGTAGCAGTATTACCCCGTACCCCGGGTTCGGAATAAATCACTTTCAGCACCACAAAAGGAGGTAATTCACAGGTCAAAGGTGTTTCGGTATCGGCATGAAAAAGGATTTCCACCTCTTGTCCCTCTTTGAGAAATTGCGGAGCGTTGATCAGGTCGGCCGGCACGTATATCTGCTCATAGTTTTCGGTATTCATGAAATGAAATCCTGAATCATCTTTGTAGAGGTATTGATATTTGCGCCGCTCCACCCGTGCAATGTCAATTTTAGCTCCCGAATCAAAGGTGTTGGCTATAACGCGGCCATGTTTCAGGTTCTTCAGTTTTGTGCGGATGAAGGCAGGTCCTTTGCCTGGTTTGACGTGCTGGAATTCAACGACACTGTAAAGATCGTTGTTGAATTCTATAACGAGACCGTTTCTGATATCTGCTGTGGTTGCCATAAATAGAGGTTATATGGTTTTAAGGGCGGCAAAATTAGTGAAAAACATTGGAATATCCATCTCATTCAAAACGTTGAATTTTTGATTTTGTAAAAAAGACCCGACGGAAACCGCAACAGAAAAAATCCTCTTTTACTTTCATTAATTATCTTACTTTTGCCAAATCAAGATAAAATGACCCGATACGGCGGATGAAACAGTTAATCAAGCAGTTATTATCTTTTCTACATATCTCGTTGACCCGCAACCAGCGGTACGATGCCTACACCCGGAAAATTATCCGGCAAACCCTTAAGCCCGGTTCCAATTGTATTGACATAGGTTGTCATAAGGGCGAAATCCTCGATTTGATGATCGAAGGAGCTCCTTTGGGTAAAAAATATGGTTTTGAACCCATTCCGCAGCTTTTCGACGATCTCTGTGCGAAGTACAGAGACATTTCAACGGTTACGATCAATTCAATTGCCTTGTACGACAAGGCCGGGACTACCACTTTCCAGCATGTGGTGAATGCACCGGCTTACAGCGGGATCAAACGCAGGAAGTACGACGGGAAGCATGTCAATATCCATCAAATAACAGTGACAACGGGGAGATTGGATGACATCCTGCCAGAGGATACCCGCATCGACCTGATCAAGATTGACGTGGAGGGGGCCGAATTTCCTGTGATGAAAGGCTCGGTAGCTTTGTTAAAAAGATGGAAACCAGTGGTTATCTTTGAATTCGGATTGGGTGCAGCTGATTTCTATGAATCCACACCTGAAGATTTATACAGGTTCCTCGCCGGTGAATGTGGCATGAAAATCTCAACCCTCAAAGGCTACCTTTGCCGGCGTCCGCCGCTGACTTCCGATCGCTTTTCGATGCTGTACCAACAGGGCACGGAGTATTATTTCGTGGCTCACCCCTGAAATGGTGCTTTGGCAGAAGACTTCGTCACTGCTTGAATTGTTCTATGGTCAGAATAGAATGCGCAAAAGGGGCTTCTGTTTCCTGTTGGTTTGTACAGATGATGGTAGTACGGTTTTTCCCCAGGTCGTCCATCAGTTGAAAGTACCAGGTCATCCCTCCCTTGTCGAGGTTCATGGTTGGTTCATCCAACAGGATCAGCGGAACCTCGCTGCATAAAGCCAGTGCGAGTTTAACCCTTTGTTTCATTCCTGATGAAAACTGCAGAAGCGGCTTGTCACGATTTCCTGCAAGTTGCATTAAATCAATTAGTTTTGGCCGGTTAAATCCTTGGAGGTACGATTTAAATGAAAAATGGAAGTTGATCATTTCATTCAGTGTGAACTCTTCGATCAGCTGTTGGTAAGGTGCTACCAACACGAGGTACCGGTACACGGATTCTTCGGCGACCGGTTTTCCCGACAAAGTATAGACAGCAGTGCCCGCGTTAGGCGACATGCTCCCGGCGATGACTTGCAGGAGGGTGGATTTACCCGAGCCGTTGCGCCCCAGGATGGCAGTGGTCTTTTGGGCTTCAAACAGGTAATCCAGTTTTCGGAAGATCCATTCGGAATTGAATTTCTTCCCTATTTGTCTGAGTTCAATCTGCATGGCAGCAGGGAAGGGGTCAATTATTTTTCGCGGACTTTTGAATAGCCTTTCATGATACCCCTGCTGGAGTTGGCGATAAAAGAGAGAATTTCATCCCGCTCGGGGGTGGCCGGGATGTCGGCTTCGATGTACTCCACGGCTTGTGATACGTTGTATCCTTTGAGGTAAATGAGGCGGTAAATATCCTGGATCTGGTTAATTTTTTCGGCTGAAAACCCCCGGCGGCGTAAGCCAATGGAGTTAACGCCCACGTAAGATATTGGTTCACGCGCCGCTTTGGTATAGGGAGGAATGTCCTTTCTGACCAACGAACCACCTCCCACCATGGTGTGTGTCCCTATCCTGACAAACTGATGGATAGCAGCAACGCCGCCAACGATGGCCCAATCGTCGATCGTAATATGCCCTGCCAGGGCAGTGCTGTTACCCAGGATCACGTTGTCACCGATCACACAATCGTGAGCAATGTGCACGTAAGCCATCAGCAGGCAATTGTCGCCCACGACGGTCTCGTAGCTGGCCTTGGTCCCCCGGTTGATGGTCACGAATTCACGGATCGTAACGTTATTACCGATTTTAACGATGGTCTCTTCACCGGCAAATTTCAGATCCTGGGGAATGGCGGAAATGACTGCTCCCGGAAAGATCTTGCAATTTTTTCCGATCCGCGCTCCCTCCATGATGGTAACATTGGATCCGATCCAGGTGCCCTCTTCGATGATCACATTTTTATCGATCGAGACAAAAGGTTCAATCACTACGTTGGCAGCTACTTTTGCCTGGGGGCTGACATAGGCTAATGGTTGATTCATGGGAGGTAATTATTTGCTATTTTCGTGTAATTTGGGCCATCAATTCTGCTTCCATCACGATTTTATTGCCGACGTATGCCAAGCCTTTCATGCTTACCAAACCCCGTCGCATGGGCCCGTTCAACTGGTTGAAGAAGATGACGGTATCCCCGGGAACGACCCGTTGACGGAATTTGACATTTTCGATCTTTGCAAACAGGGTGGTGTAATTTTGGGGATCGTCCACAGTACTCAGGGCCAGGATGCCACCCGACTGCGCCATGGCTTCTATCAGGATGACACCGGGCATGACGGGTTCGTTGGGAAAGTGACCGACGAAAAAAGATTCATTCATCGTGACATTTTTCAGTCCGACTACGTAATCACTTCCCATTTCCAGGATGCGGTCGATGAAGAGAAAAGGTGGACGATGGGGAAGGATGTTCTTGATCTGGTTGATGTCGTAAAGCGGGGTCTTGTTCAGATCAAATTTGGGAATATCCACATTGCGCTTTTCCTTTTTCAGATGTTTCTTTATCAGCCGTGCAAATTCCACGTTGGAGTAATGGCCCGGACGGGTAGCAATGATATGTGCTTTGAGCGGCATACCGACCAGGGCCAGGTCGCCTATGATATCCATGAGTTTGTGACGTGCCGGTTCATTGGGATACTGAAGTTCCAGGGTGTTGAGAATTCCTTCTTTCAGTACTTCGACCCTGGGTTTGTTGAAGAGTTTTGCCAGGTGGTCCAGCTCTGATTGCGAGATGATCCGGTCAACGAAGACAATGGCGTTGCTCAGATCTCCGCCCTTGATGAGATTGTTGTTGAGCAGGTACTCCAATTCGTGGAGAAAGACAAAAGTACGGCAGGTGGAAAACTCGGTTTTGAATTCGTGGATATGGTTGAGGGTGGCATTTTGTGACTGCAACACTTTCGATTCATAATCGATCATCACCGATACCCTGAATTCTTTGGAAGGGATGGCGATCATCTCCACTTTTTTCTCCGGGTTGACATAAGTGATGTTGCTGTTCAACTCAAAATATTTTCTCAAGGCTTTTTGTTCCGTGATCCCGGCCGATTCTAAAGCCTCAATGTAGTACCGGGTACTGCCGTCGAGAATCGGTGTTTCTGATTGGTTCAACTCAACCTGAACGTTGTCGATCTCCAGTCCTGACAGTGCTGCCAGGACATGTTCGATGGTGTCAATTCTGACCCCGTCTTGTTCGATGCTGGTACCGCGGGAGGTATCGACTACATTGTCAACATCTGCATCCACCAGGGTTTCTGCAGCCAGGTCGGTGCGTCGGAATTTATATCCCCAATTTTCAGGGGCGGGTTTAAAGGTGATTTTAACTTCATTTCCGGTATGGAGGCCTACGCCCGAAATGCTTACCGGTTTTAGAATCGTTTTCTGTTTCTCACTCATGCGTTCTTTTTGCAATTTTCTCTAAGGTGTTAACTGTTCTGACGATTTCGTCGAGCCTGCGCCAATGGATAAAATTTCTCCGGGCTTTTCCTGCTTCGATGGCCGGAGCACCCAGCATAGTTGCCCCTTCTTTTAAAATACTGGCCTCCACACCGCTGCCGGCGCCTATTTTCACGTTATCCGCAATGATGATATGCCCGACAATGCCTACCTGGCCGCCGATCATACAATTCTTCCCGATGCGGGTGGAACCGGAAATCCCCGTTTGTGCCGCAATGACAGTGTTCTCGCCGATTTCAACATTGTGGGCAACCTGGATAAGGTTATCCAGTTTGACACCTCTCCGGAGGATCGTCGATCCCATGGTGGCCCTGTCGATGGTGGAATTCGATCCTACCTCCACACAATCCTCCAACACCACGTTTCCTAACTGCGGAATTTTTTGGTAACGGTTGTCTTCCGTAGGAGCGAAACCAAACCCGTCGGATCCGATCACCACCCCGGAATGAAGAATACAATCATTCCCGATGACGCACCCGGCATAAATCTTAACCCCGGGATGCAACAACGTGTTATTCCCGATCTTTACACCCGGTCCGATATAAACCTGTGGATGAACAACCACATGATCACCGATGACCACCTCATCCCCTATATAAACCATCTCGCCAATCGAAACATGGGAACCCATCCGGGCAGAAGGCGAAACGACAGCACCCGGAGCCACACCCGTTTTCGTGTTTTCTGCTTGTTTAAACAGCTCCATGAGCTTCGCAAAAGAAGCATAAGCGTTATCGACCCGGATAAGGGTAGGGGCCACAGCCTGAACAGGGATAAAATCTCTGCTGACTACCACTGCCGAGGCCTTCGTTGTATAGAGGAAAGGAGTGTATTTTGGATTGGCAAGAAAGGTGAGGGCTCCCGGTTGGCCCTCTTCGATTTTCGAAAGATTGGAGAGTTTAATTTCAGGGTCTCCCTCGATGGTTCCGTCAATTAATCCGGCAATCTGAGCAGCTGAAAATTCCATTAAATGGTGGTGTTGATTGTCAATTCTAAACGGGGGCGCAAGTTACCAAAAAAATCAATCAGCCCTTTTGATTATTTTTTAACATAAATGCAATCAGACAGTTATCTTTTTCGGATAACATAACAGGTGTTTACTTACCGTGGTCGGAAGGACGGCGATGTTCAATTGTTCGGAGGCCTCAGAAATATCCAGCAGGTCATTATTGCGTCCTTTGATCATGATCCGATCGTGCAAAGGATTGTACGCTTTGTTCTCTACGGTATCATGAATAAAATAATAAAGTAGTTCATCGGGATGAATGGGATAACACCGAAGGATTTGAGCCTGGATCTGATGAACATAATTCGGATCAAATGGCATTTTCTGCAATTCCACCCTGAAAAGATGTCGGTTCAGGAGATCACTGCAAAGATTCGACAGAACGGGATCGGGGTTATGTCTCCACATTTTGATGGCTGCTATCACATCGGTATCATCCAGCTGGGCAAAGGTTTCGATCCATTGTGACTCCGTTTCAAACTGTTCAGGGGTCGGATGGTTTTCCAGGAAAAGCGACAATTCAGGGGTAGCAGGCAACGTGATCTTGTTTTCTCTTAAGAACCGGGCCCGCTTCAGAAGGTTGACCAGCATCTGATCAGCCGCAATCACGGTCTTGTGCAGGTACACCTGCCAATACATCAACCGGCGGGATATCAGGAACTTTTCAATGGAATAGACCCCTTTTGCTTCGACGACCAGTTCATCTTCATATACTGTCAGCATTTTTATGATCCGTTCATAACTGATCACACCTTCTGCAACCCCCGTGAAAAAACTGTCGCGGGCCAGGTAATCCAGGCGGTCCATGTCGAGCTGACTGGAAACTAACTGATGAAGAAATTTTTTGGGATAGGTTCCGGTAAAAATTTGACGGGCAATATCCAAAGATCCATTAAACTGTTTGTTGAGTGAAGCAATGATCAAACGCGAAATCTCCTCGTGAGAGATTCCCCGCACCAGCGTTTGATCGAGGGTGTGTGAAAAAGGACCATGGCCGATATCGTGGAGCAAAATGGCAAGGGTCAACCCCTCCGCCTCCGCTTCGGTGATCTCGATTCCTTTAAACCGGAGCACACTGATGGCCATTCCCATCAGGTGCATACTCCCCAATGCATGTTGGAAACGGGTATGCTGAGCTGAAGGAAATGTATAATGGGTGAGTCCTAACTGCTTGATTCTGCGTAAACGTTGGAACCATGGGTGCTCCATCACATCAAAAACAAGAGGAGAGGGGATGGCTATAGATCCGTAAACAGGATCATTGATGTTTTTCAGTTTGTTGGTTCGGGTCGGCAAGCATTAACTTTGTTAAAGAATTATAAAAAAGGGCGTCGGATCACAATAAAAGCAAACTTACGACATTTATACAAATTAAAGACCAATTATGGACAGGATCTCGATTTTATGGGTAGATGATGAAATTGATCTTCTGAAACCGCATATCATTTTCTTAAAAGAGAAAGGATACGATGTTTCAACCGTCAACAATGGACATGACGCTTTGGATATGATCCGGTCGAAACGTTTCGACATCGTTTTCCTGGATGAACAGATGCCAGGATTATCAGGAATTGAGACATTGCTGAAGATCAAAGTCGATTTCCCCGGTTTGCCGGTGATTATGATCACCAAAAGCGAAGAAGAGGCCATCATGGAAGATGCCATCGGATCAAACATCGCCGATTACCTGATCAAACCGGTTAAACCCAATCAGATCCTTCTTTGTCTGAAAAAGAACCTGGAAAATAAAAAACTGGTCACCGAAAAAACGACGTTTCAATACCAGCAGGAATTCAGAAACATCGGGATGGAAATTTCAAACCGGCTCAATCATGAGGAGTGGATTGAAGTCTATAAAAAAATCACCCACTGGGAGTTAAAACTGGGCCAATCAGGGGATGAGGAGATGAGCCAGGTTCTGAAAATGCAGAAGGATGAAGCCAACCAGGTTTTCTGCAAATACGTAGAGCGGAACTATACCGAATGGATCAACGGGAAAAATCCATCCCGCCCGGTGTTGTCGCATAACCTGATCAAGGAAAAAATCTTCCCGCTGCTGAACGATAACAAACCATTGTTCGTGGTGCTGATTGACAACCTCCGTTATGACCAGTGGAAAGTGCTTCAACCTATCATTGAAGAGTATTTCCGGGTTGACCGGGAAGAGATCTTTTACAGCATTCTGCCAACCGTAACGCAGTACGCGCGGAATGCACTCTTCAGTGGTTTGCTGCCCACCGAGATCGAAAAAAAGTATCCAAAATTTTGGGTCAATGAAGAAGAAGAGGGAACCAAAAACAACTATGAAAACGAATTGTTGGGAGAGTTGTTAAAACGCTATGGAAAAGACATTCGGTATTCTTATTATAAGGTCCTCAACCAGACTTATGGGAAAAAGCTGGTGGAGCTGATGCCCAACATGATGGTCAACAAACTGAATTTCATTGTCTATAATTTTGTGGATATGCTCTCCCATGCCAGAACCGAGATGGAGATCATCCGAGAACTGGCAGATGATGAGAAAGCCTACCGCTCCCTTACCGTGAGTTGGTTCCTCCATTCCCCGCTACTTGACATTCTTCGTTACCTGGCCGGCAAACAGGTCAATGTGGTCATTACCACCGACCATGGTTCCATCCGTGTTACCAATCCGGTCAAAATACTGGGCGATCGCAATGTCAATACCAACCTGCGTTACAAAACCGGCAAAGCGCTGAAATTTGAGCGGAATGAGGCATTTGAGGTCAGAAACCCTGCCGACATCTTCCTGCCCCGCGGCAATGTCAGTTCATCTTACGTTTTTTGCCGCAACGATGATTTTTTCGCCTATCCGAACAACTACAATCATTACGTCAATTATTACAAAAATACGTTTCAACATGGAGGACTCTCCATGGAAGAAATGCTGGTACCTTTTGTGACCATTAACCCCAAATAAACTTCAAAGGGTTGGACAACCCGATCAACGACTTCTATGCGTTTCTGCGTAAAGGAATCCGACTTATTGCCAGTGGCCGCAGCTTTATTGACAGCCCACCGTGGTTCTAAAATTTTTGCATTTTACGGACCCATGGGCGCAGGAAAGACCACTTTCATAAAAACGCTTGGAACAATTCTTAAAGTAACGGACACAGTACAAAGTCCGACTTTTTCGCTGATCAACGAATACAAAACACGCTCTGACGAACCTGTTTTTCATTTTGATTTTTACAGGATCCGAAAGATCGAAGAGGTTTTCGATATGGGTTATGAAGAGTACCTCTATTCGGGCGCTTATTGTTTCATTGAATGGCCGGAATTGATTGAAAAATTGTTGCCAGACAGCACGGTGAAGATCACAATAACTCCGGACCCTGCTACCGGGATGCGTGTTTTTGAATTTTAATTCCCCTACGGTTTCCCCATCAACCCTTTTTTTAATATCTTCGTTTAAAATTTTGGCGAATGGAAAATCCTGATCAGGAATTTTACAATCTGTCGCCGGGAGGACGATTGATGCCCCAGGAGGAAATGCTCGAAGTAGCAAAGCAACCCGGTCAACTCATAGTGGGTGTTCCAAGGGAGGTTTCTGCCCAGGAGAACAGGGTTGCGCTTGTCCCTGACGGTGTTGCCCTGCTGACCCGGAGCGGCCACCAGGTTTTAATCGAAGCAGGCGCCGGTGTCACGGCCCATTTCTCAGACCACGAGTACAGCGAATCCGGCGCCCGGCTTGTTTACTCCCCCGAAGAGGTATTCAAAGCAGATATCCTACTTAAAGTAGCACCGGTAACCCGTGAGGAGATGTCCCTGCTCCGGCCCCGACAAACGCTCATGTCGGCGCTCCAGATGTCGTTACAGTGCGAAGACTATTTTAAAATGCTGATGACCCGGAAGGTCACCGCTCTTGCCTATGAAACCATCCGCGACCGGACCAAACAACTCCCGATAATCCGCGCCATGAGCGAGATCGCCGGAAGTACCTGCATCTTCATCGCAGCCGAATACCTGTCGGATCCAAACTGTGGCCGGGGTAAAATGTTTGGCGGCATCACCGGAATCAATCCCAGTGAAGTAGTAGTGATCGGAGCCGGTACTGTGGGGGAATTTGCATCCCGATCGGCACTCGGGCTGGGAGCTTTGGTGAAAATCTTCGACAATTCGGTTTATCGCCTGCGACGTATCCAAAACAACCTTGGCCGGAGGGTTTTTACCTCCATCCTCCATCCCAAAACACTCGTCGAATCCCTGAAGACCGCCGATGTACTGATCGGTGCTGTCCATTCCCCCGAAGGACGGACTCCGGTCATCATCACGGAAATGATGATCCGGCAAATGAAAGAAGGATCTGTCGCCATCGATGTCAGCATTGACCAGGGAGGTTGCTTCGAGACCTCGAAACCGACCACCCATAAATCCCCAGTGTACAAGCTCCATGGAGTCACTCATTATGCAGTCCCCAATATCCCTTCCAAAGTCCCTCATACTGCCTCACAAGCCCTGAATAACATCATCGTCCCGATCATTCTTGACATGGGTTCTGAAGGAGGAATTGAAAACCTGATCAAAAAAGAATTCGGCGTACGTCAGGGAGTGTACATCTATAACGGCATTATAACCAACCAATTTATCAGTAAACGTTTCAACCTTCCCTTCCAGGATATCAGCCTGCTGATGGCAGCTTTTCACTGAAAAGAAAAATCCCATGAAAACAACTGCCAGGATCGTTCGTGTCGACCGGACCACTATTTACACCGGGATCAACGCACTGGATCACCTTCGCGTTGCCTGCAACCCTTTTCTTTTCGGAAAAAACCTGGTTTTTCTCCTGACAGACCGTAACACCTATAAACACTGCCTTCCCCGTTTACTTGAATCAAATCCCTGGCTTGAAAAAAGTATCCTGTTGACCGTAGATGCAGGAGAGAGCACTAAAACTTTACAGACCGTTGCCCGCTTGTGGATGGAGATGTTGTCTCACCAGGCAGGCAGGGATTCGCTGATGATCACCCTGGGAGGGGGAATGATCACCGACCTGGGAGGGTTTGTGGCAGGGGGCTATAAAAGGGGCATTCCCTGTATTCACATCCCTACTACCTTACTGGCCCAGGTCGATGCTGCCATTGGTGGGAAAACCGCAGTCAATATGGAAGGAGTAAAAAATCAAGCCGGATTTTTCTTTCTTCCTGAAACGGTTATTGCGGATCCCTGCTTTTTGACCACCCTTCCTCCAAGGCACCTGAAATCGGGTTTGGCTGAGATCATCAAAACCACCCTGACGGGAAATGCGCTGTTGTGGAAAAAACTGAAAAATAAAAATGTCGAGGAACTGCTCCTTTTACCTCCGGAATCACCTTTTTGGCAACATCTGATTAATGGGGCCATCACCTATAAAAACCGCATCGTCCGGAATGATTTCACCGAAAAAGGAAACCGCTCCATTCTCAATTTCGGACATACCATAGGCCACGCCATTGAATCTTTTTCACAAACTGAGGAGGCAAACACCCTGTTGCACGGAGAAGCCGTGGCTGCGGGAATGACCGGCGCCGTGTGGCTTTCATCAAAAAAAACAGGATTGCCTCCTGATGAAAGGGATCAGATAGCAGGGTTCCTTTACAAAGGATATGGGCCCTTCTCTTTCTCTCACGCGGATATCCCTTCTCTTGTCGACAAAATGGCCCATGACAAAAAGAAACACAACAGTGAAATACGGTTTACCTTGATCTCCAATCCCGGATCGCCCCGGATCAACATGAGTTGTCAACCCGATGAGATAGCCCAGGCCCTCGACTTCTGCCTTCGGTTTTAAAACTTCATTAGCTATCATGCGATGAAATCAATAATAGTGACCAGCCCGTCGAAAAACCTCAAAGGGGTCATCACCTTGCCTGCTTCCAAAAGCATCAGCAACCGCCTGCTGATGATAAGGACATTAAGCGGGATTGATTTCCCAATCCACAACCTTTCAGTTGCCGAAGATACCCTACTGTTGCTGAGGCTTCTTGAGGAGATCCATGAACACCGGGATGATCAGATTCCGGAGTTGGATACTGACAACGCGGGGACTGTCATGCGTTTCCTGACAGCCTGTTTGTCCAACCGACCCGGACGATGGGTACTGACCGGCTCTGACCGGATGAAACAAAGACCCCTGGCCATCCTGGTAGAAGCACTGAACACACTGGGCGCATCCATCGACTACCTGGGCAAGATCGGCTATCCCCCCTTACTCATCAAAGGCCGGCCACTAACGGGTAAGGAGGTAACCATCGACGCGGGCATAAGCAGCCAGTACAGTACCGCCCTGATGCTGATCGCCCCATACCTTCCATCCGGATTGATCCTTCACCATAAAGGAACCGTTGCCTCTTCGCCCTATTTGAATATGACTTCCCGTTTAATGACTTCTTTTGGAATCCGGGTAAGGCATGCAAAGCAAAGGATCACCATCGACAAAGGGGTGTATCACCCATCCGACTATACCGTCGAAGCCGATTGGTCCTCAGCCGCTTTCTGGTATGAAGCAGCAGTTTTTGCAAAAGAAGTGGATCTTCAACTCAACGGACTGTTTTCTGACAGTCTCCAGGGCGACGCGGTACTGCCTTCTGTTTTCCAACCTTTTGGTATCTGCACTGAATACAACACCAACGGAGTCCGCCTGACAAAGACCCGGGAAAGACCAAAGGGCTTTTATTTTAATTTTAACGACTATCCTGATATCGCTCCCGCAGTGATCACCACCTGTGCAGTTTTGGGAACCAGGAGCCGGTTCGAAGGGTTACGCAGCCTCCGCATTAAGGAGACCGACCGTCTGAATGCTCTGAAGAATGAACTTGATCGGCTGATAACCGGGATTGCCATCTCCGGAAATACTGACCCCTTACCCATCATGGAATTCGGCCCCGGTAAACCTCATTTTCAACCCGAAATGACTTTCGAAACCTATGGCGATCACCGGATGGCCATGACTTTCGCTCCAATGGCACTACTCATTGAAAAGGCTCGCATCGTTGATCCGGAAGTAGTGGTTAAATCCTACCCCGGTTTCTGGAAAGACATGAAAGAGGTGGGTTTCGTGATCCAATAAACAATCGGGATTCAATTAGTTTTTCACAATGTGAATCAACCGATAAGATAAATTTCTATTTTTGAACACCTGTTCCGATGGAATCATAACTTGGATCAGTCTTTCAAGATGCTTGTTGATATTTTTATCCCCTGTTTTGTCGACCAGTTCTATCCCGATACCGGAATGAACATGGTGAAAATCCTGGAAAAACTCGGGGTAGATGTCCATTACAACGGGAATCAGACCTGTTGCGGACAAATGGCTTTTAACAGCGGTTTCTGGGACGAAGCTAAAAAAATGGGGGAAAAATTCCTGAAAGATTTTCCGAACGACCGCATGATCGTGGGCCCCTCTGCTTCCTGTATCGGGTTTATCCGCAATTACTACCCCTGGCTGTTTCATAATACCGCCTATCATCTTGAATACAAGCAACTTAAAAGAAATATCTTTGAATTCACCGATTTTCTGGTCAACGTGCTTAAAATTGAAGATACCGGCGCTTCTTTCCCTCACGTGGTGACCTACCATGATTCCTGCGCTGCCCTCCGGGAATACCAATTGAAAGATGAACCACGACGCCTGCTCCGTCAGGTGAGGGGATTGGAATTGCGCGAGATGAAAGACAATGATGTTTGCTGTGGCTTTGGAGGCACCTTCTCGGCAAAATTTGAACCCGTTTCCACCGCTATGGCAGAACAAAAGGTTAAAAACGCCCTCGCCACAGGTGCCGAATACATCGTTTCGACCGATTCCTCCTGCCTGATGCATCAGCAAGGATATATTGAGAAACATCACCTCCCGATCCAAACGATCCATATTATTGACCTCCTTGCTTCCGGCTGGTAACCCTTTTCGTTTGTTTAACCATTCATAAACAGAATTATGTTTGAATCCTATGTAGCCATTTTATCGGCAGAACTCAGGATTGCCCCCGGGTTTATTCAAAATACAATCAACTTGTTGGAGAGCGGTGCGACGATCCCTTTCATTGCCCGCTATCGGAAAGAGATGACGGGTTCTCTCGATGAAGTCGATATTGGAAAAGTAAGAGACCGCCTGAACCAACTCAAAGAACTGGATGCCCGCAGGACTGCGATCCTCAAATCCCTGACCGAACAGGAAAAACTAACCCCTGAACTGGAAAAAGCAGTCAGGGAATCAGTCACCATGGCAGAACTGGAGGATATTTACCTGCCCTATCGCCCAAAACGCAAAACCCGCGCCTCCATTGCCCGGGAAAAGGGATTGGAACCTCTGGCCGACCTGATTCTGGTACAAAAATTTGATGATATCGAAATACGGGCTGAGACCTTTATCGACCCGGAAAAAGGAGTTGATTGTGTTGAAGAAGCGTTACAGGGAGCCAGCGACATTATTGCAGAGAAGATCAACGAAGACAGCTCCTCCCGGAAACGGATCCGATCGCTCTACCAGCGCGATTCTCGCATTGCAGCCCGCGTTGTCAAAGGCAAAGAACAGGATGGAATCAACTATGAAATGTACTTTGATTATCACGAACCATTGACCCGGGCTCCGTCGCACCGCCTGCTGGCCATGTTCCGGGGTGAAAATGAGGGATTCCTCCGCCTTACGGTCGATGTGGAGGATGAACAGGCGCAGGAAATACTGGAAAGGATTTTTGTAAGAGGGAACAATGCCTCTTCTGATCTGGTAAAAAAAGCCATAACCGACAGTTGTAAAAGACTGCTTTTCCCCTCCATGGAAACAGAGATGCGACAATGGGCGAAAGAAAAGGCAGATACGGAAGCCATCCGGGTTTTTACCGCCAACCTGCGTCAACTTTTGTTGGCGCCCCCACTCGGACGCAAAAATGTTTTAGCCATTGACCCCGGCTTTCGAACGGGTTGCAAAGTGGTTTGTCTCGACCGCCAGGGAAAACTCCTTCACAACGAGACCATCTACCCCCATCCCCCGCAAAATGAAGTCAAAGAGGCCATTCACAAAATTAAAAGCCTTGTCAATGCGTATAAAACAGAGGCCATTGCCATTGGCAACGGAACAGCCGGCCGGGAAACAGAACGACTGATCCGCTCCATTCCTTTCGATCGCGAAATTATAGCGCTGGTAGTCAACGAAAGCGGCGCCTCGGTCTATTCCGCCTCTGCTGTCGCCCGCAAGGAGTTCCCCGATTACGATGTGACCGTGAGAGGCGCCGTTTCCATCGGACGCCGGCTGATGGATCCCCTTGCAGAATTGGTGAAAATCGAGCCCAAATCGATCGGTGTTGGTCAGTATCAACATGATGTGGATCAGAATGCTTTACAAAAAAGTTTGCAGGACACGGTGATCAGTTGCGTTAACAGTGTCGGCGTAGAAGTGAATACTGCCAGCGAAGAGTTGCTGACTTGTGTTTCGGGTCTGGGCCCGGCCCTGGCCAAAAACATCGTTGCCTGGAGAAATGAAAACGGTCCTTTTATCAATCGTAACCAATTCCGAAAGGTTACCCGTTTCGGTGACAAAGCGTTTGAACAAGCCGCCGGATTCATGCGTATCAATGACGCAGGGAATCCACTGGACAGGAGTGCAGTTCACCCCGAATCATACCACGTCGTGGAGAAAATGGCCGGGAAACTGCAATGTACCATCAACGATCTGGT
>CALMDO010000036.1 GCA_937862805.1 uncultured Bacteroidota bacterium
TGCGTTGCATGTCGGTGACCTCTTCAGGCCGTTCATCGATGAGCAGGATGATCATATAAACATCGGGATGGTTGGCGGCAATGGCATTGGCTATTTCCTTCAGTAACACGGTTTTACCTGTTTTTGGTTGTGCCACGATCAATCCACGCTGACCAAAGCCGATGGGAGCGAACATATCGATGATCCGGGTTGACATGCTCTCGTTTTTATGGCCGGTCAACCGGAACTTTTTCATGGGGAAGAGTGGGGTAAGAAAGTCGAACGGTATCCGGTCGCGAACCTCTTCCGATTTGCGGCCATTGATCAGTTCTACTTTGACCAGTGGAAAATATTTTTCACCCTCTTTGGGAGGCCGGATCGTTCCCCTGACCGTATCTCCCGTTTTCAGTCCGAATAACTTGATTTGCGATTGGGAGACATAGATATCATCGGGAGAGTTCAGGTAGTTGTAATCTGAAGAGCGGAGGAAACCATAGCCATCCGACATGATTTCGAGGACGCCCTCGCTGGTGATGATCCCTTCAAATTCGAAGGTTGATTCTTCCCGGTGCCGTTCCTGGTTTTTCCGTTGAAAATCCTTGTGCCGGCGTTCATCTGAAACCATCGGAGGGGCTGTTTCAACGGGTGTTTCAACCACCGGTGGTTCCGGTTCGGTCAATTCAGGACTGATCAGAGGTTTTGGTTGTTCTTCGAGGAGTTCGGGAAGGACAAAAGGTTTTTCCTGCGGCTCTTCATATTCGAAGGGCTCTTCAGGAATGTCATTTAATTCAGGCATGGTCATCTTGACCAGCGGTTCAAAGACGGGTTTTTCGTTGGAACGGTGGTAGGGTTTGTTACCCCGGGGACCTCGCTGGTTTCGGGGAAGACGTTGGTCGTACTTTTTTCTTTCACCCTGCTGCTTGACCGATGGTTTAACATCCGGCATTATGGTGTCACCTGCGGGAATTTCCTGTGATTTCACCGTTTCCGGAGCCGGTGTCAGTGGAGGTTCGGAAAGCGGACTGACCGTCTCGACGGATCCGCTGGAACTGGCAACCGGGCCGCGAAGCTTCGACCGGTTATTGTTTTCCTTGCGGGGACGTCCGCGAAAGGGTTTGATATTTTCCTTTTTCTCCTGGTCAAGCGTTTCAGGGGTAGGATTCAGGGCCTGATGATCCAGGATTTTGTAAATCAACTCCTGCTTGTCGAACTTATCGACCTTTGGGATATTGAATTGTCTTGCTATTTCTTTAATCTCCGACAGCTCCTTGCCATCAAGGGAAATAATGTCATACATAAAATAAAAAATGTTTTGAATGAATAAATTAACTACTCGGTATGATTACTGAACGGATCAGATGTTGTTACAGAAAAAGGGCTGAAAAGTAGAGAAAGACCGATCGTGGGGCTTAAAAGTTAGTGCAAAGATAGACATTTTCCGGTTATTGTCAATTTTTTTTCTGCAACTTGCCTACCGGCAACGGAAATCTTTTCTAATTTAGCTTTGTATAAAGAACAATCGCATGTTACAACGTATTCAATCCCTCTTTCTTGTAATCGCCGCTGTGGCTTCTCTCCTGCTCTTTTTCTTCCCATTGGCAACCTATTACCATGAAATTCAGGGCAATTACAAACTTTTTATTTATGGTGTGATGTGCATGGATCCCGAACCTAAAGTCACCTTTTCCTCACTTTTCACCCTTCCCTTGCTCCTGATGGCAGCAACATCCTTCATTCTTTCTGCCGTGACCCTCCTTCTCTATAAAAAGAGGACGTTCCAAATCCGGCTTTGTGCATTCAATGTGCTGGTCAACATAGTTCTGATCATGGTCATCTTTTTCTTTTATGCTACCCGTATCAGCTCCATGACGAGCATTGAACCCGATTACAACTATGCCGGCATGCTCATGCCACTGATCAGCCTGGTTTTTCTGGTGTTGGCTACCCGTGCCATCCGGAAAGATGAAGCCCTGGTCAAAAGCGCCGACCGGCT
>CALMDO010000037.1 GCA_937862805.1 uncultured Bacteroidota bacterium
CCATCGGGTTTCATCAGTCCGAAAAGAAGGGGATCCACGACTTCCTGGGTTTTTGAATCCCGTATCTCGAAATGCAGATGGGGCCCGGCTGAGGAACCTGAATTTCCGGAATAGGCAATGATGTCTCCTTTTTTAAAGCGGATCGTACCTTCCGGAATTTCGGTATCCAGTGCAAACGATTCTTTGCGGTATTGTTCTTTCCTTACCCACGTAGCGAGGGCTCCGGCAAATGAACGGAGGTGGCCATACACGGAAGTGTATCCGTTGGAATGGGCGAGGTAAATCGCTTTACCAAACCCTCCCGGTGAAACAAAAACCCTGGCAACATAGCCATCGGCAATGGCATAAACCGGCTTCCCCTGTTCGCCCTGTGTACGGATGTCGATCCCGGAATGGAAATGGTTTTTGCGGACCTCTCCAAAAGAGCCGGAAAGGGAGATGGGAAAACTGACAGGAGAGCGGAACGTGTCTTTGGGATATTTTTTTTGTCCCTTCGCAGCCCCTGAGAGGATCAGCAACATGATCAGTATCAGAACCGCTTTCGAACGCATGATTTTACCTTACCGGGAGAAAAGAGAAATTCCTGGAATATTCCAGCATTTGTTGTGTGTAATCGTCCGGATAACTAATGGTTACATCAGCGATTGTATCGCCCTTTATAACCGGGGTGAAGAGCGGGTTGATAAAACCGGCATAAGGCGCTATGTTCAACTTTTCATAACGGGAGAGTACCTCTTTATGGAGCACAGGATCGACCTTAACCGCGTAAGTCTCAACCAGCGCTTTGGCAGCGGCGTAATCTCCTTCGGAGGTGATTTTCTGTATCAGTCCTAACAATTCACCGAATTTTTGACGGAGTTTGTCATAGTCGTTGATTTTGAAATAAGTTTTACCATCTCTGACCACCTTTTCGATGATCTTCTCGGGTTGACCCTTTTCATAGATCCAATGGGCGATGAGGGACCTGTCGCGCATGTGGGCCTGTTCGATGTTCTTTCCGGGTTGGATCCGGACCAGTTGTGTCATCAATCCGTTCCGGATGTAGTTATCGTACTCTGCTTTGGCTACCTCTTTATCGCCGATCAGTCCATACTCGATCATCACGGGATCACTGATATAGTAAAGTGCAAAGAGGTCGGCCCTGGCTTCTTCAATGGCGGAATGGTAGTTTTTCAACGATTCTCCGGTCACTCCGGGTTTCAGTTGTCCCGATCCGTGGCCCAGGCATTCGTGCAGGTCGGTCATAAGGTTGCCGGCCTGGTAACCAAACTTTCTGACGCGTTCAATTTCCTCAGGTCCTGAGGCAAATTCTTCCAGGAAACCGCTTCCCTGTGAAGCCTGGTCATAGGCGTAAGTAATGTTATCCATTGTCACCGATTTGGATCCGTAATCCTTTCGTATCCAGTTGGCATTGGGGAGGTTGATCCCGATCGGGGTGGTTGGATGGCAATCGCCTCCCAACTGGGCCACCGTGATCACTTTGGCTGTTACACCCCTGACATCCTTTTTCCGGTATTCGGGGGCTACCGGCGAATGATCTTCGAAATAACGGGCATTCCTGCTGATGATCTCCGTTCTCCGGGTGGCTTCGATATCTTTGAAATTGACCACCGCTTCCCACGTGGCTTTCATGGCCATCGGGTCACCGTAAACTTCAATGAAACCGTTCACAAAATCGACACGCGAGTCATCTTTCACCCAGGCAATGTTGTAATCATCCCAGGTAACCAGGTCGCCGGTTTTATAATAATTGATCAGCTTGGTTATCAC
>CALMDO010000038.1 GCA_937862805.1 uncultured Bacteroidota bacterium
TTACCGTCTATGTGACCAAAGAGGGATGTGCCGGCAAAGCAACAGCGAAGATCAAATTCATCGTTTGCCCCGGGATGGAAGAGACCGTAGAGAGCAGTTTTTTCACCATTTTTCCCAATCCGGCCTCCGATCGGTTTACAGTTGAGAAGCAGCCTGCCGCGTTGGGTCGGTGGATGCTGAAAATTTACAATCATACAGGCAGCCTTGTTCACAAGGCGACAATCGTCGAAAACACTACCCCAATTGATGTTTCGGGATTCAGCAAGGGATTGTATCTGCTGGTAATGTCCTCTGGTGAAAGATCCTTTACCTATAAGTTGGTCTGCCAATAATTGCTGGTTCAGATCATTTCCATACAAAATTTTCGATGATGGCTAACAATTCCTGCGGCCGGTAAGGTTTGGCGAGGTAATCGTCCATGCCGGCGGCAAGGCATTTTTCGCGGTCTGTCATCATGACATGGGCCGTAATGGCCACAATCTTTATCGCTTTGGTCGAAAGGGTTTGGTTTTGGTTTCGTTTTTCATTTTCAATGGAGCGAATAATCCGGGTTGCTTCAATGCCATCCATGATCGGCATGGCAATGTCCATTAAAATGAGGTCATAAGGACGGGTTTTGAATTTTTCAATGGCAATTCTACCGTTTTCGGCCACTTCGACTTTATGACCAGCCTTTTGCAAACTGGTCATCGCAAATTTCTGGTTCAGCAAATTGTCCTCCACCAAGAGGATGGTCAGGGGTCTGATGGTTTTTCCCCCATGATTTTGAAGTGAACCGTTTGGTTGAAGAAGCATCTCGCTGCATTTTTCCAATGCAAGGGTAAACCAGAAAGTGCTGCCTTTCCCGGGTTCACTGATGACCCCGATTTTTCCATTCATCAACCGGGTAAGGTTTTTGGAAATGGAGAGCCCCAGCCCTGTCCCTTCATATTTTTGTATCAACGGATTTTCGAGTTGAGCAAACTCATTGAACAAATTCTCCTGGTCTTCCGCCGGTATGCCAATACCGGTATCGGTCACCTCAAAACGCAGAACAGTCACCACCTCGGGGTTGGCCGCCAATAATAGTGGATAGTTATCGGGAAGAAGCCCGGAAATATCTTTTATCTTGGAGGATTTAGATTCAGGATCAATGACTTCAGTGGCAATCATCACCTGGCCTTCGTTGGTGAATTTGATCGCGTTGTTGGCCAGGTTGATGAGGATTTGTCGCAAGCGTGCAGGGTCGCCTGTTACGCAGGGTGGAACGGCAGACTGTATCTTTGAATAAAGGTCTATCCCTTTTCCTTTGGCCTTGATGGAGAGCAATTTAATCACTTTATGGATCTCTTCCTGGATTGAAAAAGGTCTCTTTTCCAGTTTAACCTGACCTGCTTCAATTTTAGAGAGATCCAGGATGTCGTTGATGATGGCTAAAAGATTTTGGCTGGAGATATTGATGATTTCCAGAAACTCCCTTTGTTCATCATTAAGAGCGGTTTGGTTCAGGACGTTATAAATGCCGATGATGCTGTTCATCGGGGTTCTGATTTCATGGCTCATGTTGGCCAGGAACATGGTTTTGGAACGGTTGGCATCCTCAGCAATCTGTCGTGCATGGATCAACTCTTTTTTGATGGATTCATGTTCTTCAGAAGAAGCAGATACTTTCAGTTCTTTGATTTGAAGTTCAAGCTCTTTTATTCTTGATTCCAGTTCCTCAATTCGTTTTTGCGGATCCATTATATTTTGTTCAGTTGATTTTTTATGATGCTGTACAATTCCTGTTGATTGATGGGTTTAGAGATATAATCATCGAAACCGGCTTCCAGTAATTTTTCTTTGTCCCCGACCATAGCGTATGCAGTCTGTGCCACAAAAGGGATGTTTCTGTATTCGGGATAGATATTTCTGATCTCCTGCATCAATTTGATTCCATCCCAGGGGGGAGGAAGGTTGATATCGAAAAGCATGATGTCAAACAGCTTATGATTTTTGTAATGTTGGCCGATAATTTCCATTGTTTCATTACCATTGACCGCGGTCACAACATTGCCCAGGGGTTTGGTCATTTCAAAGAGCACGATTTTGTTCATCAGGTCGTCCTCAACAATAAAAATATCAAGTCCCTGCAAAGATCTGAACTTTTGTCGCCGGGTGGGTTCAACAACAGGGAGCGAATCAGTGGCGCCTTTTTCGGGCGGAAAAAACAGGGTAACGATGGTGCCTTTGCCTTTAGCAGATTCAATTTCAATCCTGCCCCTCATCCTGTCAACCAAGCTCTTGGCCAAAGGTAATCCCAATCCGGCTCCCTGCATCTCTTTTGAGAATCCCAGGCTTTCCTGGCGAAATGGGTCGAAGATGATTGGAAGGTAGGAGGGATCAATCCCGCTTCCGGAATCCTTGATCCTGATGGTGATTTCATTTCGGGAAGTAAGGTAATCGGTAGAAATGTTAATAAATCCCCTTTCTGTGTACTTGACAGCATTTTCCAGGATGGCGCTGATTACCCTGGTCATTGCTTTTTCATCCATGAGCACCGGCGGGACTTCGTTGGTTGTAAGATTCAACTT
The DNA here is from genome assembly GCA_937862805.1 of uncultured Bacteroidota bacterium. GTDB lineage: Bacteria > Bacteroidota > Bacteroidia > Bacteroidales > FEN-979 > CAIVAT01. Next base: position 2,553 of record CALMDO010000038.1, read on the forward strand.
CAGCTTTTGCTCGTTGGCTTTAAAGACGTACAACTGGGTGCAATTGGCTACTATCTGGTTGATGTTACCCGACCGTAAAACGATTTCCATGTCATTGGCTTCCAGTTTACTGATATCCAGAATGTTATTTAGCAAATGCAACAGCCGGTCACCGCTTTCAGAAATGGAATGGGCGTAATCAAACAATTCGGTATTTTCTAAAAGGGATATTTCAGCTTCAAGCAGACTGGCGAACCCGATGATGTTATTAAGCGGCGTTCGGATCTCATGACTGATATTAGAAAGGAAGGCGTTTTTCATAAAATTGGATTCCTCCGAACGCTTCAGGGCTTTTTTCAAGGTGATGTCTTTTTGTTCGGATTCCCTGATTTTTGCTTCTGCTGCCTTAACCTGTTCTTCAATTTGTTGTTCCACAGATATTTCCATTTCTTCTAACTTTTTGGAAACCTGGGACAACTCTTCCTCTGTCTTTTTTAGCTGTTCTGACAGTTCTTTGGATTTTCCGGTCAGCCGGATAATTTTAATTACAGCAATGATCAGCGAAAATGCAACAATTGAGAGGAATATAATCAGTAGGGTTTGCATTGCAGTTTATTTATAAGCAACATAGAGGACTTCCTGGGGATTGATGGCATAATTATGGTATTTTTCAAGAAGGTTTTCAGCCAGGGGATGAAAAGGTTTGACGATGAAACCAACACTTTCAAGGCGGCTTCGGTAATCTTGCCCGTATATCCTGACGTGGTCAAACTGACCAAATGATGTTGTCCGTTCATGTTCTTCAATTTTGGTCTGGTCTTCGAATGTTTTTTCCAGCACTTTTGAAATTGGAACCTGCAAAATGGCCCATCCCCCCGGTTTCAGCACCCTGAACAGTTCGCGCAACGCCAGCATGTCATCCGGAATATGTTCCAGGACGTGGTTGCAAATAATAACATCAAAGGCTTCATCGTCATACGGAATACTCGTAATGTCTAACAGGTTCGTCTGGCGTGCGTAGTAATAACCCTCCAGGTACTTGACACCAGGGACATAGGTTATATTAGGCAGTTGGGAGATCATCGCTCGGATGCACCCCTCCGGTGCAACGTGAAACAGTTTGAGCGGAGCCGTGAACAGGGCGCTCTTTTCTTTTAAAAAAATATAAACCAACCGGTCGCGGTCGAGGGAATAACAGCGGGGGCAAACATCATTTTCCCGGTATCCCGCACCGATGATCTGTTTTTCGTAAATAACCGGTGAATCCTCTCCTCCCGGCATAAATTTCCGGAAAGAACGATTGCAATAAGGGCAAAAGAGGGTGTTTCCTGAGTAAATCAACCCGTTTATTTTTTGGAATCCTCCTCTTAATTTCCTTCCCAGCCAAAAGGGAATCAGATTTTTTAACGGTGATTTCATACAATTACATTATTGTGTCTGGATAATCTTTTCTATCAAACCGGAATTCCCGGTTTTGAAATAGAGCAGGTAACATCCCGGTTGTAATGAATCGCAATCAACTTTCAGGAGGTAGTCGCCCGGGCGCTGTTTGTCGTGCAAAATCTCACGGAGTTTCAACCCCCTTATGTCAAACAAAGCAATCTCCACAGTGGTTTCTTTCACAAGTTGATAATCCAGGATAAAATAATCCCGGATGGGGTTAGGTGTAACGGGCTTTAATATGACCCCTGGTAATGTACGGTCTTCGATGGCTAATAAGGAAGAATCCTGACATTCAAAAGCGCCGATATCGTAATGAAGGGCAAAGGGTCGTGGCCGGTTCAGCAGGTCGAAATTCACGGGGAACCCGTCGATCACCATACCGGTATTCACAGCAGGGGAGCTTTTTTTCAGGTCAAAATCACCTTCAGCAGGATCTTTGAAGT
>CALMDO010000039.1 GCA_937862805.1 uncultured Bacteroidota bacterium
CCCGATGGGGCATGAAGCATAAAGAAACCCGGTTCAGTCAAAGGGATCCTGAATTGAAAATCTCCGCTCACTCCGGGGACAATGGAATCGATTCGTCGAACCGACTTCGGTTCCAGTTCACTCAACAACAGTTGAGTGCTCTTGCTCATGGCCAGTTTACCCATTATCAACGCTTCCGATCGGGGAGCCCTGCTACATGCGGAGAACATAACAATGAGGACCAGGAATCCCTGATGCAGTAATTTCATTGGATCTGCAAGTTGTTTTATCACTGTTCTTATTTGAGGTTCAAAAGTAGTGATAACCGGCAATATTTTCCGGTTCCGGACGTTTGTTTTAACGACTTTCAAAACAAATTTTCCCGCTTATGGAATACTTCCGGCTCTTTTCTGATTTGAAAGGGAAATCAGCTTTTGAACAGGATTCTATTCCACTTGGTGAAGGGATCGTGCTTTACAATTGTAGTTTTCTTTCAGCCAACGCTTCCATTCTGCCAGGGGAATCGTTTTATGAATGTCCCCTGGACGGGTTCATTTCGACCAACGAACAGGATTTTCGGAATCCGTTGGCAGTGAGTGATCATTTATTGGATATTCATGATTCTCAGGTTAAGGAAAACAAGCAATTCAGGTACCATATCCTCGCCCGGACAACAGATCGACCCATTACCCGGTTTGTGTTGATGTTCCACGGGTTCAACGAAAAAACCTGGGATAAATACCTGCCATGGGCGATGAAGATCGTGGAAGGAACGGGCAAAGCCGTGGTTTTATTCCCCTTTGCTTTTCACATGAACCGGGCGCCGCTGGAATGGTCGGATTCACGAAAGATGCAAAAAATCAGCGAAGAACGGCGCAGGACCTTCCCTCACCTGGTTTCATCAACTTTTTCCAATGTTGCGATCAGTTCAAGAATCCATATCCAACCCCAACGTTTTTTCTGGTCAGGTTTGCAATCTTATTATGATGTGATCCAACTGCTCGATCAGATCAAATCGGGTAATCACGCCCTCATTATCCCTGATGCAGAATTTGATCTTTTCACCTATTCCATCGGGGGGCTCCTGGCACAAATCCTGATGATGACCAACCACAAGGATTATTTTTCGAGTTCGAAGCTTTGTCTTTTCTGTGGCGGAGCGGTCTTTAACCGTCTTTCTCCGGTTTCTCGTTTCATCCTCGACAGCGAAGCCAATGTTGCACTTTATTCCTACATCATAGAACACCTTGAAAGCCATCTGAAAAATGATGTCCGCCTGCGTCATTACCTGGCAGGAGTACATCCTGAAGGGATCACGTTTTTTTCTATGCTCAATTACAACCTGATGCGCAAAGAAAGGGAGACGATTTTACAGAAGATCAGTCACCAGGTGTTGGCTATTCCGCTGGAACAGGATACCGTGGTGCCTTCTTATGAGGTGATCAATACTTTACAGGGTAGTCGCCGGCAAATCCCCATTCCGGTAGAGGTACTCGATTTCCCCTATCCGTACCATCATGAAAACCCTTTTCCCGCTGACCGTCGGATAGCCGGTGAAGTAACTGCCGCGTTCAATATGGTTTTTGAAAGGGTCAGCCGTTTTCTTGGGTAAAGAAGCCGGAAAAAGGTTTCTTTAACTTTTGTGAGCCCTGATCATGTGTCTTTTTCCGGGCGGACCTGCAAGCCGTTCAACCCTTAATCCTGCCTGGCGCAATGCCTGTTTAACAGTTCCTTTGGCGGAGTATGTCACCAGCACTGCGCCATCTTTCATGCTTCGCGCCAGTTTACTGAAGATATCGGGATGCCACAACTCCGGCTGTACTTCAGGTGAAAAAGCATCAAAATAGACAAGGTGATATTGCGCCGTCCCGGGTTCAAAAACTTCCAGTTTCTTATGGATCTTATGTAAAAAAAAGAAATCACTGATGGCTGAATCCCGGTCCCAGGGGGCTTCGTGGATCGTCCGAAATGTGTTGTTGCGGGAAACGGCTTCGCTCTCTGCAGGATAGGCGAGTTGTTGCCAGACTTTTTGCGGCAATGGAAACGCTTCAATGGCATCGTACTGCACCCGGATTTCTGACAGGGAAGCTTCCCGGAAGGTTAACAAGGCATTCAATCCCGTACCAAATCCTGCTTCGAGGACTTTCAACTCAAAAAGCTTTTCGGAATTCGACCCGGGCAGGGATGACACGGGAGCCGGCTGATTATTGTTGAGCGGGTTATGCAAATGATTGACGGCAAAACGGAACCCTGCTTCAATAAAAATATGGTGAGCCTCAGTGACGGCTCCGAAAACGCTATGGTATCCTTGGTGTAACTCCTCTGAAAAGAGGGTGGGAGAGCCATCTTCCGTCCGGATGACTTGAAATGGAGATGTCAATGAAAGTTTGGTTTCACCACAACCGCGGGTATTTGTTGGGATTGTATTCGTGCATCATTTCGTAGATGGTCTCGAATACATTTTCGGCGTTGGGTTTTGAAAAATAATCGCCGTCATTGGTGTAGGCAGGCCGGTGGTCGTTGGCTGCCAGTGTACGGGGAGGAGCGTCGAGGAGGTGATATCCATCCTGCTCTTCCAGGACCTTTTGCATCATGTAGGCAGTGGCCCCGCCGCTACCGTCTTCGTCGAAAAACAATATCTTGTTGGTTTTGGCCAATGATTTGACCACATCGTGATGGATATCAAACGGAAGCAGTGATTGCACGTCGATCAGTTCAACGGAGATACCGAAATCGGCCAACTGGGGAAGCGCTTCCTGTGCTATTTTCACGCAGGAGCCATAGGTGACAAGGGTGATGTCTGATCCTTCCTGAAGGGTCTCGGGGATCCCGATGGGAATCCGGTAATGGCCAATATTGGCCGGCATTTTTTCTTTCAGCCGGTAACCGTTGAGAGGTTCAATGATCAGGGCCGGATCGTCGGAGGCCATCATGGTGTTATAGAACCCTGCGGCCTGTGTCATGTCGCGCGGTACCAAAACATAAATACCACGGATGGAATTCAGTACCATGCTGAGAGCGGAACCACTGTGCCAGATGCCAACCAGCCGGTGTCCACGGGTACTGATGATCAGCGGGCATTTTTGTCCTCCGCGTGTACGGTAGTGGGTTGTGGCAAGGTCGTCACTCATCACCTGAAGTCCGTAAAGAAGATAATCGAAGTATTGTATTTCAGCGATCGGGCGCAATCCCCGTAAAGCCATTCCCAGTCCCTGCCCTACAATGGTCGCTTCACGGATACCGGTGTCGCTGATCCGTGTCTCCCCGTATTTCGCCTGCATCCCCTCCAGGGTTTGGTTCACTCCGCCGATCTTACCGACATCCTCACCAAAGATGAGCGCCAGGGGATTTTCATTGAACAAAATGTCATAATTGGCGTTGAGAACCTCCCGACCAGTTACCACCGGCGAATCTTCATTGTACACCGGGGGAATCCCTTCCACTTTCAGGGCGCTGTAACGCGATTGGCTGTACAGGTGTGAGCTGTAACGCTCTGCGTTGAGTTTTTTCTGTTCATCCAGCCAGTTTTCCAAGTCGGCTTTCATGGGCTTTTTCATGCTGCAGCTCAGGCAGACATCACGCAGGATCTTTTTAGCAGCCGAAATGACATCCCTCCGTATGGGTTCGCCAATAGCTGAAAGGTCGGCCACGATTTTATCGATCCGGTACTGTTTTTTGCAAGGGCAATGGGTCGTTTGTACCAGTTCGATGAGGGTCTTACGTTCGGCCTTGATGGGTTCCAGGAAATCTTTCCAGGCCTTGTCGCGTGCTGCTTTGGCTTTTTTTACTGCCTCGTTCTCGATGGCTTTCAACGCTTCTTCATCCGCCAGCTTTTCACTGAGGATCCATGAGCGCATCCGGGAGATACAATCATGCTCTTTTTCCCAGGCCAGCCTTTCAGGAGATTTATACCGTTCATGAGAACCAGAAGTGGAGTGTCCCTGCGGTTGTGTCAGTTCCCTGATGTGGAAAACCACCGGTACCTGCTCCTTACGACAGAGGGCTATGCCTTGTTCGTATATATCGTACAAAGCCGGGTAATCCCAACCGTTGCAAGTGAACAAACGGATGCCGGGTTTGTTTTCATCGCCGACGAATCCCTTTAGCAACTCGGAAATGTCTTCTTTGGTTGTCTGGTATTTTTTTGGTACGGAGATCCCGTACCCGTCATCCCAGATTGAAATGGCCATTGGAACCTGGAGTACTCCTGCCGCGTTGATGGATTCGAAAAAGTGACCTTCGGAGGTGGAGGCATCTCCGATCATTCCGAAGGCCACTTCATTTCCAAGAACAGAAAATTTCCGGGCCGCTTCTTCCATGGCAGGACTGTTCCTGAAAACCTTGGAAGCCAGTGCCAATCCCAGAAGCCTCGGCATTTGCCCGGCAGTGGGTGAGATGTCACCCGATGAATTTTTCTGTTTCGTCAGATCTTTCCATTCCCCATTTTCATCCAGACTGCGGGTAGCATAATGACAATTCATAAGGCGTCCACCGTTATCGGGATTTCTTTCAAGGTCGGTATCGCCATATAACTGGGCAAAAAAGTGGGCAGGTGAGGAGAGCCCTGCAGCCATCATAAAAGTCTGGTCACGGTAATAACCCGATCGCCAGTCGCCATCTTGGAAAAATTTGGCTTTGATGATCTGCGGAACCTCTTTCCCATCGCCAAAGAGACCAAAATTGGCTTTTCCGCCCAACACTTCCCTGCGGCCCATTAAACTGACCTGACGACTCTCACAAGCCAGGGCATAGTCAGCCAGGACTTCTGCTTTGTCAAATTTTCGCGTACTCATAAAATGTCTGATTGAAGGAAGGGAATCATTCCTTTTTAATAATTTTCGTTCAGCAGCTCGAAATAGGCAGTAGGATGCTGGCAGGCCGGGCAATTCTGCAGCGCCTTGGTTCCGTAATGGATATAGCCACATTTACGGCAGATCCAGTAAACCTTTTCCTCTTTTTCGAAAATGTGGTTTTTTTCCATGTTAGTCAGCAACTTCAGGTACCTTTTTTCGTGATGCGCTTCCACCGTAGAGATCATTTTAAAGGCGGTGGCTACCTTGGCGAAGCCCTCTTCAGTGGCTACCTTGGCAAATTCAGGATAAAGCATTTCCCATTCTTCGTGTTCGCCCTCGGCCGCAGCTTTGAGGTTCTGGGCCGTGGTGCCAATCATACCGGCAGGGTAAGTGGCGGTGATTTCAACCGGGCCTCCCTCCAGGAAACTGAAGAAAATCTTGGCGTGCTGTTCCTCATTGAGCGCCGTCTCAGCAAAAAAAGCGGCAATCTGCTCAAAACCCTCTTTCTGCGCCTGTTTGGCAAAAAAAGTGTAGCGGTTCTTCGCCTGCGATTCACCGGCAAATGCCTTCAGCAGGTTTTTTTCTGTTTTGGTTCCTTTTATACTTTTTTCCATAAGATTAAAATTTTGATCAAAGATAGACAAAAAAACAAATTATGCTTAATTATAAACAATCTAAATTAATTTAAATTGTCTGAATTGAGAATTCTATTTTTGCAGTAAAGTCAAAACCTACAGGCTTCAGCAGATTGTCTGGTCTGACAGGGCCGATCACCTGGCGTTGGATAAATTCAACAGGCGTTATAGTTTGACCAGTTTCGTTTTTTGCTGCTGTTGCTTACTGATCAGTGTGATAAGGTAGATTCCCTGAGGGAGTTTGGAAATATCTATACCGGCATGATGTCCGGTCCATTGCTCCTTGTGAATGGTTTTTCCGGAAATATCTGAGATCATCACTACCGATCCGGGTTCAGGAGGTTTTGAAAAGTAAACAATATCCCTGGCCGGGTTGGGGTAGAGGTTGTCGGCATTCAGTATTTTTTGCGGAATACCGGTTGGAAAACCGGGAATGATATCAGTGATCACTCCTTCAATCACCGTCAGACCATAAGGAATTTCATCCGGCAGGAGGTACCAGCCGTTGTAACCCCCTCCCCATCCAAAATTGAGATGAAAATAGTCATCGGTATTGTATCCGTCGATGACGACGTTGTGACCCATTGTCCAACCCGGATCAACGACTGCCAAATGAACCGGGAGGGTGTCTTTGATGTTTTCGGCGATATGAGTATAGAGCTCAGGATCGTTGTCTGTCATTAACTGCGCCTGGGTGAAATTGAATTTTTGATAAGCATCAAAGGCCTGATCGACTCCGAATGTACCCGAACCGGAGGATGTGTATACCTGCCGGGCAGCTACACCACAAGCAAAAACCAGTGCCCCTTTGTCGGTTTTAGTCAGGGGTAGTCCATTTTTGTAATGGGATTGCAGGGAGTCGAGGTGCTCGTTGAGCGCGGGGAATGACGGGAAATCGAGCAGTTGATAGTCGTCGTCGATCCAGTAGTTGCGACCGGCATATTGGTGATGGTAGTCGTCAGCGTCAGTGAAGCATACCCCATTGGTGGATAGATGAAAGTTAACAATCATGGCCATGGCAACCGACGGGCATCCTGCAATGCTCCGCCCACCGTCAACAGGATCAAGCGGGCAGAGAGAATTATAAGGCTGGTCTTGGGTCCAGTTGGTTTCCAACCATCCTTCCGTAGTGGTTGTTCCCGGTTCGGGCCACTGTTGAAACAGGGGATCCCGAAGTTCACCCCTCAACAGCCGTTCACGCTGGAGTGCACGGCGGGACAAAATTTCCGGGGGAATATTTTTCTTGCATAGCGAACGGGCATTCAAGTCGGCGGTCACGAACCGGATCCATTCATCCTGGTGTTCAGTACTGCTTTCTTTCCCGCATGCAATCACGGGTGGGAGCCCTTTATCTGTCGGAATCACGGCAAACCCCTTGGGAAAGAAGGTGATGTAATAAAACAAGGGATTTCCGTCTTCTCCTGGAAACGATTGACAGGTGACAATGGCAGGATTCTCTGCTCCGGTTTTCACCAGTTGTGCGGTGGCCAAGGCCTTCGCTTCTGTTTGACTGACAGGCTGTGCCGATATTTCGGGAAACTTTGTATAAAGAAAAACGAGGGTAATAATGAAAAATGCGCGATACTTTTTCATAAAAGAGAAATTAAAGGAATTTTCGAAGTGGGAAAATAATTGCGAATTGGGAAGCATGTGAGAACGGTTGAACGATTATTCCGGTTAATCCCTGGTGCTGAACAAGATGGCCGCAATCACCCCGGGAATCCAGCCGCACAGTGTCAGCAAAAAAACCAGGAGAATGGCTCCACATCCACGATCGAGCACCGCGAGCGGAGGGAAAATGATACAAAGAATAGCCCTCAGACAACCCATGTCACAAAGATAAATATTTCCCTGGATTTCCGGTTGGGAATTTCATTAACTTTAGGGTCTTAAGGTCATCCTTCAGTAGCGATGGAAACACTTAACCCTTCTGTCTGATACACAATGCCCTTTTCAATAAAGAATAAAAATATTAACGCATGAAACGTTTCCGGAAAATTTTTGCAAGCCTGGCAGCAGCGTTCATCCTGTTCCTGATCTTCCTGGTACTCTTTCCTTTTCTTTTTGAAGATCAGGTGGGAGAGGCAGTGAAAAAATTTGCCAATAAAAATTTGAAGAGCGAGCTCAATTTCTCCGACATGGATTTATCGTTCTTCAATCATTTTCCCAGGCTGACCCTTGCTTTGAAGGATTTTTCATTGAAGGGTTCGGCCCCCTTTGAAAAGGATACCCTTGTGAGCGCTCGCGAGATCTCGCTGGGCATTGATGTAATGAGCCTTTTCGGACCGACCATCAGGATCAACAGGGTTTTTCTGGACCAGGCAAAGGTTACCTTGCAATACAATGAAAGCGGGAAAAGAAATTTTGATGTCTATGCCACATCTGATACGGCAACTGCAGAAAAGACCGATACTGCTTCTTCCTCCGGGGCAGTGATCAGCATTGAAGATATCATCTTCTCAAACTGCAGTTTTCATTATGATGATCCTTCCATCCCCATGAGTCTTTCGGTGAAAGGATTTAATTACAAAGGGAAGAGCATGCTGACCAACAACATCCTTTTATTGACTTCGGATATAAAAGCCGACTCAGTGGATGTCGTGTTTGATAACCATTACCTTGTTCATTCAAAGCCCCTTGAAGCGAAGTTGACCACCCGGATCAACACCACGGATTTAACACTGCATCTCGAAAAGAACGATTTGAAAATCAAAGATATGCCTGTCAATTTCAACGGACGGTTCACTTTTTTGAAAGATGGTTACTCGCTCCGGTTACGCCTTCTTTCCATATATAACAACGAGGTTTTCAGTGCCTCTGTCCGGATCAACAGTACAGACCAACTCTACCTTTTTGCCAGGGTCAACACTGTGTTGGATCTTGCCAAATGGAGTACTGCTCTGGGTATCGACCAGGTGGCGGTGAAGGGAATGTTCAATTTCAACCTCGAGGCCGAGGGGATCTATGAAGCTGCTGAGAAAAGCAACGATCCAAAAGCCCCGCTGTTTAAAAGCATTCCTAAGTTTACCGTAAGTTCCAGATTGACCGATGGTTATCTGAAGTACCGGGATCTGCCACAGGCACTTAAAAACATCTCTTTCGATCTGAACGCAAAGGGGCCTGACCATGACTACCGGCATATTGCCGTCAGTCTGGACAAACTGAAGGCCACTTTCCTTGGAAACAAAATCAACGGTGCCTTGAAAGTACAAGGGTTAGAAGATCTCCCCATTGAAGCCACACTGAAGGGCAGTTGCAACCTGGCTGAGCTCAGGCAGGTGATCCCTATGGACAGCCTGAACTTGTCGGGGATGCTTGATATCGACGTTAACATCAAGGGCAATTATGCCCCGGATAAAAAACGTTTTCCGCTTTCAAATGTCGCACTAAAGCTCCATGACGGGAAAATTCAGACCCGTTATTATCCTCATCCGATCGAAAAGATCAACATGGATGCTACCATTACCAACAGTACAGGAATTCTGAACGACACCAGAATCAGTATATCTCCCCTCTCTCTGCTTTTCGAGGATCATCCTTTTGAAATACAAGGGGAAATCAAAAACCCTGACAATGTCCACTATGCCATGAAAATTGCCGGAGTACTTGATCTGGCAAAAATATATAAGGTTTTTGCCCAAAAAGGCATGGACCTCGATGGTTATCTGGAGGCGGATCTTTCGCTGCGCGGGGTACAAAGCGATGCCATGACCGGCCACTATGAGCGCCTGCACAACAAGGGACGGCTGATTCTACGAAACATCGGGTTGAAATCAACGTACCTGCCCAAGCAGGCGGTGGTGCGCGAAGGGGTATTCAGGTTTGATAACGACAACATTTGGTTTGAACGATTCATGGCCGAATATGGTAAATCGGATGTTCGTTTGGACGGCCACCTGAGCAATGTGGTAAACTATGTTTTTGCTGATAACCAAATGTTGAAGGGGAGTTTCCGGTTTCAATCCGATTTTCTGGTCGTTGATGAACTGATAGG
>CALMDO010000040.1 GCA_937862805.1 uncultured Bacteroidota bacterium
TCATTGGCCTTGAGCGATCTTTCGTATGCTGTGTAAGCCTCTGCATCCCGGTCGAGTGCATGAAGGGCATCGCCCTGGTACATGTAAAACTGTGCCAGCAGTTCGTCGTTGTTGACTACCATTTTAGCTCCCCGGATCAATGGATCAAGCGCTTCGGCATTTTGTTTAAGCTGCATGTTACCCAGGCCGGCAAAAAGATAGGGCAAAGGCTGATCGGGAAAAAGTTCCGTGGTTTTCCGGCTGAGTTTGACCAGGTCATCGTACAGTGACAATTGCAGATCCAGTCGCAATACTTGTTCCCACAAAGCGTAACGGCTGCTGTCAAAGGCCAGCCCTTTGAGAAAGGTCTCCCTGGCTTCCGCGTATTTCTGATCCTGCGTAAGAAGATCCCCATAGATTGAATATACCCGCGGATCCTTGGGATGGGTAGTGATCAGGATACCGGCGAGGGTAAAAGCCTCACTCCGGAGATCGTTGTAGATCTGGTTAACTGTATAAAAAGTCAGCAGGATGCTGATCTTGGCATCCACCTCCAGGTTGGGATTGGCAAAACCCAGCTTCAATTCTTCAAAGGCCTTTTGCTTATCGCCGGTCTTGCGGTAATAATCGGCCATCGACATGTGGATGTAAGCGTTGTCGGGATCAATCCTGACAATCTTTTTGTACACGTCGAGGGCTTTCTCCGGCATCCCGTTGCTCATGTAAAATTCAGCCAGGATAGAGTGGTAACGGCTTTCGAGAGGAAAGGCTGTGACAAGTCGCTGCAACTCTTTTTCTGCTCCTTTCAAATCTTTCTGATGGAGGTAAATTTTCTCTTTCTGAATGGAGATATCTTCTGAAACACCGGCACTCTCTTCAATTTTATCATAGATCCTGATGGCGTCATTGTACTTTTCCACCTGAAGGTAAAGAGCCGCCAACTGATAGCTGTAATCCAGGTTTTCCGGATTTTCCCTGACAATCTTTTCATAAATGGCGACTGCCTCAGTTATGTTTCCCACAACCTGGCAAACTTCTGCACGAAACAAGGCATACCAGATATTCGACGGATCCAGCTCCACCGATTTTTGGGTGAGGGTCATTGCTTCCGAATAATTTTTCAGCATCACTTCAATGCGGGCCAGTTCAAAACAGCCTACCGGATCTTTCGGATACCGCTCAACATAGCGGTTGAAGATTTCACGCGAACCCTGGATATTGCCCGTGATTGCCTCTTTTTTTGCGCTGATCAGCATGGTATTGCTCCAATCTTTCGAATGGGTTTTGCTGTCGTCAGCCATCCGTACTTTCCCTCCGGTTTGTTCGTGTGGTGTAATGACCTGAGCCGGAGCGGAAATCGCGACAAAAATTAAGAGCAGCAGGATCCAGTGATAGAATATCCCTGGATTATCGGAATGTTTAGAGTATTTCAACACTTTTTCTTCGCTATTATTTAATAATACAATTCACCGCTTTCCGGTATGACCGAAACCGCCTGCTCCCCGTTCCGTAACACTCAATTCCCCAACCTCTTCCCATTCGGCACGGTCGTGCCTGGTGATGACCATCTGTGCAATTCGCTCGCCGTCTCTTACAATGAAATCCTGTGCAGAAAGGTTGACAAGGATCACCTTGATCTCTCCCCTGTAATCAGCGTCGATGGTTCCCGGTGTGTTCAGTAATGTGATACCGTGATTAATCGCCAAACCACTCCTTGGGCGAAGTTGCGCCTCATACCCTGCCGGAAGTTCGATGAAAAGGCCTGTAGGAATCAACACCCTGCCCATGGGAGGAATCATTACCTCCTGCCCGAGGTGCGCCCGAAGATCCATCCCGGCTGAGAAAAGTGTGCTGTATGTTGGTAAAGGATGGCTGGAATGATTGACAATCCTGATTTTCATCTGGAAAATAAAATGCAAATTTAGTAAAAATCATCATTTACAGGTCTTTCACAAAAGCCTGTTTTTCAAAATAATACACAACAATGGAATAAACTGCCAGGAGAGCAGTAGCCGTCATTAGCCTGGGAAGGAGATGAGCGGGTTGGATCCAAATGTTTATTCCATAGAGAACCATGGCCAACAGCAGATAGCCCGTTATCTTCTTCAGATTGTATGGAATCGGGTAGTACTTTTGCCCCAGCAGGTAAGCCAGTACCATCATGGTACCGTAACAGAAAAAGGTAGCCCAGGCCGATCCGATGTATCCATGAAACCAATGATTGGGTCCCAGCGGAATCCACCAGAAATTGAGCCCCAGGGTAATCAAAGCACCAACAACAGAAAGCCACGCGCCCCAAAGGGTTTTACCCGTCAGTTTGTACCAGATCGACAGGTTGTAATATATTCCCAGGAAGATATTGGCCATCATCAGGACCGGGATCACGGCTCTCCCCTCACGGAAGTCTTTCCCAATAAGACGGATGAAAAGGTCGTCAAGGAAAAGCAAGGTGACGAGAAAAACCATCCCTGTCATGATGACAAAATAGGTCATGATACGGGCATAGAGTTGTTTTGAATCCTTTTCCCGTGCGTAAGAGAAGAAAAAGGGTTCAGCAGCAAATTTATAGGCCTGGACGAAGAGGGTTATCAGGATGGATATCTTGTAACAGGCGCTGTAGATACCTACCTGAGCCTCTTTGAATTCGGCCGGACCGGGCAATAAATAGCGGAGTAAAAGCCGGTCAAAGGTCTCGTTTACCATTCCTGCCAATCCCGCGAAAAGGAGCGGCAGGGCATAGGCAAGCATCTTCCGCCATAACCGGGGATGAAGTTTCCATTGCATCCGGTTTATCAGCGGCAGAAACTGCAAAAGCGTGACAAGGCTGGCGGCCAGGTTGGCTAAAAAGACATACTCAATTCCCCAATCTTTCCGGTAAATGTAATGAAGCATGTCATTCCAGCGAGAACCCGTTGTCATCTGGTCAAACCAGGGACAAAGAAGAAGGAAAAAGAGGGTCAGTCCGATATTCAGGAAAATGTTGGTAAACCGGATAAAAGCAAATTTTCCGGCTTTTTTTTCCGACCTCAACCATGCATAAGGGATTGCGGCCAGGGCATCCAGTCCGAGGATCCATGCAAACCAGAGGACATATTCGGGGTGATCGGGATAATCGATCCACCGGGCGAGCCCCGGTGAAAAGACTGAAACCAACAGTATAAAACCCACAGAGGAGAACAGCAATGAGATCATGCCTGTACTGAAGACACTGTTTTTGTCGGTTTCCTTTTCGGAAAAACGGAAGAAAGCAGTTTCCATTCCATAGGTCAGGATCACCATAAGGAATGAGGCGTAGGAATAAAAAACGCTGATGGTTCCGTACTCGGCTTTGGAAAAGATCCGTGTCAGGAGAATGACGAGAAGGTATTGCAAAAACCTTCCAATGATCGTGGGAAGCCCGTAAATGGCAGTCTGACCGGCTAATTGCCTGATAGGATTCATGATGTGGTTTGATCTGTACTGCCGGCAAAGAGAAGCGCCTGCTGACGGGTTAAATTTAATGATAATTTTGTCAGGAATTTTAAACGATGGCCCGATCTAAATATTACGTAGTGTGGCGGGGAAAGCAACCCGGTATTTATAGCGACTGGATTTCTTGTCGCCAACAGGTGGAAGGGGTGGTCGGTGCTCTTTACAAAAGCTTTCCCACACCGGAGGCAGCCCGAAGCGCTTTTTATGATGATCCCGCGAAATTTTTTGAGAAAAAAACGGAAGAATCTCCGCGGATTGTTTGTAGCGACCCGCTGATCGGCACCCCGATCCCCGACAGTATTTGTGTGGATGCAGCCTGTTCAGGGAATCCGGGTGTCCTGGAGTACCGGGGCGTGGATACTGCTTCGGGGGCTGAACTGTTCCGGATGGGTCCTTTTCCGGAGGGAACCGTCAACATGGGCGAGTTTTTAGGGATTGTCCATGCCTTGGCAATGCTCAGGAAAAAAGGTTCCGACTGGCCTGTTTACTCCGATTCACGGACCGCCATCGCCTGGGTACGGAAAAAAGCGATCAACACCAACCTGGTTCCCTCAAAGAAAAATGAGAAATTGTTCGAATTGGTCGGGCGTGCCCTTCAGTGGCTCAAAGATAATTCCTTCCCCAACCCGGTACTGAAATGGGAAACAGCTTACTGGGGTGAAATACCTGCCGATTTCGGAAGAAAATAAACTATTTCACGGTAGCATAAAACGCATCTTCGATGTGCCGGATCTCCCATGATTCGCCGCGGTTCAGCAGGGTGATGATGTCAAAACGCACCTCCAGGTTGATGTGAAAATAACGGACATAGGCGTTGGCTGTATGCACCAGGGTGCGTTGTTTCAGCCTGTCGACGGCCTCTTCAGGTTCAGAAAAATAGTTGGACCGACGGGTCTTTACTTCTACAAAAACGATGAATTCCTGCCATCTGGCAATGATGTCGATCTCCTGTCTTCCCCTGCGCCAATTGCGATCGAGGATGGAGTATCCTTTCTCCTGAAGGTAAGCGACAGCCCTTTCTTCTCCCTCTTTTCCCAAAGTGATATGATTGTTCATTTCCCTTATTTATGGATTAGTTCCCTCCGAAAAACCTTCCAGGTTTGAA
>CALMDO010000041.1 GCA_937862805.1 uncultured Bacteroidota bacterium
CTGTACCAAGGTGAGTTTTCTCTGGTATGTTGTTAAATACGTGCGTGATAGCAATTATCATACGCTTATTATAAGAAATATTTATGTTTTATAAGTTGAAGAATACTTGCGTGTCATTGATTGGTGTTATTTGCTGAAAACGGAGATATACGCATATCAACCTCACGTCCTTTAAGCTCATTTTAGCAAATTCCATATACAAATATACAAGTTCAGAAAATAACAAAACATTTTCATAAAAATATTTTATCCTGATCAATTCATTAGAAATTTTTACTTCAAAAAAAACAATGCATTGGAACTTCAGGGTTGCCAAGGTTGGATCGTGTTTGGAGTTAATCAAGGCTATCTTGTACAGGCTCATCAGGTTATAGGCGACACAAACCCACCGAAAAGCAGCCTCAGTAGCTCCAAATTCTTCACAACAAAAGCCGTCAAGATCGGTTACAAATGCCGAATAGAGGTAGTTGGAAAACTCGTCGTTTTCCTCAATCATGTCGGAGCAGTCCCGCATGGGCCAATCGGCGAGCACCCAGAATGACACTAACAAGAAAACCTTCGATAGTATCCACGGGATCGTACCCCCTGTTGGAAACCGGCTGAGACAATGGCAAAGAAGAGATCACATTCTGAAGGCCGCTGTTCAGATAGAAGTTCTTAACGGTTGTAAGACTTCCAAATGGCGTGATCGGGCGATCGGAATGACGAAAAGTCGGGGGTTATGAAACAGTGAGGGTGGCTCCAATGAAAAGCCACCCTCTTGTTTTTGCGTATTCATTCGATCAGCTTAATGCCTGCTGATTGATTTTCTGTCGCAATTAAAGTCGTAGTTTAAGGCTGACAAAGAATTCCCGTCCGGGAGCAGGTTGGTAACTGTTGTAATCGGGTCCGTTGTTGGGTTCGGTAAATCCGAAATACTGCTCATCAAACAGGTTTTTGCAGTACAGTCCGAGATCACCCTGGAGTACCCCAAGTCGCCAGGTGTAATTCAGTCCCAGGTTAAAGATCTTGTATCCGTTAACCCATGAGCTCCTCACACTGCCCGGTTGATAATAGGTCTGACCGATGGTGTACTGGTTATAGATGGAATCATCAACCTGGATGCACCATTTGGACTGCCATTGGGCTCCGAAAGTCACGGTGAAGTGATGGAGAAAATTGTAGGAAACCTGTGCTGTAAGCATGTGTTCAGGACTGTTCGGCATCCAGTGTCCCTTGATATTGTAGATGCCATTCACCGAGTCGGTCATGTCCGGGGCCGTGTACCGGAAGTGCGAGTATGTATAAGCGGCATCGATCACGAGATTTTTTACCGGGACATATGAGAAGAAAGTCTCAATCCCCCATTTGTTGCTTTTCCCGATATTCTTGTAGAAAGCCGTGTTGTTTCCTCTTCCCGGCACGCTGTAACGGGCAAATTCGTTGTCGGACCAGGTATCGAACCCTGTGATGTCGTAATGAAATTTATCGGCAATGTCGCCTCTCAAGCCCAGTTCTACACTCTGCGAAGTGGAAGGTTTGATCAGTGAATTGAAACCGCCATACGCTTCCGGGTTGTTATAAAGCTCATCGCCGGAAGGGGTCAGAAAACCAGTGCCGTAGTTCACGAACAGGTTGAAAGCCTTTGAGATATCATAGGCGAGGCCAAGCCGGTAAGTGACATGCTGATACTCTTTGGTACCGTTGGGTGACAATGAATCGGGAACCGGGATGTTGCTGGTAAGGCTGCTGTAAATCCAGTCGTAACGGAGGTTGACCAATGCGTACAGTTTCCTGGATATATCCAGTTTGTCGATCAGATAAACCCCGCCGCTCTGTTGGTGGATGACCTGGTTGATCAGGATGGTCGAAAGGTCAAAACACTGACGGCTCCAGTAACTGTCAACCCGCATCGAATCGCGTTCATTTTCAGGAGGAACGGCGAACAAGTGCTCGATTATGGACTGGTTCTGGTAATCGGCGCCCAGGCTGAAATGGTTCATGAGCTTTTCATTGCCGGTGTTGAGGTTGTACTGCACGGATCCGCCGATATTGGTGTATGGTTTGTAATCGTCTCCATTGTTTGAGGTTTCCCGGTAGCTTGTCTTTTTGACATATCCTTTGGCAGCGATCTCCTGGTTACCACGGATTTTGAAAGTTCCGAGCAAGGCTCCGGTCAGGCGGCCGGTTTCATGGAATTCATTATAAGGGACCGCATCGGTATTGGCAGCACGCGGTCCAAATGTTTCGTAACGGTAGAGGTTGATCCCTTCCGAGTTCTGGTTGAAATAATTGGTGTAGGTCAGGATTTGGGTAATCCTGATCTTGTCGGAAGGTGTCCAATTGATTTTTTCACTGAAATTATCTGCCATGAATGATTGATGGTCGCGATAGCCATGTCCCTGGGCATGCGAATAGGAGACCCTGTAATCCATGTTCTTTTCTGCGCCGTCAACCTGAGCGCCTGTTTTCCAGAACCCAAAGGAACCGCCCGTCGCGTAGAAAGAAGAATTCACTTTTTTCGGGCCTCCGTTGTATGTGGTAATATTGACAACTCCGCCGGCTGCATTGGCGCCATAAAAAGAAGCGGCCAGTCCTTTCAACACTTCGACACGTTGAACCGTCAGCCAGTCGACATCGTAAAGGTCGGGACAGAAACCACCGGGATCATTCACCGGAATTCCGTCAATCAGCACCTGAATTCCGCGAAATCCGCTTTCCGACAAGATACCCTGTCCGCGGATATAAAGGTGCACACGGGAGCCATCAGTCCCGTTCTCGACCTTCACACCGGGGACCAGTCTCAGTGCTTCATCGGGAGCGATGCTTTTAGTGAGGGTAGTCAATTGGTGCTTGTTAACAATGGAGATGGAAGCCGGCAGTTCTCTGAGAGGAGTAGTGGAGCGAAGGGCAGTGATCTCCACCTCTCCCAGGTTTGCGGTCTTTATGCTGTCGGCTTTACCAGCCTCCGGTTGCGCGAAAGAGATGGATCCCCCGCCCAGAATAAAAATGAATAGCAATGAAATATAACGTGATAAAGTTTTCATATTGATTTGAATTAATTGTCCTGTTTTGTGGAAAATAATAGGGTTTGTTCAATTCACGCTCCTTTCAGCGTTACACTAACGTTGCTGGCAACACAGGAAAGATCACTCCGGGCATAATGATTGTTGTGCACGGATTATCCCGCAGCAGTTCGGTGGATGTTTCAAAAAAGGAGGGCGATCAGCAGAAAGGTTCAGGAGGTGGCGCAAATCGGTCAAGGTCCGCAGAAATCAACGAGACCGTAAAGGAAGGATAGTGGTAAATGGTTCCGTTTTCTGAGGCGAGGAAAAGCCCCTGTTGCAGGAGAGCCTGTTTTACAATATTTTGAAGCAGCGCATGGTTAGGAATGTTGCGTTGCCGGGTGTTGTCTTTGTGAA
>CALMDO010000042.1 GCA_937862805.1 uncultured Bacteroidota bacterium
ACTCCTGCATCACCCTGAAACCCTTCTCAATGGGAATGATCTCGTATTGAACGCCTGTTTTTTCAGCCAGTGCACGGGCATCTTCGATGCTGTGATCCGATGAAAACTGCGATGGGAGCAGCACCCCCAGAAGGTTTTCCTGTCCCAACGCTTCGACTGCCAGCGCTAAGGTTACGGCACTGTCGATGCCACCCGACAAACCCAGCAGGGCCTTCCTGAAATTCATCTTCCCGAAATAGTCACGGATACCCAAAACCAGCGCTGAATGGATGGAGGCAATGGTCAATGGTTCTGCTTCCATTTCAGTTCTGAGACCTGACAGGGGAGTAAAAGGGTCGAAATCGACCACTTTCAGCTCTTCTTCAAATCCTTTCAACCGGGTGACGAGCGTGCCGTCGGCCGCGACCATCATAGAGTTTCCATCGAAGATCAGTTCGGTCTGACCGCCAACCTGGTTCACGTAAACGATCGGCCGGTGGTAGGTCAGTGCGTTACGGACCAGCACCTCCCTGCGATCGGAGGGTTGATGGTAATGGAAAGGAGAGGCTGCGATGTTGATGATGAGGTCAGGGCCCAGCGGGATCAATGCATCCATCGGGTTTCTGATGTACAAGGGATCATCGGTCACATTCCACAGATCTTCACACACCGTCAGCGCGATCCGGGATCCCTGGTATTCAATGATGTTGTATGGAAGACGGTTGGGTTCAAAATAGCGGTATTCATCAAAAACATCGTAATTGGGTAAAAGGGTTTTATGGGCGACCCCCCGGATCTTTCCTTCTGCAAGGAAAAAAGCCGAATTGTAGAGTGGCTTACCCTGTTGCGCCGGATTGACGGATGGTGCCCCGACCACGGCGGCAATTCCCTTGCATGATGCAGCGATGGTTTCGACCGATTGCATGCTCTTCCTGACAAAATCATCAAACTCAAGAAAATCAAGCGGCGGATAGCCGCAAACCGACAATTCGGAGAAAATCACCAGATCAGCCTGACGGGCTTTTGCCATCCCGATCGATTCGAGGATACGGGTGGTGTTGTAATCAAAGTCCCCGATGCGGTAGTTCAGTTGTGCCAGCGCTATCTTCATAATCCTTCTCAGAACAGGAAACCCAGGTTCAACTCCACAAAATTCAGGGAGCTTTTTTCATTGAGTTTTGATTTTTCGTTGACCCCTCCGTTTAACACGTTGTTCAGCGCGTTGGAATAAGAGAGGCCAAGGATGATCCGCGAAGATTGATCCAGATGGAATTCAAACCCCAAACCGATCAGTAACGATTCCCGGATCAGGGAAGTGGCCTGGTTGATTTCGTATTGCTGTTCGAACATCTCCCCATGGTCCGGTTGGAAGCTCTCTTTGGCGGTCGCTTTGATCCGAAATGCCGTACCAAATCCGATCTGTCCGAAAAAAGAAAACCGGCCAAACTCTTTCGATTGCATCTTGATCATCAGCGGGATTTCAAGGTAAATGAAGTTATACTTCCTGTTCACCTGGCCCGTCAGGATTGTTGTATCGCCGGGTTTCATACGGACATCCGGATAGCTGAGCCTTCCGTTAAGAAATGAAAAATTGAACCCCGTTGAAATGGCATACCTCTCGGCAAAATAGAAATCACTGATAAAACCGACCGTGGCCCCCAAGCGCGCACCATCATCATCGTAATCCTTGGTGCCCGGGTTCATCCAGGCAATGTTGGGAGCTACCTTTATGCCCAGCTTGACCGGTAAATTCGGCAGGGTCTGGGATAAGACCGGTAACGAAAGCACCGGCAAAAGCAAGGTGATCAAAAGGCTCCGGAAAGTTTTCATGGTTGAAATGGAT
>CALMDO010000043.1 GCA_937862805.1 uncultured Bacteroidota bacterium
ATACCATCATTACCAGCGGAAATTCTGATATTTTCCCCGAAGGACTCATGATCGGCACCCTCTCCGACTTCAACATCACCCAGGATGAGAATTTCAACAACGGAACGCTGCTATTCTCCACAGATTTCAACAGCCTGGGTTATGTAGAGGTGGTGATCGACATGCTGCGGGCTGAAAAAGAGGCGCTGAAGGCCTCTTTCAAATAGAATTAACAGGATGGCAATTAACATAAAACAATGGATGTAAGCTCAAAAACCGTTGTTCAGAATATCCTCAGGTTTTTTCTTCTGATCCTGTTCCAGGTATTGGTACTGAATCACATTAACCTGGGAGGATTCATCAATCCATACTATTATGTCCTGTTCATCCTTTTACTGCCGTTCAATACACCCCGCTGGTTATTGCTGGTCTCCTCCCTGCTGTTGGGTACCGGGGTCGATCTTTTTACCAATACCCCCGGGCTGAATGCCGCCGCCTGCATCCTGACCGCTTTTATCCGGCCCTTTCTTATCACCCTCATCTCCTCCGGACCGGAATCCCTGATCGGCGATACTCCTTCACTTAAAAACCAGGGAATCAAATGGTTTCTATATTATTCCATCGCGTTGGTGCTCGTTCACCACTTCGCGCTTTTCTTCCTTGAAGTGTTCCGATTGGATGAGTTTTTCCGGACCCTGCTTCGCGTCATCCTCAGTAGCTTGTTTACCCTCCTGCTGATCCTGATAACGGAATACCTGGTCTTTCCGGGGCGAAAATAAAAAACCCGCTGCCTTTACGGAAGCGGGTTTAACAGAGAGGTTTCGAGCGGAGTCGAACCGCTGTATACGGTTTTGCAGACCGCTGCCTAGCCACTCGGCCACGAAACCCTGTGATTCAGTTTGCAAAAATACAACATTTTTTTAAAATTCCACCCCTCATCAGTGAGTACGGAGTGTTCTATAACTGATCCGTTGCACTTTCCCCCCGACCGGAGGATTGAGCTTTGAAATGGAGAGACTGATTTCAGTCACCTCCGGAAAGGTTTTTTCTACTGCATCGAGAATCCGCCGGGCTACATGTT
>CALMDO010000044.1 GCA_937862805.1 uncultured Bacteroidota bacterium
GTTCCTCCTCCCAGGATGATCCCACTCATCTGGTAAAGTACTTCTCCTTCACTATCATACAAAACGGTATTGTCGTGGATGAAGCAACCTGAATCGGCGCTGCTGACCTGGATCCCGTCCCAGCCGGAAAATTCGACAAGGTTGCTATAAATTCTTACCCCTTTCAGCAGGTGCGGAAAAACCACGGTATCGTATCCGTTGCAAGTCAGGGTTTGCCCGTTTTTGAATTTTGAACTCCCGATATAAAACCCTTCATTGCCGGTATGGTGGACATAACAGTCGTGTATGCTCAGGTTGCGCAGGGTAAATTTATCCCGGGTCGATTTGAAGGCGCAATCGGGTTCGGTTTTAGCAATGATCCCTGCATAGGCAGTGTAACTCACTTCCAACCGGTCCAGTTCAATATCGGTAGTCATCCCGTCGACGGATACCCCCGTTCCCGGAGCATTAACAGTTTTGAAGCCGTAAGGGATCAGTGGATCACCCGATCCGGTAAAGCGGACATGGGAGCAGGAATCGAACTTGATCGCGTAGTTGGGACTGTTCAGGATGGTCACTTGTCCACCTTTATTGATGATGGTTACAGGCGCCTCGCGTGTCCCGTGAATGTAGGAGATCAGCAGGAAGTTTCTCGTTCCGGCAGTCAGACAAATGGTATCCCCTGGTTTGACGGTGGCTGCATTCGTGTGCCCGTTGATTAAGTTCACCGTGGCGTCGAAAGAGATTTTACAGGAGTTGTTTTGAGTGATGGCCGGTTGGTGAAACATAAGGATTCCCACCAGTAGAAGGAGTTTCATCCCATGTTTTTTTATTGTACCGGTATCCATTTCATCCTCTTTTTGCGCGTTCCCAGTTTACCGATTGTTGTTTTTTGATGAAGCGTATAAAACCCAGGTAAACCGCTACATTCATCATGATAAAGTAGTATGGTACATAGAGGATCCTGACTTTGATTTTGCGGTTTTCGGCCACCCAACCCAGCAGGGCCAGCAGATAGAAAAGCATTTGGAGGTAAAACAGCCATGTATAAAGACTTGAGAAATCGAGAAAACCTTCGCTGATAAGGATAGCCAGGTTGCAGAACAGGATAATGGGTAAACCCAACGGGGCCAGTGTCCATCGCAGCACACGGTGCGAAATGTACTGGAAGGAGAGGAGACCGAACCGAAAGGGATTGAGTAATTCTTTCAAACGTAAAACCGATTGGATACCTCCGGCTGAGATCCTTATTTTCCTTTTCAATTCCTCTTTCACGTTGGCGGAGGGATTTTCAATGGCATAGGCCTCAGGGTCGTACTGGATGGTGTAACCCTGTTCAGCAACCCTTAGGGAGATGATGAAATCGTCAAGCAATGTATCTTTTTCGACGGGACGGTAAAGATGGGTACGCAATGCGAACAGTTCTCCTGCTGCGCCGACAACAGAATAAAGCTTTGCGTCCAGTTTCTTCAGGAACGACTCATACTTCCAGTAAATGCCTTCCGTCGCCGCTGCGCCCTCTTTGTTGAAGATCCGTTTTTCGCCCGATACACACCCCACTTTAGGATCACGGAAGAGCTTAACAATCCGCCGGATGGCTTCTTTCCCAAGGAGCGTGTTCCCGTCTGAAAAGATTACGATAGGGGTTTTCACAAATTGCATTCCCCGGTTCATAGCTGCAATTTTTCCCGCTCTTTCCGGCTGATGATACACTTCAACCCCTTCATAAGTCCTGAGCAATTCAGGTGTGCCGTCATCCGATCCGTCGGTCACCCAGACATGTTTGATCTTATCTTTCGGATAATCGAGTGAAAAAGAATTTTCCATTTTCATCCGGATAAAATCCTTTTCGTTATAAGCTGCAACAAACAATGTCACTTCGGGATCCTCACCAGCCTCTTCTCCGAAGGGCGACTCATTGTTATTTTTTCTACACTTCACCAGCAGATAAAGGAGCAGGCCATAGCCCAGATAGGCATAAACCAAGATGAAAAGGAAAATCCAGAAGAAAATTTTCAAGGTCAACATATCCGATCGCTTAATTTTATAAAAGTAC
>CALMDO010000045.1 GCA_937862805.1 uncultured Bacteroidota bacterium
ATCCACAAGGAGGACCGGCCCGTCTTTGTCCAGGCCTTTACCAATGTAGTTTCAGGTATAACGGAAGCAGTCTCCTTTTTTACCCGGTTTGTCAATTACAACACCAGGCCCGACTGGTATTTATGCACTTTTAAACGGTTGAACAATCGCGACGGGGGGAACGATTGGATTTGTTGTCACCAGTCGGACCTTGCAAACATGGCTACTTTTGACCATTTCAGTGAATTTTATCACGATTTCCGGAAGCGCCATCCGGTTTCTGCAATGAAAAAGCTTACCAGGAGAGAACAGGAGATTCTCCGGTTGATTGCCCGTGGCTTCAGCTATACCGAAATTGCCCAATGTTTATTCATCCAGCCCGAAACCGTAAACAAACACCGGAAAAACATTCAAAAAAAATTGCATTTGAACAGCATCGCATTGCTGTCCTGTTTTGCGATAGAGAACGGGTTGGTAGAGTGAGTGACCATAGTGAATTAATCAATACTTATTAAGATCAAATCATGAAAAAATCTATCCTTATTACCCTGCTGTTTTCATTGAATCTTGCCATTGAGGGAGCTGCTCAAAATGTTGATTTAATTACCGGGAATCTCGATTTTCTTAAAGGCATCCTTAGCATTGGTGTTGAATTCAGGTACACAGAGACGGCGGTCGGGGAGTACAAGCTTGAGAGCGAGTATATTTCTGCAAAAGTCAATGAATTAAACGAAAAGAAAAGTGGAAAAGGCGACAAATGGCTTGCCCAGTGGAATGAAGAAAAGATAAGGCTAAACGAACCGAACTTTATCAAGTATCTCAACAAAGAGTTGTCAAAAGTGAAGATTGTCGCAAAGAAAGGCAGTCCGAAAAGCAAATATTCAATGGTTGTTGAGACAAAATTCATCGAAAAGGGCTGGGATACCTACTTAACCATCGTAAGTTCTGCTTCGGAAGTAAGTTTGGTGGTCATGTTCTATGAGGGAGCCGACAGAGAGAAAGAGGTTGCCAAAGTGTCAATTCAAGCTGCCGGAAGTGGAGGTGCAATTTACTCGGCTTATGCAGGAGCGGGAAAAGGGCTGGGAAAATTCATCAGAAAAGCGATTAAGGAAAAATAGAAAATCAAATTCTTATTTTAAACCCAAAACAATGGAAAAATCCTTCATTTCTTTTTTCATCCTGTTATTCATCCTGTTATTCCCGGAGTTCATTCAAGGGCAAACCAAAACCGAAGATGTTGTCTATCTTAAAAATGGCAACATTGTAAGGGGCACAATCACTGAACAAACGCTTAACCAGTCAGTTAAAATAGAGACAAAGGACAAAAGTCTTTTTGTCTTCAGTATGGAGGAAATTGATAAAATAACCAGGGAATCGATTGCGACGCCTCGGAAAACTGCCACTAAACCAACAACTCCTTCCCTTTCTGACACCATCAGTATCGTTAAAAACAGATTGTTTTACCAGCACGGTATCAGGTTAAGCCATCGGGAACTGAAATTGGTTTTACGCAGCAATCCTGAAGCATATAGCCATTATAAGACAGCCAATGGGTATTCAACAGCAGCAAATGTTTTTATGGTAATAGGCGCCACCACGGTGCTGGGAGGTGTGCTTGTAAAAGATATGGCAACAAAACTCATCTTGTGCGGCTCAGGGTTGGGGATCGAATTAATAGGCGTTTTGATTTCAACGGGTTATAGACCCAATATGAGGATGGCAGTAAAGACATACAATAAGGGGTTAAAGGATACCAAGCAAACGACGGCCAGCGTGAGAATCGGACTTACGAATTACGGAATGGGAATAACCGTTGGGTTTTAAACTGAAGTAATGTGAAGTTTGCTATAATTCTTGGAAAACCTTTTTGATTGCGGTGAGCGCCACGGACAAATTAAATATAAAATGAGAAAAGAATGAGACTTTTCAATTGTTCAATATTGGCATTTTTGCTTTTTTTACTTTTTCCACTCCATATTTTAGGACAGCAATCAAACACTGTCTCGGTGGTTTATTTGAAAAACGGGAGCATCATTCGTGGTACCATTCTTGAAATGATCCCCGATTCGGTGATTAAAATCCAAACAAGCGATCAGAATATCTTCACATACAAACATAGCGAGATCACTAAAATAGCAAGTGAACGCCTGACAAGCGGGCCCGCCTCCATGTACTCAAATGTTCCCAATTCCGGGCCGGGGTTCTGGCCTCCGGCACCTGGAAAAGCAGTGATTTATTTTGTCAGTCTCAACCCGCTGTGCCCGCCCTACGAATTTTTTCACAATGACCAATATGTAGGTGGAATCGATAAAATGCATTACATGCGATATGAATGTGATCCGGGGGAGCAACTTTTATGGTCCTCTTCCATGACCAGGGATTTTCTCCCTGCACTCCTCAAAGAAGGCGATACTTATATTGTGATCGTGGATGGCGCGGTTGGCCTGAAGAAAACAATTTCCCGTTTAACCCCGATCAATGTTGATGATAAGGTGTTCACTGCTTCTGTGGCAATGGTCAATAAAACTGAGCCGCTCATTACAGATGTGTCAAAAATCATAAGGAAGAGAGAAAAGCTTAAAGATTTTGTTGACAAGAATCTGAATAAATATGAAACCGAATGGAAGGAGAGTAAGAGGTATAATCAGCTTACTCCGGAAATGGCGATTCCGGAAGAGGTGCTCTATTGATAGATAAAATCCGTATGGTAAGGTCGATGAATGTTGAAGTGATTTGGCAGAACATGTTGAAACTGCTCTCGAAAAACAATTTTACGAAGGAAATCTATTTCGATAGTTACGGAAATACCACTACTACAACCAATGCTACCTATGAATACAACAGCAACGGGTACCCGGTGAATATGTTATTGACGGGAGAAGACTCGGGTGGTAATTACCCTGCAACCTATCAGTGCATTTAGTGTGTAAATAACCTGTCAGTGATAATTCGCAGTCCTGCTCAAGTTCGAAGTT
>CALMDO010000046.1 GCA_937862805.1 uncultured Bacteroidota bacterium
CCAAATTCAGAGTGGCAGAGCTGGAGATCTGGGTACGGATGGCCCCGACCAGTTCTGTCTTGGCATAGTTAATGTGTTTAAGTCTGAGTTCATCGGGGTTAACACTTTTCCTGGTTGTTTCTGAGGAGAATCCGGTAAGGTATAACTTCTCAGGATAATCGGCAGCTCTCTTAACCGGGTCGGTCCAGGCAGGGTTTTGAGAATAGCTGATCCCGCTTATCACCAGCAGGATAGCAGATAAAAGCGTGTATTTCATAGGATTATTTTTCTCTCACAATGCGTAACCCGACATCCGGGTACCGGGCATCGGGTTTAAGTCCTTTTCTGAAGTTTGTTTTCAGTTCACCCTGCCGGTTTTTATAACCTCCACCTCTGATCACCCGGTGGTCGCCTTTTTCAGGCCCTTTTGGATTGAGGGTCGCCCCGGAGTGGAGATAAACAGGGCTGAACCAGTCGCTGCACCACTCAAAAACATTCCCGCTCATATCATAAATACCCAGCTCATTGGGCTGCTTTTGTCCTACGGCATGGGTTGACCTGCCTGAATTTTTCTCGTACCAGCCCACATCATCTGCATCCTTACCTCCTGAAAAATTGTAATCTTTGCTTTGGGTACCGCCCTGTGCGGCAAACTCCCACTCTGCTTCTGTTGGTAAGCGATACTTTTTGCCTGTTTTGCTGCTCAAAGCCTGGAGAAAGGTTTCAGCATCCTCGTAGCTGATATTTTCAACCGGGCAATCGTCGCAATCGGCTGTGGTGCTTGGATTGTTGCCTGTGATCTCACGCCATTGTTTCTGGGTAATTTCATATTTTCCAATATAAAAACCATTGACAGTCACTTGTTTACCTTTTGATGGGGAAGGCCGTGGCAGTCCTGGTCTTGGCAAGCCGGGTGAAGGAGGTCCGGGCAGTTTGTCTTCGATATTAAATGACCCACCCTCAACATAGACCATAGGTATAAGATCATCGCTGACCGGCACCGGTTCAGACTTTTTTGTTTCCGTAGCCATCGTTACAGGTGGAGGGTTTTCTTTGGTCTCTTCTTTTCCCCGGTCCTTTTTCTTGCTTTTGGCGGCTTTGGTGGTAGCCGGAGCAGTGGTTGCCGCTACAGAAGGCTCGGGTGCTGGTTGGCTGGTCGAGGTAACACCGGTAGCCGTAGTGGAGGATGTTTCAGCAGGCGGCGTTGCAGAACGGGTTGTAGTTGTGGTGGAAGCCACAGTCTGCGATCCCCCTGCAACCGGAAAAACAAAATCTCCCTTATCGAGGTTGGGACTTCTTATCTTACCATATTGAGGATGCTGGGAGTTTTTGGAATAATTCACGACGGTCGATTGAAGGAAATCACCCAATTCACTGCCGGTGACATAGCCGTCCTTATCCACATCGGCCTCTCCGTTGATGGCACGGATAAATTGTTCTCCGAAAACGCTTTTATCGGGTACCATCTCTTCGGCGCTACCACTGGTGATGAATTGCCTTACGGGAAGGGTAGTTTTGTAACTGATGATGGCCGGGACAGCGCGTGTGCTGGTGAACAAGGAGCCGGAAAAACAGGCGTCAAAGATAAAGAGCGCGTGCTTTGCCTGTAGTCGCCGGGCATAAATCTCTATTTGTGCCATTTCCATCGACTGACTTTGGAACTTAGCGAGGTCATAATTGGGATTGGGCGCATCCACCGGGACAATATATCCCAGTTCTTCCCCGTAATTGGTCTTTACAGTATAACCATGACCCGCGAAATAAAACAGGAGACGGTTATCGACCACCTGCCCGTTTTTCGAAATAAAATCGGTAAAAGCCTTGTCCATCTCGGCTTTTGTGGGATCCATCACCACTTCAACTTTAAAGCCGTTTTTAACGAGGGATGTTTTGACATCGGCGACCTCTTCTTTGACGCCCGGAAGTTGTGACCAGCCATTGGAATACGAAGTCACGCCAATGATCAGCGCGTAACTGCCCTGGTACAGGGTCGTGGGTTTACCCTCCACCGGGATCTCAACCGCTTTCATTCCCCGGTCCTGTGCTACAGCTACCAGACCGGAGAAGAGAAAAGCACACAGACAATAGAACAATCTTTTCATTATTTTTCGGTTTAAGGTAACCAAAGATACTAAAAAAACTGGTATTTACAACATTTCTCACTACTTTTGTGGAAAGGCGATACCACCCGTTATGGTATTTAAAAAAAAGATTGAGGATTTGATCGTTAGCCGAAATACAAGGCTTAACAAACGTCATTTTCTCCTTGAACTCACATCGGAAAATCCTTTTCCCGTCATGCTCCCCGGTCAGTTTGCGCAGGTCAGGGTGGACGGATCCCCTCCGACTTTTCTACGAAGGCCATTCTCCATCCACGAAGTGGATCCTTCTCGTAACCTTTTCAGGCTGCTGATCCAGGTCAAAGGAGAGGGAACCCGGCAACTGGCCTTAGCCCGCGAAGGAGATCGTATCAACGTGATCTTTCCGTTAGGGAATGCCTTTTCTCTTCCTTCCTCGCCTGAAGTTTTGCTGGTTGGCGGAGGCTGCGGTGTTGCCCCGTTACTTTTCCTGGCGCAATTCCTGGCCCGTCAGCATGTTGTTCCGAAAATCCTGCTGGGTTTCCGGACCAAAGAAGAGATGTTTGAAACTGAAAATTATTCACGTTACGGGGAATTGCTGATCACCACCGACGACGGTTCTTATGGTTCAAAGGGACTGGTGGTGGACCATCCGGTTTTTCAAACGGAACATTTTCCTTTCCGGAAGATCTACTGTTGCGGTCCGGAGGCCATGATGCGCGCTGTCGCGAAGATTGCAGCTTTCCATCGTGTTGATTGTGAAGTGTCGCTCGAAAACATGATGGCTTGCGGTTTTGGAGTGTGTTTGTGCTGCGTTACTCCCACGGATAAAGGTCATGAACGGGTCTGCGTTGAAGGGCCCGTATTTAACACAAAACGGCTGGGATGGCAATAACTATAAAGATAAATGGGTAGCCTGCGTGTCAATATTGCGGGGATGGTATTTAAAAATCCGGTCACCACTGCTTCCGGGACTTTCGGTTATGGAGAAGAGTTCTCGGATTTTTTTGACCCGGGAGAATTGGGAGGGATTTTTGTCAAGGCGGTCACCGGGAAAAACCGGGACGGCAACGCTTACCCGCGTATGGCTGAAACGACTGGCGGAATGCTCAATTCAGTGGGTCTTCAGAATAAAGGAGTGGATCATTTCTGCCGGGAAATCTATCCCCGGATCAGCC
>CALMDO010000047.1 GCA_937862805.1 uncultured Bacteroidota bacterium
AAAAATAAAAAACCCGCCAATAAAGCGGGTCTTGAAGTGATTTGGTGCCCGGAACAGGACTCGAACCTGCACATCCGTACGGACACTAGTCCCTGAAACTAGCGCGTCTACCAATTCCGCCATCCGGGCTTTGATTTAAAGAACTCCTGAGCTAAAAGGATGAAATTGAAACAGGACTGCAAAATTAATAAAAAAACCAATCCATTTAACCTTCCCATTGAATTTCTTTTCAGTCATCATTACAGTTCTTGGCCATAAAATGCGGATTTTTCAGTATTTAAGAATATATTTGTATATTCGTATCTATCTCAATTATTTATGGCATTGATCACGTAAAGCACCTTCATCATTGATTCTTCTGATAATCAAGACCATTGTCTCCTATGAAAGATTCCGATTCCATGCAAGGATGTCCTGGACTGGCAAATACAACCCTTCTTTTTTGCATCACCAGTCCGGAAGGGAATTTTTGTGACCTGAATCCGGGATGGGTAACTGTTACCGGATTTACAACAGAGGAACTTCTTGGGAAAAACTATCTTGATTGGGTGCATCCCGACGATATCGCAACATCGAAAAAACTGACAGAAACACTCCTCAACGGAGGAGAAGCCATTAATTTCGTCAACCGACTCCGATGCAAAAACGGAGAGTACAAATGGCTGCAATGGGTGGCTACAACCAACAACAACCATTCTCTGATCTTTTTGGCAGGTCAGAAGGGAACCCTTTTTAATGAAGTCGAAGAGGAGATTAACCATAAAACCGAACTTTTACAGGAGCGGTTGAAGGAGATGCAATGTCTCAACGCAGTCATCACCATTTTAAGCAATGTCGATCAACCCATCGATACTTCCGTTGACGCCGTGATTACAATCAATCTTGAAGGGACCATTTTATCATGGAATGAAGGTGCAGAAAAACTTTTCGGTATTGCCGCAAAAGATAGTATCGGAATGAACATCTGTAAGTTATACCAGAAATCTCATTTAGATGAACTGGAATACATTTACTCAGAAGTAAAAGCCGGCCGTAAAATTGAAAACTTTTCTACGCGCCGTATTCGGCCTGACGGAAAGCTGCTTAACCTGCAAATCAACATCTCACCGCTGAGTAACAGTTCGGGAAAAATAGAGAACTACCTGACCATCGCTCACGATGTCACCAGGATGATCGATCAGCAGAACATACTCCGTGAAAGCAAAGATTACCTTCAAAAGACCCAGGAGATCGCCAAAATTGGCACCTTCGAGATCGATCTGGAACAAGGCACCGTCTGTTGGTCCAACGAACTCTTTAAACTTTTCGAAAAATCGCCCGAGAACTACCATCCTGATCTGGATAGCTTCTTCGCGATGGTACACCCTGATGACAGAGAAACCATCAAAACCGCCTTTCTGGAATACCAAAAAGATGAGGCGATGCATGAAACCATCCATCGTCTTCAACTTGATTCAGGGGAGACCCGGGTCCACCGGATGTTCGCCAGGACAATCTTCACCGAAAGCGGGAAACCTCGATCCATGTCATGCATCGTCCAGGATATCACCGATATTTATTCTGAACGACAAAAAAGGATCCAGTCGGAAACACAGTTCAGGATGATGGCTGAAAACGTTCATGACGTCATCTGGACCCTCGATATCGATGGGAAATTCCTTTATGTCAGTCCCTCTGTTGAACGATTGCGGGGTTTTACTCCGGAAGAGGTAATGAAACAAACCTTTCAGGAAACGCTCTGTCCCTCTTCCCTGCCGATTGCCTTTGAAAACATTCAGTTATCCGTCAAACAACTTCAAGCCGGTATAAAGATAACAACCAAAACTTTCTTACTGGAACAACCGTGTAAAAACGGATCTACCGTGTGGACAGAAGCCACGATCAGCGGTACGTATGATGAAACCGGAAATTTTCTCTATTTCTTAGGGGTATCCAGAGATATTGCTGCCCGGAAGGAGATTGAAGACCAATTAAGGATCAAGGAAGCAGCCATCCGCTCCTCTATCAGCGCCATCGCCTTGCTCAATTCCGATGGTACCATAATTTACGTTAACGATGCCTTAATCCGCGATGGGGGCTATTCTTCTGCAGAGGAGGTAATCGGCCAAAACATAACTTCCTTTGCCGTCTTCCCCGATCGGCTTGCTTCTATTTATGAAGCTGTCTTAAATGGCATACCGGTCAATCGTGAAACCCAGGTCAGACGTAAGGACGGTTCCATCATGGATGTTCAGTTGACCGCCACACCGGTTTATTCGGGCGAAGCGATTCTCAATATCATGCTTTCCTTTGTCGATATTACCGAGAGGAACAGATCATTCCGGGAATTGACTGCCTCCAATGCCAGGTTTGCAGCTTTGATCAAATCAGGTGTCGTAGGCTTGTGGTACCACAACATAAAAACCGGAGAAAGCTCTGAGGCGATTCAATGGTTATCAATGCTGGGATACGAAAAAGGAGATATGCCTGATCACATCTCGACCCGGGAAACGCTTTGTCATCCCGATGATCGGAAGAGAGCGAGTGAACACCTGAACCAATTTATCCGGCAGGAAATCCCTGACTATAAATCAGAGTTCAGGCTCAGGCATAAACAGGGTCATTATGTCTGGATCGAATCCAAAGGGAAAGTGATTGAATTTGATGATGCGAAGAAACCATTGATCATCATGGGTATCCATCTCGATATTACCGAGAGGAAAGAAAGAGAGATAACGGCCCAATACAACAACAACCGGATCGCTGCCCAGTACCGGATCAGCCAAATAGAGGGAAGAAGCGAGGAAGAAATCATCGAACTATCGGTGAACGAAGCAATAAAGCTCACTAAAAGTCATTGCGGTTCCTTCCATTTTATAGATGAAACCGGAAATTTTCTGAAATCTGTATGGTGGTCGCCTGATGCTCGGGGAAATTATCACAAAAATATAGACCCGGAGAACCCCTATTGGGAATCAACAATCCTGCATCAATGCTTAACCTCTGGTAAACCAGTGTGTTCAGGCGATTCTGCAGTTTCTGAAAACATTATTACACCACCAGCTAATACTTCCAAGGCGCACCACTATCTTATCCATCCCGTCAGCTTTGATAACACGATCAGGTATATCATCGGCGTTGGAAATAAGGTAATCAATTATGATCCAATCGATGAAGAGCAATTGCGCCTTTTTATGGAGGAAGTAGTCAAAATCATCCATAAAAGCAACCTTGTCAGGGAGTTGGAAATCACCAAGAAAAAGGCGGAAGAGGCCAGTCAACTGAAATCATCCCTGCTGCTCAATATGAGCCACGAGTTGAGTACTCCCCTCAATGGCATCCTGGGATTCGCCGGACTGCTCAAAGAGACTGTGACCGATGAGTCAATGGTTGAAATGGTCAACTTCATCCATCAGTCAGGCAAACGACTCATGGTGACCCTGACCTCTATCATGGAATTAGCACAATTGGAGTCAAGTCATAAAACAATGACTATCAAAGAGATGAACATGTCGGAATTGCTGAAAGATGTGGTAGGCAAATTTGAGGACCGAATCACGGCAAAGAACCTTCATCTCACCAGAATAATCAGGAACGATCTCATGGCTGTCTCGGATCCCGACCTGGTAGCCAATATCTATTTTTATATTATAGATAATGCTATAAAATTCACCCCGGCAGGTCAGATATGGATCATACTGGAGAAGATCAACCGCAAGGGAGAAGATTGGGTTGTGTTCAGCGTCAAGGATACAGGAATCGGAATTACCGAAAAACAGATGAAAATTCTTTTCGAGCCTTTCAGGCAAGGAAGCGAAGGGATCGGCCGAAGCCATGAAGGAAATGGATTGGGACTAACTCTGTGCAAAAGATTTATGGATATGCTGGGTGGTGAGATCGAAATTGAAACCAAACCCCAACTTGGTTCTACCTTCTCCCTCTATTTCCATATCCACCCTGCCGGGTTAATGGCTAAAACCGGGCCCATTCTTCCGGAAAAACCCGTACCGGCACCTGTGGTCAAAAAACAAGTTCGCGAACGACCGCTGATCCTGGTTGTCGAAGACAATGAAGCCAACCTTGAATTACTCTTGATATACCTGGAAGAAAGGTTTGTCATCGAAAAGGCCATGACGGGTGAGATGGCAGTCAAACTTGCTACTTTGAATGATTACGACCTGATCCTTATGGACATCAACCTGGGTCCGGAAATGGATGGCATAGAGGCTACCCGGGAGATTCGTAAAATGAGTAAAAATACCCATATCCCGGTTATTGCCGTGACCGGTTACGCTACCGACCAGGAAAAACAAGCCATTCTGGAACAGGGGCTGAACGCACACATCGTCAAACCCTTTACGCGCCAGGAGATACTCACCCTTATCGATCAGGTTCTCACTCCTTAAACCGCTACTCCGAATGAAAAATATCGACAAAGAAGAATTCAGAATCCACCTGGTGTTCAGTACAGCGATTGTGCTGGCAATAATCTTCGGCACCCTCTACACACTATACAGGGGACAAACCGCAGACAACG